>NZ_JBEZWN010000005.1:76603-288616 GCF_040637495.1 Streptomyces sp. NPDC029044
CCACCCGGGACTCGCAGCCCACCCGGGACTCGCAGCCCACCCGGGACTCGCAGCCCACCCGGGACTCGCAGCCCACCCGGGACTCGCAGCCCACCCGGGACTCGCAGCCCACCCCGGACTCGCAGCCCACCCCGGACTCGCGACCCGCCCCACCCCGGGCCGAGCGTGCCGTCGGGGCCATCGAGACCGTCTTCCGTATGGAGTCGCCCCGGATCATCGCCGGGGTCACCCGCATCGTCCGGGACGTCGGCATCGCGGAGGAACTCGCGCAGGACGCGCTGGTCGCGGCGCTGGAGCAGTGGCCGCGGGACGGGGTGCCGGACAATCCGGGCGCATGGCTCATGACCACCGCCCGTCACCGCGCCGTCGACCTGGTCCGGCGCCGGGAGAACTACGCCCGCAAGCTGGCGGAGATCGGCCGGGCCCTGCCCGACGCGGCGGCCCCGCCCAAGGAGCCCGCCGATCCCGACGACATCGACGACGACCTGCTCCGCCTGGTCTTCACGGCCTGCCACCCGGTCCTGTCCACCGAGGCCCGCACCGCCCTGACCCTGCGCCTGCTCGGCGGTCTCACCACGGCCGAGATCGCCCGCGCGTTCCTCGTCCCGGAGCCGACGGTCGCGCAGCGCATCGTCCGCGCCAAACGCACCCTGGCGACTAGGAACGTCGCCTTCGAGGTGCCCCACGGCCCCGACCGCGAGGCCCGCCTCGGCTCGGTCCTCGACGTCATCTACCTGATCTTCAACGAGGGGTACGCCGCCACCGCCGGCGACGACTGGCTCCGCCCGTCCCTGTGCGAGGACGCCCTGCGCCTGGCCCGGGTGCTCACGGCCCTCATGCCGAAGGAACCCGAAGTGCACGGCCTCACCGCGCTCCTGGAGCTCCAGGCGTCCCGTACGGCGGCCCGCACGGGCCCCTCCGGCGAGCCGGTCCTGCTGCGGGACCAGAACCGCTCGCGCTGGAACCGCATGCTCATCGCCCGCGGTTTCGCCGCACTGGGCCGGGCCGAGGCCACCTCCGGCGGTGCCCCGGGCCCGTACCTGCTCCAGGCGGCCATCGCCGCCTGCCACGCGCACGCGTACACCTACGAGGAGACCGACTGGTCCCGCATCGCCACCCTCTACGGCCTCCTGGCCGCCCGCTCCCCGTCGCCGGTCGTGGAGCTGAACCGCGCGGTGGCCGTCTCGATGTCGCGGGGCCCGGCCGAGGCCCTCGCCCTCGTCGACGCCCTGGCCGGCGACCCCGCCCTGCGCGACTACCACCTGCTGCCCAGCGTCCGCGGCGACCTGCTCGCCCGCCTGGACCGTCCGGCCGAGGCCCGCGCCGAGTTCGAACGGGCGGCGTCCCTGACCCGCAACGAACGGGAACGGGAGCTGCTGCTCGGGCGGGCGGCGGAGCAGTCCTAGCCAGTGCCCCAACAGGCAACGTTCGCCCCGTCGCGACGCCCGGCACGCGCCCTCGCCGCACCGGCCGAAAGCTCAAGTACGTCCAGTACGAGGGCTTCCGGCCGGCACGCCGAGAGCACGCACCGGACGCCGCTCCTTGAGGGGCAGACGTTGCCTGCCGGGGCATTAGGCCCGGGCCGGGTGCCCGATGAGCATCGCGGGCGCCCCCGCCACCCGGGTCAGGAACACCGTCGCCGCGTGCGGGCCCTGCGGCTTGACCTTCCGGCGCAGCTCCTCCGGCTCGACCGCCGAGCCCCGCTTCTTCACGGTCAGCGTGCCGACCCGCCGCTCCCGCAGCAGCGCCTTCAGCTTCTTGACGTTGAAGGGCAGGTGGTCGGTGATCTCGTAGGCCGTGGCGTACGGGGTCGGGTGCAGGGTGTCCGCCGTGACGTACGCGATGGTCGCGTCGAGCAGCCCGCCGCCGACCCGGTCGGCCACCTCGGCGACCAGGTGGGCTCGGATGACGGCGCCGTCGGGCTCGTAGAGGTAGCGCCCCGGCCGGCGGACCGCGGGGTCGGGCAGACCGCGGGAGAGCAGGGTGCGGGGCCCCGGCAGCAGGGTCGCGCGGACCGCTCCCGGCTCGGTGCCGAACCACAGCACCGCCTCCTTGACGTCCCCGCCGTCGGAGATCCACTCGGCCTCGGCGTCCTCGGGGACCGCCTCGTGCGGGATGCCGGGGGCGATCTTCAGCGCGGCGGCACGAGGGGCCCGGCGGGCGGCGGACACGGCCCAGGACAGGGGCGGTGAGTAGGCCTCGGGGTCGAAGATCCGGCCGCGGCCGCCGCGCCGGGCGGGGTCGACGAACACGGCGTCGAAACCGGCCGTGTCCACCTCCGTGACGTCCGCCTCGCGGACCTCGACGAGGCCGGTCAGTCCCAGCGCGTCGGCGTTCGCCCGGGCCGCCGCGGCCGTCTGCGGGTCGCGGTCCACGGCCAGCACCCGGATCCCGGCGCGGGCCAGCGCGATCGCGTCGCCGCCGATGCCGCAGCACAGGTCGGCGACCGAGGTGATGCCCAGGTCGGCCATGCGCCGGGCCCGGTAGGCCGCCACGCTCGCCCGGGTCGACTGCTCGACCCCGTTCGGCGTGAAGAACATCCGGCTCGCGTCCTCGGCCCCGAACTTCACCGCCGCCCGCTGCCGCAGCCGCGCCTGCCCGAGCGCCGCCGACACCAGCTCGGCGGGGTGCTCGCGGCGCAGCCGGGTCGCGACGGCCAGCTCCTGCGCGGGGTCGGTGTCCCGCACCTCGTCGAGGAGGGCGCGGCCTTCGGGGGTGAGGAGGGGGGCGAGGTCGTTCACCGGATCATTGTCGGCCACGGCGGCGGGCCGCAGCCGTGTGGGCCAGTCGGTGGATGGTCGGGCACCGGCCGCGGTGTCGGGCCGGGACCGGCGGGAGGGGCTGCGAGGATCCGGCACCATGCGAGCAGTCGTACAAAATGACAAAAGCCGGGCAGGGGGGCGTGTGCCCGCACGCGTACGGATCGGCCTCGCCGTGCTCGTGCTCGCCGCCATCGCCTCCGGCTGCGCGCAGGGAGGCGGCGGCGACCAGGTCACCCCGGCCGGCGGCCAGCAGCCCCTCGACGCGCCCCCGGCCCGTGCGCTCGACTCCTACGCCGGCAAACTGCGCGCCGCGCACGCCGCCCGGGCCGCTGCCGCGCACCGCTGGGACCTGCGCAGGACCCCACTCGCCGCCCCGCAGCCCCCGGCGAAGAAGCCGAGGATCAGGACCCGCAAGGGCTTCGAGGTGAACGGCCACCGGAGGTCGAACCTCCCGCCCGTCTTCACCACGGTCCCCACCCGGGACAAGGTCGTCTTCCTCACCATCGACGACGGCGCAGAGAAGGACCGGGCGTTCCTGCGGATGATGAGCGACCTGGACGTCCCGTACACCGCATTCCTCAGCGGCTACCTGGTCAAGGACGACACCCGGTACTTCCGGAAGATGCAGTCCAGGGGCGTGGTCCTGAACAACCACACCCTCCACCACCCCAACCTGCGGGGGCTGTCCTACCGGGCGCAGAAGCGCGAGATCTGCGGCATGCAGCGCTACCTGGAGAAGCGGTTCGGCAAACGTCCCGACCTCTTCCGCCCGCCCTTCGGCAGCTACGACCGGGCGACCCTGCGCGCCGCCAAGGCCTGCGGCATCGCGTACGTGCCCCTGTGGAACCAGGAGGTCTTCGCCGACCACTGGGAGTACCGCGAAGGCGACCGCAAGCTGCGCCCGGGGGACATCGTCCTCACACACTTCCGGGGCCCCGGACAGTGGAAGGGCACGATGGCCGACATGGTCCGCCGCTTCCTGGACAAGGTCACGGCTCAGGGATACGCGGTGGGACGGCTGGAGGACTACCTGTGAGGCGGCCGGCCGCCGCCGTGCTGTGCGCGGCCCTGCTGGCCGGCTGCGCCGGGGTGGCGGGGGAACGGCCGGGCCCCGCCGACGGCCGCGCGCAGGACCCGGCACGCGCGGCGGCCGACAGCCGCCGCCTGCCCCCCGTCGTGGATCACGTCCCCACCCGCGCCCCGGTCGTCTTCCTCACCTACGACGACGGCGCCGAACGCGACCCCCGCTTCGTCGGCCTCGTCCGCGAACGGCGGCTCCCGGTCAGCCTGTTCCTCACGGACAGCGTCGTGGGACCCGGCTACGGCCACTTCGCCCGGCTGCGCGCGGTCGGCGCCTCCATCCAGAACCACACCCTCGACCACCCCGCCCTGCGCGGCCTGCCCTACGCCGGGCAGCGCGCCGAGATCTGCGGCCAGCAGCACAAGCTCCGCTCCCGCTTCGGCATCAGCCCCCGCCTCTTCCGTCCGCCTTACGGCACCTACGACACGACGACCCTGCGCGCGGCCGCCGACTGCGGCATCACGGCCGTCGTCCTGTGGCGGGCGTCCCTGGACGGCCACGGCGAACTGACCTACACCCGGGGCGAGCCCGCCCTGCGCGCCGGAGACATCGTCTCGGTGCCGTCCGGCGGGACCGGGTCCCTGACCCTCACGGAACGGACCGAGCGGCTGCTGCGGGAGATCGGGGACCGGGGGCTGCGGGTGGGTCGGCTGGAGGACCACCTGGAGGACCGTCCGGAGGGCCGCCCGCAGAAAGCACCCGGCCGACGCGCCGTCGGCAATTAGCAGTCCGCTTGACCGAGTGCTAATCGCAGTCATAGTCTCGGCTCTGGCACTCCCCCTAGGAGAGTGCCAACACAGCGACGGGCAGGTCCGGCACCCGCGACGACGGATCCACCTGGTCGCCACCTCAGACAGTTAACCCCGTGAGATCTCCGAAGGGGGAGGTCGGATCGTGACGACCACCAGCTCCAAGGTTGCCATCAAGCCGCTCGAGGACCGCATCGTGGTCCAGCCGCTCGACGCCGAGCAGACCACCGCCTCTGGCCTGGTCATCCCGGACACCGCCAAGGAGAAGCCCCAGGAGGGCGTCGTCCTGGCCGTGGGCCCGGGCCGCTTCGAGGACGGCAACCGTCTTCCGCTCGACGTCTCCGTCGGCGACGTCGTGCTCTACAGCAAGTACGGCGGCACCGAGGTGAAGTACAACGGCGAGGAGTACCTCGTCCTCTCGGCCCGCGACGTGCTCGCGATCGTCGAGAAGTAATTCACCCCAAGCACATTGCTTTGAACTGCGCCCCTGGCCCCCGCGATCACTGAGAAGCCGGGCGCCCGGGGCGCAGTGCCGTATATCCCAGATTCCGGAAGAGGGCTCACGCTCCCATGGCGAAGATCCTGAAGTTCGACGAGGACGCCCGTCGCGCCCTCGAGCGCGGCGTCAACAAGCTTGCCGACACGGTCAAGGTGACGATCGGCCCCAAGGGCCGCAACGTCGTCATCGACAAGAAGTTCGGCGCTCCCACCATCACCAACGACGGTGTGACCATCGCCCGTGAGGTCGAGGTCGAGGACCCGTACGAGAACCTCGGTGCCCAGCTGGTCAAGGAGGTGGCGACCAAGACCAACGACATCGCGGGTGACGGTACGACCACCGCGACCGTGCTCGCCCAGGCGCTCGTGCGCGAGGGCCTGAAGAACGTCGCCGCCGGTGCCTCCCCGGCCGCCCTGAAGAAGGGCATCGACGCCGCCGTCGCCGCCGTTTCCGAGGACCTGCTCGCCACGGCCCGCCCGATCGACGAGAAGTCCGACATCGCCGCCGTCGCCGCCCTGTCCGCCCAGGACCAGCAGGTCGGCGAGCTCATCGCCGAGGCGATGGACAAGGTCGGCAAGGACGGTGTCATCACCGTCGAGGAGTCCAACACCTTCGGTCTTGAGCTGGACTTCACCGAGGGCATGGCCTTCGACAAGGGCTACCTGTCGCCGTACTTCGTGACGGACCAGGAGCGCATGGAAGCCGTCCTGGACGACCCGTACATCCTCATCACGCAGGGCAAGATCTCCGCCATCGCGGACCTCCTGCCGCTGCTGGAGAAGGTCATCCAGTCCAACGCCTCCAAGCCGCTGCTGATCATCGCCGAGGACGTCGAGGGCGAAGCCCTCTCCACCCTCGTCGTGAACAAGATCCGCGGCACCTTCAACGCCGTCGCCGTCAAGGCCCCCGGCTTCGGCGACCGCCGCAAGGCGATGCTGCAGGACCTCGCGGTCCTCACCGGCGCCACGGTCGTCTCCGAGGAGGTCGGCCTCAAGCTCGACCAGGTCGGTCTCGACGTCCTCGGCTCCGCCCGCCGCATCACCGTCACCAAGGACGACACCACGGTCGTCGACGGCGCCGGCAACAAGGACGACGTGCAGGGCCGCGTCGCCCAGATCAAGGCCGAGATCGAGTCCACCGACTCCGACTGGGACCGCGAGAAGCTCCAGGAGCGCCTCGCGAAGCTGGCCGGCGGCGTGTGCGTCATCCGCGTGGGTGCCGCCACCGAGGTCGAGCTCAAGGAGCGCAAGCACCGTCTGGAGGACGCCATCTCCGCGACCCGCGCCGCGGTCGAGGAGGGCATCGTCTCCGGTGGTGGCTCCGCGCTCGTCCACGCCGTCAAGGTCCTGGAGGGCAACCTCGGCAAGACCGGCGACGAGGCCACGGGTGTCGCGGTCGTCCGCAAGGCCGCCGTCGAGCCGCTGCGCTGGATCGCCGAGAACGCCGGCCTGGAGGGCTACGTCATCACCTCCAAGGTCGCCGAGCTCGACAAGGGCCAGGGCTTCAACGCCGCCACCGGCGAGTACGGCGACCTGGTCAAGGCCGGCGTCATCGACCCGGTGAAGGTCACCCGCTCCGCCCTGGAGAACGCCGCCTCCATCGCCTCCCTCCTCCTCACGACCGAGACCCTGGTCGTCGAGAAGAAGGAAGAAGAGGAGCCGGCCGCCGCGGGCCACGGCCACGGCCACGCCCACTGAGGCATGACGGCTGAGGGCTGACGACATCGGCCCGCCCGAGCCCGAGCGAAGGCCCGGCACCCCGGAAACGGGGCTGCCGGGCCTTCGCCGTGTGCCGTCCTGCGCCGGTCAGGGAACCGGCGCACCGGTCGGCGACCTCCTACAGACCGGAGCAGAAGGGGGTGGCGATGAGCCAGGCGCTCTACGAGGAACGGTCCAGGAATCCCCTGGCGCGCACCGCGGAACTCACCGAGGACCGGCTGCGCAGGGGCGGCCGGACCACACCGCTGGAGGAGCTGAACCTCGCAGCCATGGCCGAGGCGTATCTGCGGGGACGCTGGCTCGGCGGCGGCGGCACCGAACGCCCCCTGGAGTCGCTGGCGCAGGGCCCGGGCGTCGTCCCGGTCACCCGCGTGACCGGCACCACCACGCCCCTGAAGGTGCGCCGGACCGCCGACTTCGCCCACGCGCTCGGCGAACTGGCCGTGCGCAGGTGCGGCGGGGCAGACCAGGTGGCCGCACTGGCCACGCGGGCCCAGGCGGAGGGCGTGCCCCTGTGGATCGCACGACGGTACGCACCGGGTCCCGCCGGGCCGGTCGCGGTCGCCGTGGACCGGCGCCTGGTCCGCGTGGACGTCTGGGGCCCGCACGCCCCCGCCGTACGCCTGTGGGCACCGTACGGCTACCGCCCCGACGCCGCCGACCGGGCAGGTGGCCTGGTCATGGCCGTCGGGGACGTCACCGCACGGCTCGAACTCCGCAAGAGGATGCGCAAGTCCAAGAGCAGCGTCGAGATCCGCCTGCCCGACCGGCAGTGGACACTGCGCCGCGAGAACGCCGAGAGCTCATGGCTGCTGCGCGACGACCGGCACGTCGCGCTGCTGACCCGCCCCTCACGCCGGCCCGGCCCTCCGTCCGGCTCGGTGCTGCTGCCGCTGGCCGACGTGCGCTACGAGAGCCCCGACCCCCTGGACGCCGTGATGGCTCACGCGGTCGCGGTCTCCTTCGGCCTCGGCGACACCACGGGCCTGGCCAGGTTCCGCGCCGTGAACCCCCGCCGGAACACGGGCGACGACATCTGGGAGCGCCCCTGGTTCAGCAACCTCGGCAGGGACCGTGACGACAACGAACCCGGCGGCGGCGACGGCTGGGGCAGCGACGGCGGGGACGGCGGCGACGGGGGCGGAGGCGGCAGTGACGGCGGCGGTGGGGACGGGGGAGGCGGAGGCGGAGGCGACTAGTGCCGCATCAGCCAAGGTTCGCCCCGTCGCGACGCCCGGCACGCACTCTCGCCGCACCGGCCGAAAGCCCGAGTACGTCCAGTACGAGGGCTTCCGGCCGGCACACCGAGAGCACGCACCGGACGCCGCTCCTCAACGGGCAAACCTTGGCTGACGCGGCACTAGAGGGGCGGCGGGTCGGTTGCCCCAAGGGGCGTCGCGGCGTCAGAGCTCCGTGGGTTCCAGCGCCCCGAGCTGCTGCATCAGCCCCAGCCGGTCGTACTGCCACCAGCCCTCGGCGATCTTCCCGTCCGACGTGCAGCGGTGCACGGTCGTCCCCGTCATGGTGACCTCCTGCCCGGTCGGCGGGATCCCGAGGAAGTCGCCCGTGTGACGCCCGTGGAAGGTCCACCGGGTGCACACCCGGTCGCCCTGCGCCATCTGGTCCTCGACGGTGAACGAGAACTCGAACCCGCCCCGCCACACCTCCACCTCGCGCCGGAGTGCGTCCAGCCCGATGACGTCCTGCACATTGGCGGGATCGTGGTCGTGGTAATCCTCGATGAACACGTCGTTGAACGGCGGCGCGTCCCCCTGGCCCGGCGCGAGCTCGAAGAACCTGCGCGCGGTGGCCGCGTACAGCTGCTCGTCCCGCACCACGTCCAGGTCCGTGAAGGTCGGCGTCTCATCACAGAGCGCCACCATGTCCTGGAAGATCCGGTCGGTCTCCGGCAGCCCCGAGTTCCGCATCGCCTCTTCGTACGACGGGAACTCCACGATCTCCACGATGTGCGACGCGTCGGCACGATCCTTCGCCACCACACTGTGCGACGCGGTCCGCTTGCCCTTGGTCTGCTCGACCCACCGGTCCATCAGCCGGTTCATCTCGTCGAGCCGGCTGGTCCTGCATTCGATGAGCTGTACGAAGGTCATGGCCTCGCCTCCGGCCCCCCTGGGTCCGGCTGAACAGCTTCATTGTCCCAAGAGGCCGGCCCGGGTGCCTCCCGGTCCGGGAGGAGGAGCCTGCCGGGCCGGCCGCGTGCGCCTACTGCGGCCCGTACTTGCGGCCCGTCCTGGAGGAGACGGCCCCGAGCATCCCCCGCGGCACCAGCTTCGCCGCGCCCATCAGCGCTTTGTACCGCGGGTCCGGGATGGACAGCGTCTTGCCGCGCGCCAGATCGTGCAGCGCCGCCGCCACCAGCTTGTCCGCGTCGAGCCACATCCAGCCGGGGATGTTGTCGGTGCCCATCCCCGCCCGGTCGTGGAACTCGGTGCGCACGAAGCCCGGGCAGAGCGCCATCAGCCGTACGCCGCTGCCGGCCAGATCGCGCGCCGCGCCCTGCGTGAACTGCACGACCCAGGCCTTGGAGGCGCCGTAGGTGCCGCGGGGCACGAAGGCCGCCACCGAGGCGACGTTGACCACGCCGCCCCGGCCGCGCTCGCGCATGGCCTCGGTCGCCGCCGACGTCAGCCGCAGCACCGCCTCGCAGTGCACCTTCAGCATCCGCAGCTCGTCGGCCATGGAGACGTCGAGATAGCGGCCCTTGTTGCCGAACCCGGCGTTGTTGATCAGCAGATCGACGGGGTTCTTGCGGTCGCCGAGGCGCCCGGCCACCGCCTCGATCCCCTTGTCCTCGGCCAGGTCGGCCGTCAGCACCTCCGCCTCGATGCCGTGCCGGTCGTGCAGCTCGGTCGCCTGCTCCCGAAGCCGCTTGGTGTCCCGGGCCACCAGCACCAGGTTGTGCCCGTCCGCCGCCAGTCGCCGCGCGAACGCGGCCCCGATGCCTGCCGTCGATCCCGTAATCAGAGCCGTTGTCATGGCAGAAGGTTAGTGACCCGGACTGAGTGCATCCGCTTCCCCGTGGGGCCGTCCGTGGTGAAGGGTCCGTGGAGACAGGCGTGGTGAGCGGCCATCAGGCCCCGTACTTCTCCTCGTACTCCCGCGCCATCCTCAGTACCTCCGGGTGCAGCGCCTCGCCCGCCGCCCGCAGTCGCGGCAGCAGCGTCCGCTCCGTCGTCACCGCCCGGAACTGAAGGGCCACCGTCACGTCGTGGCCGGGCCGGTGCACGATCTCGACGGCATCGCCCGCGCGGACCTCCCCGGGCACGATCACCCGCAGGTACGCCCCCGGCGCACCCCGCCGCGTGAACCGCTTGACCCAGCCCTTCTCGCCCAGGTGGCCCTGGAACGTACGGCACGGGATCCGCCCTGAGGTGACCTCCAGCACGACCTCGGGCCCCACCCGCCAGCGCTCGCCGATCAGGGCACCGGACACATCCAGGCCACGGGTCGTGAGGTTCTCGCCGAACGCGCCGTCGGCCAGCGTCCGGCCCAGCTCGCGCTCCCACTCGTCCAGGTCCTCACGGGCCATGGCGTACACCGCCTGGTCGTCGCCGCCGTGGTGCTCCAGCTTGCACACCGCGTCCCCGGCCAGCCCGCTTCCGCCGACGCCCTTGGGCCCGGGCGCGGAGACCCGCACCGGCCCGTCGACCGGCCGCTTGTCGATCCCGGTCACGCCCTCCGCGTTGTCGGTGTACGGCACGGCCTCGGCGCGGCCCAGATTCACTGACAGAAGCCTCATGCCCGCACGGTAGGCGACCGGCCCCCAAAGCGTCGACGCCTCTTCGGCAGCGGAATCAAAGGGTGACTTATCCTCGAAGGGTGATCGAAGCTCGTCATCTCCGCGTCCTGCGCGCCGTCGCGACCACCGGCTCCTTCTCTGCCGCCGGCCGCGAGCTGGGTTGCACGCAGCCCGCCGTCAGCCAGCAGATGAAGGCCCTGGAAACCTCGGTCGGCACGCCGCTGCTGATCCGCACCGGACGGGAGATGCGCCTGACCCAGGCCGGCGAGGCCCTGGTGCGGCACGCCGCCGGCATCCTCGCCGGGCTCACGGCCGCCGAGGAGGAGGTCGCCGCCATCGCCGGACTGCGCGCGGGCCGGGTCCGGCTCGTCTCCTTCCCCAGCGGCAGCTCCACCCTCGTCCCCACGGCCCTCGCCGCGCTGCGCGAGGCGCACCCGGGCACCCGCGTCTCCCTGGAGGAGGCCGAGCCGCCCGCCTCCGTCGGGCTCCTGCGCGAGGGCGACTGCGACGTGGCGCTCGCGTTCCGCTACGAGGGGGCGGCGGGCGCGGAGGAGTGGGACGACCTCGTCGTACGGCCGCTGCTGTCGGACCGGCTCGTCGCACTCGTGCCGGAGCGGCACCGGCTCGCGGGCGCGGAGTCCGTCGCCATCGGCGAGCTCACCGAGGAGCCCTGGATCGCGGGCTGCCCGCGCTGCCGCGGACAGCTGGTCGAGGTGTGCGCGGCGGCCGGCTTCACCCCGCGCATCGACTTCGCGACCGACGACTACCCGGCCGTCGTCGGCCTCGTCGGCGCCGGCCTGGGCGTGGCCGTCCTGCCCCAGCTGGCCGTCGAGTCCGTACGGCCCCGGGGTGTGCGCACCGTTCGCCTCGAACCGGCGGTGCGCCGGGAGATCGTCGCGCTCACCCTGCCCGACCTCGCACAGGTCCCGGCCGTGGCGGCGACGCTCGACCAACTGGCCCGGGCCGCTCGCCGCTAGCGCAGGCCTCGCGTCCCAAAAACCAACGGCACGCGTGCGCGTGCCCGTTCGCAGAAACGTTCCTTCAGTTGTTCGAGGCGGTGTGCCCGCCCGGTGCCGACGCCGACACCAGCCGGTTGCGCGCCCGCCCCATCAGCTCTTCGCGCTCGTCCTCGGTCAGCCCGCCCCACACGCCGTACGGCTCACGCACCGCCAGGGCGTGGGCGGCGCACTCGGCGCGTACCGGGCACCTCATGCAGACCTCTTTGGCCGAGTTCTCACGAGCGCTCCTCGCCGCACCGCGCTCACCCTCCGGATGGAAGAAGAGCGAGCTGTCCACGCCGCGACAGGCAGCCAGCAGCTGCCAGTCCCACAGGTCCGCGTTCGGTCCGGGAAGGCGGGAGAAATCTGCCATTACGTGACCCCTTGTAGCCGTTCTGGGCGGATCCGGTGTCTACGACCGTACAACTACGATCTAAGGAGATGAAAATATGACTCATTGCGAATCTAGCTCCAGACACTGGCAAAGAGGAAGAAATGGGTCTGAATGGGGCATAGGTTGTGATGAAAGTTCGAGGGTCTGCTGTGCATATCTGCACCGTGTCCGCCCCCTCACGTAGAGTGCCGAAGACGGCAGCTGCCCCCGTAACTCTTTCGAGTGACCGTCGTTGAGAGTGCGAGGCGGTTGAAGGAACAAGCGCTCGGGCAGGCGTCCGAGGCGGTCGACCGCACAGGTGACGATTTCGTACCAGCCTGGAGGCTCAAGGTGACGCGCATCAGCTGCGGAGGGCGGTCATGACATCCGTCCTCGTCTGCGACGACTCCCCGCTTGCCCGAGAGGCGCTCCGTCGTGCGGTCGCGACCGTGCCCGGCGTAGAGCGCGTGACGACGGCGGCCAACGGCGAGGAAGTCCTCCGCCGCTGGGGGGCCGACCGCTCGGACCTGATTCTGATGGACGTACGCATGCCCGGACTGGGCGGCGTCGAGACGGTCCGGCGGCTGCTGTCCGCCGACCCCGGTGCGCGCATCATCATGCTCACCGTCGCCGAGGACCTGGACGGCGTGGCCCTCGCGGTCGCCGCCGGTGCCCGCGGCTATCTGCACAAGGACGCCTCCCGCGCGGAACTGCGCGCGACGGTGACCCAGGCCCTGGCCGACCCGACCTGGCGGCTCGCCCCGCGCCGGCTGCGCTCGGCCGAGATGGGCGCGGCGCCCACGCTCACGGCGCGTGAGATCCAGGTCCTCGAAGGCATGAGCCACGGCCGCTCCAACGCGGAGATCGGCCGCGAGCTGTTCCTCTCCGAGGACACCGTCAAGACACACGCCCGGCGCCTGTTCAAGAAGCTCGGCGCCTCGGACCGGGCCCACGCCGTGGCGCTCGGTTTCCGGTGGGGTCTGGTGCGCTAGGGCCTGTCGTTCGGATCACGCCCGCCCTGCGGTCCGGGCCGGTTCCGACGCGCGGCCTCCGGTCGGGACCGGAGGGCGGCGGCACCCGGATGCCCCCGCGCGAGCCGGACCCGCGGGGACCGAAGCCGGCGCCCGGTGGCGGCGCCGTCAGGGATCTGCCCCGGCCCGGGCGGGGTCGGGAGCCCGCGAGGGCGCAGGCGAGGACCCCCCTCCCCGGGATGATTCGAACGGCAGGTTCCAGCGGTCCTGCTGAGGGCACGGAATGCCAGGTGGGCGCGGGTGGGCCGGGGGTTCGCCGGATGCCCGCTGCTCGTTTCGCCGCGGATGCCGCATCCTTGAGGGTGTGGAGTTCCTCGGGGACGAGTCGGTCGAGCGGAAGGGGAGGGCGCAGCGGATGAGTGCCGGCGCACCTGCTCATAACGCTTCGGTGCACAACAACGGGAGCGGTGCCGCGGAGCCGGCGGCCGCAAGGCACCATGGACCGATGCGCGACGACGAGGCGGCCCATGCCCAGGGCGCGATCGGTGCGCTCGTCCACCGCGCCGTCGACGGGGACGAGCAGGCGACGCACGACCTGCTCGCCCATGTCCACCCCCTGGCCCTGCGCTACTGCCGCACCCGTCTGTCCCGTCTCCCGGGCGACGCGCGGCACTTCGTGGAGGACCTCGCGCAGGAGGTCTGCGTCGCGGTGCTCCTCGCATTGCCCCGCTACCGGGACACCGGCCGCCCCTTCGAGGCGTTCGTCTTCGCCATCGCCGCGCACAAGGTCGCCGACCTCCAGCGTGCGGCGATGCGCCACCCCGGCTCGACGGCCGTCCCCTCCGACGAGATGCCCGAGCGCCCGGACGACTCCCTCGGCCCCGAGGAGCGCGCGCTGCTCAGCAGCGACGCGGAATGGGCCAAGAAGCTCCTGGCCAACCTCCCCGAGAACCAGCGGGAGCTGCTGCTGCTGCGGATCGCGGTGGGGCTGACGGCCGAGGAGACCGGCCAGATGTTGGGAATGTCACCCGGGGCGGTCCGAGTGGCGCAGCACAGGGCGCTGAGCCGGCTGCGGGCACTGGCCGAGCAGTAGCCCTGCTTGAAGAACCGCTCAGTTGAACAGGCGGTGCGCCGCTTCCGTACGAACATACGAAGCGCGCAGCCAGGCGGAACCGTGGAATGAGACAGCCCCGCTTCCCGTTAGCATGGACATCCGCACCGATCAAGGCCATTTGGGGAAGGTGTCATGACTGCCAACGTCGACGGAGTGCCCGGTAAATTCGCGACACTCGGGCTGACCTACGACGACGTGCTGCTGCTGCCGGGCGCATCCGAAGTGCTCCCCAACGCGGTCGACACCTCGTCCCGCATCTCCCGCAACGTCCGGGTCAACATCCCGCTGCTCTCCGCGGCGATGGACAAGGTGACCGAGTCCCGCATGGCGATCGCGATGGCCCGCCAGGGCGGCGTCGGCGTGCTGCACCGCAACCTCTCCGTCGAGGACCAGGTCAACCAGGTCGACCTGGTGAAGCGCTCCGAGTCCGGCATGGTCACCGACCCGATCACGGTGCACCCCGACGCCACGCTGGCCGAGGCTGACGCCCTGTGCGCCAAGTTCCGCATCAGCGGCGTCCCGGTCACCGACGGCAACAAGAAGCTGCTCGGCATCGTCACCAACCGCGACATGGCCTTCGAGACCGACCGCACGCGTCAGGTGCGCGAGGTCATGACGCCGATGCCGCTGGTCACCGGCAAGGTCGGCATCTCCGGCGCCGACGCCATGGAGCTGCTGCGCCGCCACAAGATCGAGAAGCTTCCGCTGGTCGACGACGCGGGCATCCTCAAGGGCCTGATCACGGTCAAGGACTTCGTCAAGGCCGAGCAGTACCCCAACGCGGCCAAGGACTCCGAGGGCCGGCTGCTCGTCGGCGCGGCCGTCGGAGCCAGCCCCGAGGCCCTGGAGCGTGCCCAGGCGCTCGCCGGTGCCGGTGTGGACTTTTTGGTCGTCGACACCTCGCACGGCCACAACAGCAACGCCCTCAGCTGGATGGCGAAGATCAAGTCGAGCGTCGGTGTCGACGTGATCGGCGGCAACGTCGCCACGCGTGACGGCGCCCAGGCGCTGATCGACGCCGGTGTCGACGGCATCAAGGTGGGTGTGGGCCCCGGCTCGATCTGCACCACCCGGGTGGTCGCCGGTATCGGCGTCCCGCAGGTCACCGCCATCTACGAGGCGTCCCTCGCGGCCCGGCCGGCGGGCATCCCGCTGATCGGCGACGGCGGCCTGCAGTACTCCGGCGACATCGGCAAGGCCCTCGCCGCCGGCGCCGACACCGTGATGCTGGGCAGCCTCCTCGCCGGCTGTGAGGAGTCCCCGGGCGAGCTCCAGTTCATCAACGGCAAGCAGTTCAAGTCGTACCGCGGCATGGGCTCGCTCGGCGCGATGCAGTCCCGCGGCCAGGCGAAGTCGTACTCCAAGGACCGCTACTTCCAGGCCGAGGTCGGCTCCGACGACAAGCTCGTGCCCGAGGGCATCGAGGGCCAGGTGCCCTACCGCGGCCCGCTGGCCAACGTCCTGCACCAGCTCGTCGGCGGTCTGCGCCAGACGATGGGCTACGTGGGCGCCGCCTCCATCGACGAGATGGAGACCAAGGGCCGCTTCGTCCGCATCACGTCGGCCGGCCTCAAGGAGAGCCACCCGCACGACATCCAGATGACGGTCGAGGCGCCGAACTACAGCCGCAGCAAGTAGCGGCCCGGCCTTCCGAGGGCGGCTCCGGGGCATCCGGGGCCGCCCTCGCTGTGCCCGTCGGCGATACTGGAAGACGCTGCAACGCATCAGGGAAAGGCCACAGACGTGACTGAGATCGAGATCGGGCGCGGCAAGCGCGGCCGCCGGGCGTACGCCTTCGACGACATCGCCGTCGTCCCCAGCCGCCGTACGCGGGACCCGAAGGAGGTCTCGATCGCCTGGCAGATCGACGCCTACCGCTTCGAGCTGCCCTTCCTGGCCGCCCCCATGGACTCGGTCGTCTCCCCGGCCACCGCGATCCGTATCGGCGAGCTCGGCGGCCTCGGCGTGCTGAACCTCGAAGGCCTGTGGACGCGCTACGAGGACCCGCAGCCGCTGCTCGACGAGATCACCGGTCTGGACGCGGAGACCGCGACCCGCCGTCTTCAGGAGATCTACGCGGCCCCCATCAAGGAGGAGCTGATCGGGCAGCGCATCAAGGAGGTGCGCGACTCCGGCGTCGTCACCGCCGCCGCGCTCTCCCCGCAGCGCACCGCCCAGTTCTCCAAGGCCGTCGTCGACGCGGGCGTGGACATCTTCGTCATCCGCGGTACGACGGTCTCGGCGGAGCACGTCTCCGGCGCGCACGAGCCGCTCAACCTGAAGCAGTTCATCTACGAGCTGGACGTCCCGGTGATCGTCGGCGGCTGCGCCACGTACACGGCGGCCCTGCACCTGATGCGCACCGGCGCGGCCGGTGTGCTGGTCGGCTTCGGCGGCGGCGCGGCGCACACCACGCGCAACGTGCTCGGCATCCAGGTCCCCATGGCGACGGCGGTCGCCGACGTGGCCGCGGCACGCCGTGACTACATGGACGAGTCGGGCGGCCGGTACGTGCACGTGATCGCGGACGGCGGCGTCGGCTGGTCCGGCGACCTGCCCAAGGCGATCGCCTGCGGCGCGGACTCGGTGATGATGGGCTCCCCGCTGGCCCGTGCGACCGACGGCCCGGGCAAGGGCCACCACTGGGGCATGGAGGCCGTGAACGAGGAGCTGCCGCGCGGCAAGAAGGTCGCCCTCGGCACGGTGGGCACCCTGGAGGAGATCCTCACGGGCCCGTCCCACACCCCCGACGGTTCGATGAACCTCTTCGGCGCCCTGCGCCGCGCCATGTCCACGACCGGCTACAGCGAGCTCAAGGAGTTCCAGCGGGTCGAGGTCACGGTGGCGGACTCACAGCACCGGCGGTAGTCCGTTCCGGCTGAGAAGGGCCTGGTCACTCGGGGGAGTGGCTGGGCCCTTCTGCATGCCCAAGTGGCTGTGACGGGGCGCGTGTTGCCGTTGGGGGGCGCACGGGTGCCTTCGGGCCGTTCTGACCCGGGGAGGGCGGTTTCGAGGGGCTAGTGTCCGTGATCGGCGCCCCGGTTCTTCTGGGAGCCCCCTTCCAAGGACACGGTCCGGACCCCGCCCTCGGGGCCCGGCCCGATTCCGACGTGCCGTCCACCGGGTCACTGGGCGGCGTCGTGGAAGGGGGCGCCCATGGGACGCCACCGCAAGCCCACCCGCTGGGACCGACTCCGTCTTCGGACGGTGCAGTGCCGGAGGAGGTGGATCTTGCGCATTTTCGGATGGTGAGCGGCCGCCCCCAGAAGAAGTAGGGGCGGACACTCCGTGATCCATCCAGGAGCCTGCCGCAGTACCCCCTGCGGTGGGCTCCACCTTGTTTCGGATGGTGAGCGGCCGCCCCCACGAAACCTAGGGGCGGACACTCTGTGATCCATCCAGGAGCCTGCCGCAGTGGCCACTGCGGTGGGCTCCACCTGTGTCCGTAAGGTACCCGCGCAGCGTGCCGCATGCCACCAGTCGCCTGGGCTCACGCACCCCGCGCGCCCCCCTTCACAACCGATGCGCCGCCCCCATGGGCGCCGCCCCTCTCGTGTCCAGCAGCAGCTGGGCCTTCACCGACAGGCCCTGGAGGTCGTACGTGCGGTGCTGCTGGAGGAGGATGGTCAGGTCCGCGTCGGCGGCTGCCTCGTAGAGGGAGTCCGCGCGGGGGACCGGGTGGTCGAGGACGCTCCAGGACGGGACGTAGGGGTCGTGGTAGCTGACCGTCGCGCCCAGTTCGCGCAGGCGCAGGGCGATCTCGCGGGCCGGGGTGCCCTGGAGGTCGGCGAGGTCGGGCTTGTACGTGACGCCGAGGAGGAGCACGCGGGCGCCCCGGGCCGACTTGCCGTGTTCGTTGAGGAGGGCGGCGGCGCGCTGGACGACGTAGCCCGGCATGCGGTTGTTGACCTCCTGGGCCAGTTCGACCATGCGCAGGCCGCGGCCGCCGCCGGCGGTCATGTCCTGGGGGACGGAGTGGCCGCCGACGCCGGGGCCCGGGCGGAAGGCCTGGAAGCCGAACGGCTTGGTCTCGGCGCAGCGGACGACGTCCCAGAGGTCGACGCCCAGGTCGTTGCAGAGCACGGCCATCTCGTTGACGAGGGCGATGTTCACGTGCCGGTAGTTGGTCTCCAGCAGCTGCACGGTCTCCGCCTCGCGCAGTCCACGCGCGCGTACCACCTTGTCCGTCAGCCGTCCGTAGAAGGCGGCAGCCGACTCGGTGCAGGCCGGGGTGAGGCCGCCGATGACCTTGGGGGTGCTCGCGGGCGTGACGTCGCGGTTGCCGGGGTCGGCGCGGCTGGGGGAGTACGCGAGGTGGAAGTCGCGGCCCGCGCGCAGACCCGAGCCCTCTTCCAGGAGCGGACGCAGGAATCCCTCCGTCGTCCCCGGGTACACAGGGGACTCCAGGATCACCGTGGTGTGCGGGCGCAGACGGGCGGCCAGGGTGCGGGCGGCCGCCTCCAGCTGGCTCAGGTCGAGCCCGCCGTCCGCGCCCCGCGGGGTCGGCGCGCAGACGACCGCGGTGCGCACCCGGCCGAGCTCGGCCGGGTCGGTGGTCGGCCGGAAGCCCCCCGAGAGCATCCGGCGCAGTTCGGCGGGGCTGAGCGAGCCCGCCTCGGGTCCGGTCCGGTAGCCGATGGTGGGGATGCCGGCGGCGACGGCGGCCTGGGCCAGGGGCAGGCCGTACGGGCCGAGTCCGATGACGGCGAGATCTGCGGGCATGGCGGCCGTCCTTCCCGATAGCCGAAGTGGGACAGGTGCGCAAGCCCTGTGGACAGGACGGGCGAGCGCAATGTCAGACTAGGAGTAAATATGACCGATATGCGGGATTGCCCGGCCGAGTTTCGGTGAGTGTTCCGTGAGCGTTGTCCACAGGCAGCGGGCCCGTGGTGGCTGTAGCCGGGCAACACGGTCAGAATCTGGGCAGGGGGATACGGACGGGGCCTCGCCCGACGGGTGTGGCCGGCACGACCGATGAGCGGGAGGCAGCGGTGAGGACAGCGACACTCGGACCGGCGCAGCGCGCCGAGTCACTCGCATCCATGGCCGAGCGAGAGCTGGACGTGCTGGTGGTGGGTGCAGGCGTGGTCGGTGCGGGCACCGCGCTCGACGCCGTGACGCGGGGTTTGTCCACCGGTCTGGTCGAGGCGCGCGACTGGGCGTCCGGCACCTCCAGCCGGTCCAGCAAGCTCATCCACGGCGGCCTGCGCTACCTGGAGATGCTCGACTTCGCCCTCGTCCGCGAAGCCCTCAAGGAACGCGGCCTGCTGCTGGAGCGGCTCGCTCCGCACCTGGTGAAGCCCGTGCCGTTCCTCTATCCGTTGCAGCACAAAGGGTGGGAGCGGCTGTACGCCGGGTCGGGCGTCGCCATGTACGACGCCATGTCCATGGCGCGCGGGCACGGCCGGGGCCTGCCGATGCACCGTCACCTGACGCGCTCTCACGCCCTGCGCGTGGCCCCCTGCTTGAAGAAGGACGCCCTGGTCGGGGCGTTGCAGTACTACGACGCGCAGATGGACGACGCCCGGTACGTGACGAACCTGGTGCGTACGGCGGTGGCCTACGGTGCCAAGGCCGCCAACCGCGCACGCGTGACGGGCTTCCTGCGCGAGGGCGAGCGGGTCGTCGGAGCGAAGGTGCAGGACGTCGAAGGGGGCGGGGAGTACGAGATCCGCGCCAAGCAGGTCGTCAACGCCACCGGCGTGTGGACGGACGACACCCAGGCCATGGTCGGGGAGCGCGGCCAGTTCCACGTCCGGGCGTCCAAGGGCATCCACCTGGTCGTGCCGCGCGACCGGATCCACTCCACGACCGGGCTGATCCTGCGCACGGAGAAGTCGGTGCTGTTCGTCATCCCCTGGGGCCGGCACTGGATCGTCGGCACCACGGACACCGACTGGGACCTCGACAAGGCCCACCCGGCCGCGTCCAGCGCGGACATCGACTACCTGCTGGAACACGTGAACTCGGTGCTCTCGGTGCCGCTCACGAGGGACGACGTCCAGGGCGTGTACGCGGGCCTGCGGCCGCTGCTCGCCGGTGAGTCGGACGCCACCAGCAAGCTGTCGCGTGAGCACACCGTCGCGCATCCGGTGCCCGGTCTTGTCGTCGTGGCGGGCGGCAAGTACACGACCTACCGGGTCATGGCCAAGGACGCGGTGGACGCGGCGGTGCACGGGCTCGACATGCGCGTCGCCGAGTGCGTCACCGAGGACGTGCCGCTGCTGGGCGCCGAGGGCTACCGGGCCCTGTGGAACGCGCGGGCGCGGATCGCCGCCCGGACGGGGCTCCACGTGGTGCGGGTCGAGCACCTCCTGAACCGCTACGGGACGATGACCGAGGAGCTTCTCGCGCTCATCGCGGAGGACCCGTCGCTGGGCGAGCCCCTGGCGGCGGCCGACGACTATCTGCGTGCCGAGATCGTGTACGCGGCCTCCCACGAGGGGGCGCGGCATCTGGACGACGTGCTGACGCGGCGCACGCGCATCTCGATCGAGACCTTCGACCGGGGCGCCCGCAGCGCCCGCGACGCCGCCGAGCTGATGGCGCCCGTGCTCGGCTGGGACAAGGACCAGATCGAGCGCGAGGTCGAGCACTACCAGAAGCGGGTGGAGGCCGAGCGGGAGTCGCAGCGGCAGCCCGACGACCTGACGGCGGACGCGGCGCGGCTGGGGGCGCCGGACATCGTGCCGCTGTAGGTCCCTGTTCCGGGAGCGCGCGGCGCTCCCGGTATCACCCGAACGAGTGTCGGGAGACGGGATCTCCGTTCGGAGCCGGGTCGTTCTACGAGGTGCGGGGGCAGAACTCGGCGGTGAGTAAGGCGGGTTCGAGACCGGGATCTGCGATCGCGTCCGTGTTCACGCGGAAGGTGAGGACACGCCGGCCGTCGACGGTGGCTGCGGTGCGCACGTAGCTGCCGGATATGTGCCCGTTGTGCCCCCACACCGTCGTGCCGCACGGAAGCTTCTCAGGGAAGAGCCCCATGCCGTACGCGCCGTGTGCGGCACGGGTGTCGAGCATCTCGCGCAGCCAGTGCGGGGGCAGCAGACGGCCGCCCAGCAGGGCCGCGTAGAAGCGGTCCAGGTCGGCGAGTGTGGTCACCAACTCGCCCGCGGCTCCGGCCACCCGCGGGTCGAGTTCGGTGACGTCGGTTCCGTCGGCGGCGTAGGCGCGGCCGTGCGGAGAGGGCAGCGAGGTACGGGACCCGGGGAAGGAGGTGCCCGCCAGACGCAGGGGGGTGATGATGCGGCGCTCCGCCTCGGTGGCGTACGAGTGGCCCGTGGTCCGGTGGATGACCATGCCGAGCAGGACGTAGTTGGTGTTCGAGTAGTGGAAGCGGCCGCGTTCGGCCGGGGGGTGGGTGAGAGCGAGGTTCAGGGCCTGACGGGGTGTGACGGGTGCGGTTCCGTCGGTGTCCGTGGTGAAGTCGTGCAGTCCGCTGGTGTGGGTGAGCAGGGAGCGCAGGGTCAGCGCGCGGCCGTCGTTGCCCGCTCCTCGCACCAGACCCGGCAGGTGCTGCTCCACCGTGTCGGACAGCGCCAGCCGGTGTTCGGCGGCCAGTTGCAGCACGACCGTCGCGATGAACGTCTTCGTGATGCTGCCGGCGCGGAAATGGTCCTGCCGGGAGATGCCGGGCCCCGTGCCGGCATAGCGGGTCGTGGTGCCCTCCCGGGCCAGCAGGGCCGCGGCCGGGGCCCTGCCCTGGGTCACCAGCAGCGGCAGCACCGCGTCGGTGGGCGGCATCGAGAGGGCGGAGGAGTCGGCCGGCGGCAGACCGAACAGGGCGGCGGCCACCGGCAGCGCCAGCAATGTCCGAAACGGCGGCATGCGGGCTCCTCCCTGATCAGGGCCCATCATGCAAGGCCGCGCTGCGCGGGCCGCACCCGGGTTCCGTGGGAGCGGACCCGCGGGTTCCCGCCAGGGGGCCCCTGGGCGCCGGGCACTTGTCGGGTGAGAGACAATGGAGGCTCTGTCAGGGCGGGTTGTATGAGGGGACGCATGTCGGAGGCGGAGCGGGCGGGCACATCTCGTCAGGACACTCGTCAGGACAACAGGGAGCGTCTCCTCGCGGGGCGTTACCGGCTGGGCAAGGTGCTCGGCCGGGGAGGCATGGGCACGGTGTGGCGGGCCCAGGACGAGACCCTCGGGCGGACGGTCGCCGTCAAGGAGCTGCGGTTCCCGTCGAACATCGACGAGGAGGAGAAGCGGCGTCTGATCACGCGGACGCTGCGCGAGGCCAAGGCGATCGCGCGGATCCGCAACAACAGCGCCGTGACGGTCTTCGACGTCGTCCAGGAGGACGACCGGCCCTGGATCGTGATGGAGCTCGTCGAGGGCAAGTCGCTCGCCGAGGTCATCCGGGAGGACGGTCTCCTCGAACCCAAGCGCGCCGCCGAGGTCGGGCTCGCCGTCCTCGACGTGCTGCGGTCCGCCCACCGCGAGGGCATCCTGCACCGTGACGTGAAGCCGTCGAACGTGCTGATCGCCGAGGACGGCCGGGTCGTGCTCACCGACTTCGGCATCGCCCAGGTCGAGGGCGACCCGTCCATCACCTCGACCGGCATGCTCGTCGGCGCGCCCTCCTACATCTCCCCGGAGCGGGCGCGCGGGCACAAGCCGGGCCCGGCAGCCGACCTGTGGTCCCTCGGCGGGCTGCTGTACGCGGCGGTGGAGGGCGCGCCGCCGTACGACAAGGGGTCGGCCATAGCGACCCTCACGGCCGTGATGACCGAGCCGCTGGAGGAGCCGAAGAACGCGGGCCCGCTGAAGGACGTCATCCACGGGCTGCTCACGAAGGACCCCGCGCAGCGGCTGGACGACGCGGGCGCCCGGGCGATGCTGAACTCGGTCCTGCGCGCGCCCGAGACGTCCGAGTCGGAGCCGCTGGACGCGACGAAGGTCGTGCCGCTGCCGGCACAGCCGGACCGGTCCTCCGGCAAGGGCGGTTCCTCGGGGTCCGGGGGGAAGCGGGGCGAGGAGGCCGGGGAGCGGTTGCGCGGGGCGCTGCGTTCCGTGCGCAAGGCCGCCGCGGGGACGGCTGCCGCGGGATCGGCCGCCGGTGCCACGTCCGGGGGCAAGTCCGGGGCCGCCAAGGGTGCTTCCCCGGCGGCGGGCACGGCCTCCGCGGAGCCGGACGGCGGTGCGGGCCGGGGCGGGGCCGCGGGTGCGTCCGGGACGCCGTCGGGCTCGGCGGCCGGCGCTGCCGGTGCCGGTGAGCGGAGTGGGCCGGAGTCGAAGACGGCGTCCGGGGGGCGGAGTTCGGGTTGGCCCGTCGTGCCGCCGCCGGACCTGCCGCCGCGGCCCGTGCCCCGGGCGCCGCTGACCGACGTGGTGCCGCGGCGGACTCTGGTGATCATCGCGGTGGTCGTGGTGCTCGCCGTGATCGGCACCGTGCTCGCGATCGTGCTCAACGGTGACGGCAAGGACTCGGAGGGTGCCTCCGGCGCGGGCGGCGGGAAGACCGTCGCGTCGGCGTCGAGCAGCGGCGACACCAAGGGCGACGACGAAGGCGGCACGCGCACGGACAGCGGGGCGACCCAGCCCGCCCCGTCCGGGTCCGCCTCGGACGGCAAGCCCGGCGGCGGGGCGAACGGTTCCCCGGACGAGGGCGGCACCGGCGGCGGGAAGGGCACCGCGGCGGAGTCGACTCACCAGGGCGACCAGGGGTACTCGATCGGTCTGCCCAAGGGGTGGAAGTACCGGTCCACGGGTGCGGCGGGCGACCGCTTCACCGGACCCGACGGGCAGAAGCTGCTCATCGCCTGGACGTCCACGCCCAAGGGCGACCCGGTGGCGGACTGGAAGAACCAGGAACGCTTCATGGTGCGCGCGCAGTACAAGAAGATCCGCATAGAGAAGGTGGACTACCGCAGTTGGAACACGGCCGACTGGGAGTTCACCTACACGGACGGCGGCACGAAGTACCGGACGATCGACCGGGGTTTCGTGGTCGACGAACGGCAGGGGTACGCGCTGATGTACACGGCGAAGGCGGCCGGCTGGGACGACGCGACCCGCAAGGAGACCTGGCGGACGCTGACGGCGACCTTCGAACCCAAGTCCTGAGCATGAGGCGTCCCGGGTTTGGGGAGTGAGATCTGGCATCACCGCATTGCGGGTTGCCTGCGGCACGTATCGTAAATGTTTGCGGACCGTGCGCAGCCGGAACGGACCGCGGGGCGAACGGATGTGACCGAACGGGCTGCCGGGGGAGGCAACGTGGACGACTACGCGGGCCGGGTGCTCGCCGACCGCTACCGCCTGCCGCTGCCGCCGTCCGACGAGTACGAACTCACCGAGACCCGGGCCTTCGACACCTACAGCGGACAGGAAGTCCTGGTCCGCCAGGTGCCGTTGCCCGAGGTGGTCGAGGCCGAGGTCCTCGACGCGGAGGGGCTGCCCGACGGTTTCACGGCGCGTGACGGTGGTGCGCGGCGTTCCGGTGCCCGCGCGGGCACCCGGCGGCCCACGGACCCGGTGGTGCGGCGCGCGGTCGAGGCCGCGCAGGCCGCGGCGGCCATTCCCGACCACCCCCGGCTCGACCAGGTCTTCGACGTGTTCGCCGAGGGCGGTTCCCTGTGGATCGTCAGCGAGCTGGTGGCCGCGCGCCCGCTGGCGGCGCTGCTCGCCGAGAAGCCGCTGACGCCCTACCGGGCGGCCGAGGTGGCCTCGGACGTCCTGATGGCCCTCCGGGTGCTGCACGCGCACGGCTGGGTGCACCGGAACATCACGGCGCGCACGGTACTCGTCTGCGACGACGGCCGGGTGATGCTGACCGGGCTGGCGGTGGGCGCGGCGGAGGAGGCCTTGTGCGGATATGACCCGGTTCCCGAACCGCCCTTCGAGGAATCCGGCCACGAGAGCGGCGCAGGGCCGGTCAACGGCGCGGGCGGTCCGGGCCCCGGACCCGTCGGTGGCATCGGCGGCGCGGGTGATCCCGAGGCCGCGCGCCGCGCCGCCATAGAGGCCCGGGAGGCCAGGGGACTGCCCTCGGCAGGGGGCGGGACCACGGGTGGCGGCCCGGTGGTACCGGCGCGCGGAGCGGTGGAGGAGAGCGGGGATCCCCGGGCGGCGCGTGCCGGGGCGATCGCGGCCTACCGGGCCGGCGCCCGGGCTGCCGCACGGGTGCAGGAGGCGCAGCAGGGCGGACGGGCGGCCCTGCCCGGAGCCCGTCCCGCACCGGACGGCGGGACCGCGCCCTACGGCAACGGATCGGCGCAGTCCCCGTACATCCCCGGGCAGGGCACCGCCCCCGGGGCCGTACCACCCGGGCGGATCGCAGACCCGTACGGCGTGGGCGGACATCCACGGACCACGGGATGGCACGGCGCCACCCCCCGCGTCACCACCGGCGGGGCGCCGGTGCCGCAGGGCCGGGAGCAGGCGGCGCTCCCCCCGGCCCCGGACACGGCGGACCACGGCGAGTCGGCCCGCTGGGACGACCTGGTGGCCGGCACCCCCGCCCCCCGGCGCGGTCCGGCCACGGCGCTGGCCGCCGAGCGGGCGCGGCAGGCACGGATGGCCGTGGTCGGGCCCGTCACGGAACGCTGGGCGCCGGAGCAGGCCGGCCCCGTGCACGAGAACTGGCAGCTGGCCGCGCCGATCGGTCCCGCGACCGACCTCTGGGCGCTGGGCGCCCTGCTCTTCAGGGCCGTGCAGGGGCACGCGCCCTACCCGGAGGAGTCGACGGCCGAGCTGGTGCAGATGGTGTGCGCGGAACCGCCCGCGTACGCCGAGGAGTGCGGGCCGCTCCGGCCGGTCGTGGAGTCGCTGCTGCGGCAGGATCCCACCGAGCGCCTCGACTTCGAGGAAGTGCGCGGCTGGCTGCGCTCGCTGGTGCGATCGGCTCCCGAGCCGGAGGCCGGGGTGCACGTCGTGCCGACGCCGCCCGTGGACGCCCGGCGGCTGCCCGTCGTACGGCGCCGGGGCGAGCTCGTGCGCAGGAGGAAGGCCGGGCTGCCCGCCCATCACGGGCGGCACAAACGGGCCCGGAAGGAGTCCGGTTCGCCGCAGCGCCTCGGTCGCACCTTGCTCCTGCTGGTCCTGCTCGCGATGGCCGCCGCGATCGCCTACGCCATGCTCTTCATGCCCAAGTCGGGGACCGAGGGCGCGGACGGCGCCGACCGTACCGGTGCCGCCGGTGAGGTCAGCCAGGCGCCCGAGCCGGACGCCAGCAGTGAGCCCCGGCCCGATCAGACGTCTCCCGAGCCGGAGAAGAGCCCCAAGTCGTCGGCCGGCACCACCGAGACGCAGACCACCGGCCCGGACGTCGCCGACGGCTTCACCCTGCGCAAGGACTCGGCGGGCTTCCAGGTCGCCGTCGCCAAGGGCTGGGACCGCACCCCGCGGAGCGGCAGCGGACAGGTCGTCTACTCCAAGGGCGACTTCGAGCTCATCGTCGTGGCGGGCCGGGACAGCGCGTCGGAGTACGGCGACGACCCGATGGCCTACCAGCGGGAGAAGGAGCGCGAACTACAGCCGTACCGCGACTCCAGCTGGGCCACCTCCACCGGGCTGAAGACGATCGAGGTGGGCGGACGGACCATGGCCGAGGGCCAGTTCACCTGGACCGGCGGCGACGGGGGTGAACTGTACGTCCGCAACCTCGCGATGCTGGTCGACGGGCGCTACCACGTGGTCCAGGTGCGCGGCCCGGAGTCGGAACGCGACGAGGTGACGCGGCTGTACGAGCAGGCGGCCGCCACGTACAAGGTGACGGGGTGAGCGACCGGCGCGCCGTCTGTACGCCGCCGTTCACCCTCTGGTTGCCTCCCGTCACGGCAGTCGACAACCGTCACAGTGCGGTCACCGTGGTACCCCGCTTGTTCCCAGGGTGAGGGCGGGTCCTTACGCTGACCCTGTCAAGACCATTGCGGGGCAACGTGAATCAGATGCAGGGCCTGCTCGTCGCGGGCCGCTACCGGCTGGCCGAAAGCATCGGCAGTGGCGGCATGGGCCGGGTCTGGCGTGCACATGACGAGGTGCTGCACCGGTCGGTCGCCATCAAGGAGTTGACGGCCGCGCTCTACGTCTCCGAGAGCGAGCAGGCGATCCTGCTGGCCCGCACCCGGGCGGAGGCCAGGGCCGCCGCCCGGATCAACCACTCCGCGGTCGTCACGGTGCACGACGTACTGGAGCACGACGGCCGCCCGTGGATCGTGATGGAGCTGGTCGAGGGCCGCTCCCTGGCCGACGCGGTCAAGGAGGAGGGGCGCGTCGAGCCGCGCGAGGCCGCCCGCATCGGCCTCTGGGTGCTGCGGGCCCTGCGCGCCGCGCACACCGCCGGGGTCCTGCACCGCGACATCAAGCCGGGCAACGTCCTTCTGGCCCGCGACGGACGTGTGCTGCTCACGGACTTCGGCATCGCGCAGATCGAGGGCGACACGACCATCACGCGCACCGGAGAGGTCGTCGGCTCGGTCGACTACCTGGCGCCCGAGCGGGTGCGCGGCCACGACCCGGGCCCCTCCTCCGACCTGTGGGCGCTCGGCGCGACGCTGTACACGGCGGTGGAGGGCCGGTCGCCGTTCCGCCGCACCACGCCCCTGACCACCATGCAGGCCGTGGTCGAGGAGGAGGCCGCCGAACTCCGGCACGCCGGCCCGCTCGCGCCGGTCGTCACCGCCCTGCTGCGCAAGGACCCGGCCACCCGGCCCGACGCGTCCGAGGCCGAGCAGATGCTCGCCGAGGCCGCGGAGGGGCGACGGCCGAACGGGGCGCAGGCGTATGTGCCGACGCAGTACGGAGGGCCGTCGCCGTACGCAGGGGCGACGCCGTACCGGGACACCCACAGCGGCACGGGGGCGGGGACGGCCACCACGGGCACCTCCGGCTCCGGACACCCGGGCACGGGCCAGGCCGGCTCCGGACACCCGGGCACCGGCCAGACCGGCTCCGGACACGCGGGCACGGGCCGGGCCGGCTCCGGACACCCGGGCACCGGCTTCAGCACCGGCTCCGGTTCGCACACCGGGACACCCCTCCCGCCCCTGGCCGGCACCCCGGCCACCGGGGCGTCCGCGGCCGGTACCGCGCCCTACGGCCCGGCCGGCCCGGCCGACCCGGCCGGTTCCGGGGGCCCCGCCGGCCCCACCGTCGTCGGCCCGACGGCGACCGGCCCGCAGCCGGCCGGTTCGGGCAGGCGCCGCCGGCTGCGCACCCTCGCCCTGGTCGTCGCGCTCGCGGCCATCATCGGCGGAGGCACGGCCGTGGTGCTCCAGCAGTGGAACGGGAGCCGGCCGTCGCAGAGCGCAGGCTCCGACGGCCAGAACCCCACGGATCGGCCCGGCAGTTCGGTTCCGGCCAGCTGGACCCGCTACGACGACCCCGCAGGATTCAGCCTCTACCTGCCCAAGGGCTGGAAGCGCAAGCCCTTCGGCAAGCAGGGCGAGCTCAAGCAGATCGACTACTCGCCGGACGGCGGCCGGCACTTCGTCCGCATCGCCGTCGACACGTCCCCGGACTTCGCCGACCCCTACGCGCACCAGCTCGACCTGGAGCAGCAGCTTCAGGGACTGGTCGACTACAAGCGCGTCACGCTGGAGCGCAACGTCTACCGTGACCGGGAGAGCGCCCGGTGGGAGTACACCTGGACCGCCCAGCCCAAGGACATCAAGTTCCCCGGCCCGCGCCGGGCCGTCGAGGAGACCTACGTCGCCCGCGACGGCACCGAGTACGCGCTCTACATGTCGGTCCCGGCCGCGGACTGGGCGACCGCGCGCAAGCAGTTCACCTCGCTGCTCCAGGGCTGGCAGGAGAAGACCTCCTGAAGCAGGGGCACTTGGACGACGGGCTGTCTGTTTCGGCCAGCCGTCCCTCGCCGCCCCGGAGTGGTTCCGTCCGTTGGGGCATGATGGCCGCATGGGGACCGAGGGGCACAACAGGCGTGTCATCGCGGGCCGTTACCGGCTCCAGGAGAAACTCGGTCGCGGAGGCATGGGTGTGGTCTGGCGGGCGACCGACCAGCTGCTGGGCCGGAGCGTGGCCGTCAAGGAACTCCCCTACGACGAGACGCTCTCCGCAGCGCAGGCGCGCCGGCAGCGGGACCGCACGCTGCGTGAGGCCCGGGCCGTCGCCCAGCTGAGCCACCCGCACATCATCGTCGTCCACGATGTCGTGGAGGACGGTGAACGCCCGTACATCGTCATGGAGTTGATCGAGGGCGGTTCGCTCGCCGACCGGCTCGCGCAGCGGGGCCCGGTCGACGCCGCCGAGGCGGCCCGCATCGGCATCGCCCTGCTCGGCGCGCTGGGCGCCGCGCACGCGGCCGGCGTACTGCACCGTGACCTCAAGCCGGACAACGTGCTGCTGGAGACCGGCACCGACCGGGTCGTCCTCACCGACTTCGGGATCGCCCAGGTCGCGGGCGCCCCCACGCTCACCGAGAATGGGGCCTTCGTCGGCTCGCCCGAGTACACCGCGCCCGAGCGGATGTCCGGAGTGCGGACCGGGCCCGAGTCCGACCTGTGGTCGCTGGGCGCGCTGCTGTGCGCCGCCCTCAGCGGTGAGTCGCCGTTCCACCGCGACTCCCTGGGCGGCATCCTGCACGCCGTCGTCGTGGGCGACATCCAGCCGCCCGTGCAGGCCGGGCCGCTCCTGCCCGTCGTACGCGGCCTGCTGGAGCGCGATCCGGACCGGCGGCTGGACGCGGACCGGGCCGAGCGGATGCTCCAGGCCTTCCGCGACACCGGCCGTACACCGCCGGTGCCGCCGGCCGGGTACGGTTCGTCGCCGGCGGCGGGGGACGTACCGCGCCGGCCGCCGCCGGATTCCGCCGGAGGGCCAGCGCCCGGGACGCCCGCGGTCCTGCCCGCGCCGGGTCGTCCGGAGGAGCCCTTCCTGCGCCAGCCCACGCGGCGCGTGCTCATCGCGGCGCTGCTGGTCGCCGCGATGGCGGGGGCGGGGGTGTCCGCGGCGGCGCTGCTGCGGGAGGAGGGCACGGGGGACGGCGGCCCCACGCCGACGCGTTCCGCGACGAACAAGCCGAAGACGCCGGCACCCGGGACCGCTTCGCCGAAGACGCCGGCACCCGGGGCCACTTCGCCGAAGACGCCGGAACCCGGGGCCACTTCGCCGAAGACGCCGGAACCCGGGACCGCTTCGCCGAAGACGCCGGAACCCCGGCCGGCCTCCCCGAGCACGGCCGCGCCCAGCCCGTGACCACCACCCGACCAGTCGAACCGGTACAAAGGGGAGAGCGGTCCCCTGGTGAAGTCACGGGTCTGTGACCGGCTCGCGTCCTTTGTGGATCCGCGGGCGGTTGCCGCGATATGGATGAACCCATGAGCAGCGACGGGGGAGCCCGATCCGGGGCCGACGAGCCAACGAGTTTTTGCACTGCAACCGCCGAACCAGCAGGCGCCGGTACCGGGCGATCCCTACGCCACACCGGCCGTGTCGCCCACTCACGTCGTGCCCGCGCAGTCGGCTCAGGGGCCCGGGGGCCCTGGTGCGGGGCGGCTCATCGCGGGGCGTTACCGGCTGCTGGCCAAGCTCGGGCACGGCGGCATGGGCACGGTGTGGCGGGCCAAGGACGAGACGGTGGACCGGGAGGTCGCCGTCAAGGAACCCCGCGTCCCGGAGCATCTTCCCGAACGCGAACGTGCCAACGCCTTCGAGCGAATGCGTCGCGAAGCCCGGGCGGCAGCCCGGCTGGACCACCCGGCGGTGGTCGACGTGCACGATGTCGCGGTCGTGGAGGACCAGCCCTGGATCGTGATGGAGCTGGTGCGGGGCCGCTCCCTGGGAGACGCGCTCCAAGAGGGCACCCTCTCCACGCGCGAGGCCGCCCGGATCGGCCTGGAGGTGCTCGGCGCACTGGAGGCCGCGCACGCGGCGGGGATCCTGCACCGTGATGTGAAACCGGACAACGTGCTGCTCGGCCGGTACGACCGGGTCGTCCTCACGGACTTCGGGATCGCCCGGATCGAGGGCGAGACCAATCTGACCGACACGGGCGGGTTCGTCGGCTCGCCCGAGTACATCGCGCCCGAGCGCGTCCTGGGGCAGCGCCCGGGGCCGGCCAGCGACCTGTGGTCGCTCGGCGTGGTGCTGTACGCGGCGACGGAGGGCGTCTCGCCGTTCCGCCGCAGCAACACCCCGGCCACGCTCCAGTCCGTCCTCAACGCCACGCCCGCACCGCCGGCCTCCGCTCCGGGCCCGCTCGCCGAGGCCATCAACGGCCTGCTGGACAAGGACCCGGCCCGCCGCCCGAACGCCGCCCGGGTACGTGCCCTGCTGGAGGCGGCCGCGAACCCGCCCGCCGCCCAGGCCACGCAGGCCGTGCGGGTCACCACGGGCCCGGGCGGTGGCGGCCGGGGCGTCCGGCTCGGCCGCAAGGCCTGGCTCGGACTGGGCGCCGCGGCCGTCGCGGCGGCGGTGACGGCGTACCTGGTGATCGCCGACCCGTTCGCCGGACCGCTGCCCGAGGGCTGGGAGATGAAGCAGGAGAAGGATCTGGCCGCGTCGCTCGCCGTCCCCGCCGGGTACGAGCGGACCGTGCCCGACCGGAAGTCCGACCGGGGTCACTGGGTCACGTACAGCGACCGGAGCGGCAGCGTCTGGATCAACCTGAGCCTGGAGAAGAAGGCCGAGGACACCGGCGGCAACATCGCGGGCTCGGCGGCCGCCGAGATGTACGACGACGACACCCGGTTCAAGGAGAGCGGCAGCTACGAGCTGGACATGGACGAGGGGCCGAAGAAGACGGACACCCGGGAGACCACATACCGGGAGAAGAAGGCCGCCCGTAACACCGTCCCCTTCACGACCGACGACAGCGAGAACCCACGCCCCCGGGAGTGCCAGATCTTCTACTACCGGACCCCCGGCGGCGACATGTACAAACTCACCGTCAGCTACCCGGACAAGAGCGACTTCACCGCCCGTGGGCGCGAGGTGGCGAGCACCGCGATCGCGAATCTGGACATTGACAAGACCTGATTCCGCCCCTTCAACTGCGCCGGACACGGCCCGCGTCGACAAGGAAGCGCCCGGCGGGGTACTGATGGGGCATGAGCAACGACGGGGGCGGGACGGACGACGCCCGGGGCCGGCTGGTCGGTGGGCGCTACCGGCTGGTCGAGCGCATCGGCTCCGGCGGCACCGGCACCGTCTGGCGGGCCCTCGACGAACTCGAACAGCGTGAAGTCGCCGTCAGACAGCCGCGGTTGCCGGGCGGCCCGCAGGACGAGAGCCACCGGCGGGCGGCCCACCGGCTGCACCGAGAGGCCCGGGCCGCCGCCCGCGTCGACCATCCCGCCGCCGTCACCATCCACGACGTGGTCGTCGAGGCGGAGCAGCGGGACGAACACCCGGGCCCCGTGGGCCCCGACGAACTCGACGCGACCGAGACGCTCGACGGACTGCCGTGGATCGTCATGGAGCTGGTGCCCGGCGAGTCCCTCGACGACAGACTCCGGCGCGGCCCGGTGGACGTGCCCGAAGCCGCCCGGATCGGCCTCGCCGTCCTCGGTGCCCTGCGGGCCGCGCACGCGGTCGGTATCGTGCACCGGGACGTGAAGCCCGCCCATGTGCTGCTCGGCCCGCACCGGCGCGTCGTCGTCACCGACTTCGGCATCGCCCATGTGCAGGGCGAGGACCTGCTCACCGCGAGCGGGGAGGCCACCGCCGTCCCGCCGGAGTTCGTCGCCCCCGAGCGGATGTCCGGCCGCATCGCGGGGCCCGCCTCCGACCTGTGGTCCCTGGGCGCCCTGCTGTACGCGGCCGTCGAGGGCGCGTCCCCGTTCCTGCGGGCCACGCCGGAGGCAACGCTCGAAGCGATCCTCGCCGCCGAGCCGCCCGAACCGACTCGCGCCGGACCCCTCGGGCCGCTGATCGCACGGCTGCTGGTGCCGGACCCCGATCGGCGGCCGGATGCCGAGGAGGTCGCGAAGGAACTGGAGGCGGTGGCGGGACCCGCACCGGCCGAGGTTGCAGGGCGGACGGCCGAGCACCTACGGAAGCCGGACGACCGGGCCGCGTCCCGGCCCGACCCGGTGCCCGCCGCCGTGGCCGCAACCGTGCCCGACGTGCCTGCCGTTCAGTCCGTCCCCGCCCCCGCAGCCCCGCCCGTCCACGACACGCAGCACGACCCCATACCCGCCAAACGCCAGAGCCTCCTGCGCCCCGGCCCCCTCGCCCTCCTCTCCGCACTGCTCGCCGGCGGCATAGGGGCCGTCACGCAGCTCGCCGAGACCAGCAGCGCGGAGAGCGCCGGGCAGGCCGCCGACGCGACCGACGTCTGGAGCCCGCACCCCGAGCCGGACATGGCGGCCGTTCTCCATCTGCCGCGCCACTACCGCCCCCTCGACCGGACCGGCAGTGCCGCCGACCAGCCCCGCACCGTGCTCTACGGCGACGAGCGGACCGGCACCATCCAGGTCCGGCTCCTCTTCTGGGACAGGGCACCGGCCTCCCCGGCTGACCAGGCCGTCAAGACGCGGCAGCCCGGGGAAGAGACCCGGTACACCCGCACCAGCGTCCAGGGCCACGAAGCCGCCCTCGCCGACACCACGTACCGCCGGGGCGAGACCCCCAGGCGCCTCCTGCGGCTGGTCGTCCGCACCGATGACGACCGCATGTACGAACTGCGTGTCGACATGCCCCGGGGCACCCCGGAAGAGGAAGAGGGCACCTCTGTGTTCGAGGGGGCCCGGGACCGGCTCGGGATCGTAAAAGGCTGAATCACACCCGCTGGTCACGCACAACGTCCTGATCAGCGCGTTTGTTGCCAGCAGTCACTGGCGTCGTGTGTGCACTCGGTGAAGCCGTATTACCGACGGGTACCCAAAGCCTCCGTCCCGGCATACCCTGCGCCTCATGACGGACGCGCAGGCCGCCGAGAAGACGGCAGAGACCGGCACGGCACAGACCGGCACGAACCCCCTCGCCCCCGCCCCGGAGGGCGCCCGCACCGCCGCGGACGTGGTGACGCCGGAGCTGGTCGCCCAGCTGACCAAGGGTGTGACCGGCTCCGGCCGGACCGCCAACCACACGCCGTTCACCGGCGAGAAGCTGGCGGACCTCCCCGAGTCGACGCCCGAGGACGTGGCGGAGGCCTTCGAACTGGCCCGCGCCGCCCAGGCCGTGTGGGCGCAGACCCCGGTGCGGCAGCGCGCCGCCGTCCTGCTCCGCTTCCACGACCTGGTGCTGGAGCGCCAGGCCGAGGTGCTCGACCTCATCCAGCTGGAGACCGGCAAGGCCCGGCTGCACGCCCACGAGGAGGTCCAGGCCGTCGCGGTCGCCGCCCGGCACTACGGCCGCAAGGCGCCCGCCTACCTGCGTCCCAAGCGGCACGCCGGCGCCGTGCCGACCCTCACGAAGGTCACCGAACTGCGCCACCCGCGCGGTGTCGTGGGCCAGATCGCCCCCTGGAACTACCCCCTGGAGCTGTCGGTCGGCGACGCGCTCCCGGCCTTCGTCGCCGGCAACGCCGTCGTCATGAAGCCGGACACCGAGACCTGCCTGACCGCCCTGTGGGCCCGTGACCTGCTCATCGAGGCCGGGCTGCCCGCCGACGTCTTCCAGGTCGTCATCGGCGACGGCCCGGTCGTCGGCCCGGAGGTCGTCCGGCACGCCGACTACGTCTCCTTCACCGGCTCCACCCGCACCGGCCGCGAGGTCGCCCAGGGCGCCGCCGCGCGGCTGGTCGGCGTCTCCCTCGAACTCGGCGGCAAGAACGCCATGCTGGTGCTGGAGGACGCCGACATCGAGAAGGCCGCGGCCGGAGCGGTCCGCGCCTGCTTCTCCTCCGCGGGCCAGCTCTGCATCTCCATCGAGCGGCTCTTCGTCCACGAGTCGATCGCGGACGCCTTCCTGGAGCGCTTCGCCGCCCGGACGAAGGCCATGCGCCTCGGCACGTCCCTGGCGTACGGCGCCGACATGGGCTCCCTGGTCGGGGAACGCCAGCTCGAAACGGTCACCCGGCACGTCGAGGAGGCCGTCGCCAAGGGCGCGAAGGTCGTCGCGGGCGGTGTGGCGCGCCCGGACATCGGCCCGTACTTCTTCGAGCCCACGATCCTCGACGGTGTCGCCACGGACATGTCCGTCTGCGGTGAGGAGACCTTCGGCCCGGTCGTGTCGGTCTACCGCTTCACCGACGAGGACGAGGTCATCGAGTGCGCCAACGCCACCGCGTACGGCCTCAACTCCTCGGTGTGGACGAAGAACGGCCGCCGCGGCCAGGAGGTCGCCGCCCGGCTGCGCACCGGCACGGTCAACATCAACGAGGGCTACGCCCCCGCCTACGGCAGCGTCCAGTCCCCGATGGGCGGCATGAAGGACTCGGGCCTCGGCCGCCGCCACGGCTCCGAGGGCATCCTCAAGTACACCGAGGCCCAGACGGTCGCCCACCAGCGCGTGCTCCCCATGGCCCCCTCGCTGGGCATGGACGACGAGAAGTACGCCCGGTTCATGAGCCGCAGCCTCCGCCTGATGAAGGCGTTCGGGTTCCGGTAGACCACCCGCACCACCCGCACTGCACACTCGAAGGGGAGACGGCACGTGCCTCAGGACGCTTACGACTACGACGTCATCGTCGTGGGTTCCGGATTCGGCGGCTCGGTGACCGCCCTGCGCCTCACCGAGAAGGGCTACCGCGTAGGCGTCCTGGAGGCCGGCCGGCGCTTCACCCGCGAGACCCTCCCCAAGAACTCCTGGGACCTCAAGAACTACCTCTGGGCGCCGAAGCTCGGCATGTACGGCATCCAGCGCATCCACCTCCTCGGCAACGTCATGGTCCTGGCGGGCGCGGGCGTCGGCGGCGGTTCCCTCAACTACGCCAACACCCTCTACGTCCCGCCGAAGCCGTTCTTCGAGGACCCCCAGTGGCGTGACATCACCGACTGGCAGGAGGAGCTGAAGCCGTACTACGACCAGGCCCGCCGCATGCTGGGGGTACGGCTCAACCCGACCATGACGCCCTCGGACGTCCACCTGAAGGCCGCCGCGGAGCGGATGGGCTGCGGCGACTCCTTCCACATGGCTCCGGTCGGCGTCTTCTTCGGTGACGGCGAGGACGCCGACGGCACGGTGAAGGCCGAGCCCGGCCAGGAGGTGCCCGACCCGTACTTCGGCGGCGCGGGCCCCTCCCGCAAGGCCTGCGCGGAGTGCGGCGAGTGCATGACCGGCTGCCGGCACGGCGCGAAGAACACCCTCAACGAGAACTACCTGCACCTCGCCGAGAAGGCCGGGGCGGTCGTCCACCCCATGACGACGGTCGTGTCGCTCACCGACGACTCGCGCGGCGGCTTCGCCGTCGCCACCCTGCCCACCGACGACCGCGGCAAGAAGAAGGGCCGCACCTTCACGGCCCGCAGGGTCGTCCTCGCCGCCGGCACCTACGGCACCCAGACCCTGCTGCACCGCATGAAGGCGGGCGGTCAGCTGCCGCATCTCTCCGACAGGCTGGGGGAGCTGACCCGCACCAACTCCGAGGCCCTGGTCGGCGCCCAGACCGACGACCGGCGCTACCGCAAGGCGCACGGCGCGCCGAAGGCCGACTTCACCCGGGGCGTGGCCATCACGTCCTCCATCCACCCGGACGCGAACACCCACATCGAGCCGGTCCGCTACGGCAAGGGCTCCAACTCGATGGGCGGCCTGTCCATCCTCCAGGTGCCGTACGCGGGGACGAACTCGGGCAGCTCGCGGGTCCTGGGCTTCCTCGCCAACGCCGCGAGGCACCCGCTGCTGGTGCTGCGCTCCCTGTCGAACCGCCGCTGGTCGGAGCGGACCATCATCGGCCTGGTGATGCAGTCGCTGGACAACTCCCTGACGACGTACGTGAAACCGTCGGGCGTCGGCCGCGGCCTGCTCACCGCCCGGCAGGGCCACGGCGCCCCCAACCCCAAGCAGATCAAGGCCGCGACGGAGGGCGCGTCGGCACTCGCCGCCGAGATCAACGGCTTCGCGGGCTCCAATGTCGGCGAACTGATGGGCACCCCGCTCACGGCCCACTTCCTCGGCGGCTGCCCCATCGGCGATTCCCGCGAGTCCGGGGTGATCGACCCGTACCACCGCCTCTACGGCCACCCCGGCATCTCCGTCGTCGACGGCGCCGCGGTCTCCGCCAACCTGGGCGTCAACCCGTCCCTCACCATCACCGCCCAGGCCGAGCGGGCCATGTCGTACTGGCCCAACAAGGGCGAGGAAGACCCGCGCCCGCAGCAGGGCACCTACGAGCGTCTCCAGCCCGTCGAGCCGAAGTCCCCGGCGGTCCCGGCGGAGGCGTTCGGCGCGCTGCGGCTGCCGTTCCTCGGCATGCCGGCGGTGCCGCCGAAGCAGTAGCCGAAGTCGGCAAGCAGAAGACGGACCTGCGCCCCCCTCCGAGCGCAGGTCCGTCTTCTGCTTGGTGCCGCGGCCTGTGCCGGCCGCTGTGGCTTACGCCTGCGCGCCGGCCTTGCGGCGACGGACGACGAAGATCGCGCCGGCACCGGCGACGACCGCGGCACCGCCGACGAGGCTGATCATCGGCAGCGCGGAGCTGGAGCCGGTCTCGGCGAGGCTGCCGGTGACCTCCGGCGTGTTGCCGCTCGGCTTCTCGTCGGTGACGGGGGCCTTGCCGCCTTCCTGCGGCTTGGTGCCGCCGGTGTCCGTACCGGAGGAGACGATCTGGAACTTGTACGACACGTCACCGAAGCCGGTGCACTCGGCGTCGTTGTCGCCGTAGATCGTCGCGCCGAGCGAGAAGCCGGCGCCGACCGGGGCGGACTTGCTGACGTTGAGGCGCAGCGGGATGTTGACCTGGTACTCGGGCTTCAGCTCGTCGGTGTAACCGACGTAACCGACCGCGTAGCCGCCCTCGTTGAGGTCGACCCAGATCTTGTCCTGGGGGTCCCAGGCCTGGAGCCGGACCTGCTTGCTGGAGAACAGCTCCTCGCCGTTCTTGTCGGGGGAGGCCCCGGCGAAGAAGTCGAGGTCGTTCAGCGTCGAGTCGGAGTTGTTCAGCACGTTCAGCGAGAACTTGTGCCAGCCGCTGCCCGCCGCGATCTTGCCGGGCAGGCCGGAGATGCTGACGTCGACCTTGGTGTCCTCACAGATCGAGGGCTCGGGGTCCGGGGACTCCGACTCCTCGGGCTCGGAGGCGGAGGGCGCCGGGGAGGACTCGCTCGCGGACGCGCTCGGCGAGCTGGACGTCTCGGGAGCGGACTCGCTCACGGAGGCGCTCGGAGTCGGCGTCGTCTCGGCGGGGGTGGACTCGGTCGCCGACGGCGAGGGCGACGTCTCGGGAGCGGACTCGCTCACCGACGCGCTCGGCGTGGGCGTCGTCTCGTCGGTCGCGTACGCGGCCGGTGCCGCGAGCAGTGCCACCGGGGCTATGACCGCCGTAGCGGCCGCTGCTGCCATGGCGCGGCGAAGCTTCATGAAGACCTCGGAAAGTCCGGCGTACCGCGGGATGCGGCACGAACGTTGGGGGAGGCCTCCGCGTGTGGGGCGCGGGAGTGGCCCTTGGTTCGGCAGGTTTGATCCGTGAAACCTGTGAATGGTTGTGCCGGCATTCACAGAATTCTTATGTGGGCTGAGTCACACAGAAGACCTTCCGGTGAAGTCTTGTGAAGGCGCTTTTCGCCCGCTTAGATCTTGACTTCGTGTCAGAAAAGCCGTCCGACGATCAGCCGTCGGCCTCGGAGATCCCCGACGACGTCTGGGAACAGTTCACCCGTGACACCGAACGGGACATCCGTTCCTCCGCTCCCAAGGAGCCGTCCGCGCGGGCCCGCATGGTGACCGAGCGGCTGCGCGAACAGGACGCCCGGGGCGAGGTGCCGCCCGGGTGGCGCACCGGTCCGGCCATGGGGGTCCCCCCTGGTCGAGCGAAGTCGAGAGCTTGGGGGAAGGAGATGAACGGCCGCGCCGCCCGGCGCCGCAAGCTGTGGGCCGTGCTCGGTGTGCCCGTCGCCGTGGCCGTGGCGCTGGTGGCGCTGAAGCCCTCGCTGCTGCCCGGCGACCCCTTCGGCACCGGGGAACCCCGGGCCGCCGAGGCCTCACCGCTGCCCGCCGAGTCGACGGCGCCCACCGCCGCGCCCGGTGCTTCGGACCCTGAAACCCCCACCCTGGACCGGCCCTTCGCCGGCTCACCTGCCGAGCGCTGGGCCGACGGCGAGGCCGGCATCGTCCTGCCCGAGGCGAAGGCCGTCGGAGCGGTCTCCCGGGGCCGGGTGGAAGAGGCGCTGAAACTGACGAAGAAGCTGCTGGTGGGCGCCAATCTCGACCCGAAGACCGTACGCGGGGCCCGCCCCACGGCCGCGCTCTCCGTGCTCGACCCCAAGCAGCCCGCGCTCCTCGACGATCTCGACACCGGCCTGCGCTCCCCGAGCGAGGAGCACGACCCGGTGACGCTGTTCAGCCGCTTCGACCCCGACGAGGTACGGCCGGCCGGCGACGTGATCAAGACCCGTGGGCGCATGACGTTCAAGAAGGGCACGCAGGGAGGTGTGGCCGTGCGCGCCGACTACACCTTCGTCTACCCCGTCGTCCGGGCGGACGGCCCCACCGAGGTCACCCGCACCATCGTGCGCCGGGTCCTCGACGTCGAACTCGCCGACCCCGGCCGCTACCAGGTCACCCCCGGCCGCCTGCTCCTCATGCACTACGACCAGGAGATAGGCAACTCCTCCTGCTTCGTCAACGACGGCTACCTGCACCCGGAGTTCTCGTCGAGCAGGTCCGCGGGCCCCGAGCCGAGCGGCCCGGCGACGGACCCGTACGACCGGAGCAGGGAGCTCGAACGCGGCGACGGCGGCGACTGCGGGACGGTCACGCGCACCTGAGCAGAGCGAAGGGCCCCGCGGGGTGGAGCCGCGGGGCCCTTCTTCTCGTCAGCACCGACGTCAGGGCAGCGCCGGTGCCTGGAAGCGGCGCCGGGGGGTGCGCCGCTGGTCTGTACCTCTGGCAATGGGGCAATGCGGGGGTCCGCGGGGGGACTTGGACCGTGTAGGCATCGTGCTGGATGAATGCGGCGCCCGCAACCGTTTGACCCAGACTTGTGCATTTATGCAAGGTCCGCCGGTCGGCCCCGGGCGTCCCCGGAGCCGACCGTCTCTTGGGTGACCGGGCTGCTGTCCCCTGCCGTCCGGTCACTTTCCTGGAGCGAGGTCCCACGACGCACGGCACGATCCGTGCGTCTCATCGCTCCAGTGAGCCACGCGTGGTTCTTTCGGGCCCGCCCCTGGCTGGCACGGACACCGGGACCAACGAGATGCCGCGGGGGCGGTCACGCGCCGTCCGGGTGAGGAGGGGTCGTACGTCTGTCCCGCGAATGTGGTTTCAGATCTTGCCCCGGCACAGCTCCAGCAGGGTCATCGCGAGCGCGGTGCCGGGCTTGCCCAGCGCCTCCCTGTAGTGGCCGAGCACGTCCATCTCGCGGGACAGGTTCACGCGCCGGCCGCCGGAGGCGATCCGGGCTTCCTGGATGACGGCCGAGACGGCCACCCGTTCCTGGATCAGGCCGATGATCCGGTCGTCGAGGGCGTCGATGCGCTCGCGGGCTCCGGTGATCACGCCGGCGGCTTCGGTGGTGCGGGCGCCGGTCACGTCGATGGCGGTCATAGGGGGCTCCTCGTCGTCAGGGGCTGCCCCGGGGCGGCACGGCCCGGACGAACGCAGGCGCCCCGGGCCTTGTCGGCCCGGGGCGCCTGGGAAGTCGCTTGTCAGTTGCTCAAGCAGCACGACCATGGCGTCCGGCGGGCCGGATGCCATAGGTAAAGACGAACGTCTGGTGCTTGAACATGGGGGCAAGTATGCACCGCCCCCGGGGGCCGTCCAAGCCGGTTCGCATCCTGAGACGGGGGTGGTCGTCCGGTGCACGGAAGGAGCCCGGCGGCCCCCCGGTAGAATCGGGTGGCACAAGACCCCCGCCCCACCGCCGGAAGGCACCCCGTGTCATCAGCGACTCCCGCTGCCAACGCCGCCGACACCGTCCTGGTCGTCGACTTCGGCGCGCAGTACGCCCAGCTCATCGCCCGTCGTGTCCGCGAGGCGCGGGTCTACAGCGAGATCGTGCCGAGCACCATGCCGGTCCGGGAGATGCTCGCCAAGAACCCCGCGGCGATCATCCTCTCCGGCGGCCCCTCGTCGGTCTACGCGGAGGGCGCGCCCAGCCTGGACCGCGAGATCTTCGAGGCCGGCGTCCCCGTCTTCGGTATGTGCTACGGCTTCCAGCTGATGGCGAGCACCCTCGGCGGCACCGTCGACAACACCGGCGCCCGCGAGTACGGCCGCACCGACCTGCACGTCTCCAAGGTGTCCTCCACCCTCTTCGAGGGCACCCCCGCCGAGCAGCCCGTCTGGATGTCGCACGGCGACGCCTGCTCGGCCGCCCCCGAGGGCTTCTCCGTCACGGCCTCCACGGACGTCGTACCCGTCGCCGCCTTCGAGAACGACGAGAAGAAGCTCTACGGCGTCCAGTACCACCCCGAGGTGATGCACTCCACGCACGGACAGCAGGTGCTGGAGCACTTCCTGTACCGCGGCGCGGGGCTCACCCCGAACTGGACGACCGGCAACGTCATCGAGGAGCAGGTCGCCGCCATCCGTGAGCAGGTCGGCGACAAGCGCGCCATCTGCGGCCTGTCCGGCGGCGTGGACTCCGCGGTCGCCGCGGCCCTCGTCCAGAAGGCCATCGGCTCCCAGCTGACCTGCGTGTACGTCGACCACGGCCTGATGCGCAAGGGCGAGACCGAGCAGGTCGAGAAGGACTTCGTGGCCGCGACCGGCGTCCAGCTGAAGGTCGTGGACGCGGAGGAGCGGTTCCTCAAGGCGCTGGCCGGGGTCTCCGACCCCGAGGAGAAGCGGAAGATCATCGGCCGCGAGTTCATCCGGGTCTTCGAGCAGGCGCAGCTGGAGATCCTCCAGGAGGAGGGTCCCGAGGTCGCCTTCCTCGTGCAGGGCACCCTCTACCCGGACGTCGTCGAGTCCGGCGGCGGCACCGGCACGGCCAACATCAAGTCCCACCACAACGTGGGCGGCCTCCCTGACGACATCGAGTTCGAGCTCGTCGAGCCGCTGCGCAAGCTCTTCAAGGACGAGGTCCGCATGGTCGGCCAGGAGCTGGGCCTGCCGGAGGAGATCGTCCAGCGCCAGCCCTTCCCCGGCCCCGGCCTCGGCATCCGCATCGTCGGCGAGGTCACCAAGGAGCGCCTGGACCTGCTGCGCGAGGCCGACGCCATCGCCCGCGAGGAGCTGACGGCGGCCGGTCTCGACCGGGACATCTGGCAGTGCCCGGTGGTCCTCCTCGCGGACGTCCGCAGCGTCGGCGTCCAGGGTGACGGGCGCACCTACGGCCACCCCATCGTGCTGCGCCCCGTCTCGTCCGAGGACGCCATGACGGCCGACTGGTCGCGCCTGCCCTACGAGGTCCTGGCGAAGATCTCGACCCGGATCACCAACGAGGTCAAGGACGTCAACCGCGTCGTCCTCGACGTGACCTCGAAGCCGCCGGGGACGATCGAGTGGGAGTGACCCCCCTGCCTAGGTGCGCTTGACCGTGCGCAGGGGCGCGCCGGGCGTCCAGACCTGGACGACGAGATACGTGTCGTCCTCGATGTAGGTCCGTACGACCTCCGTCAGCTCGGTGCGGAAGAGGTGGAACTGCTCGGGCGGCTCCACCTCTTCGACGTATCCGGCCTTCGTCTCCACGTCGTCGACCTCGATCGCCCGGCCGCTGATCCGGACGTCGCCGCCGCCCATGCCCGTGCCGTCACCGGGGTTCGCCTGGAGTGCGAAGCGCGGGTCGCGGCGCAGGTCGAGGGCCTTGAGCGAGTCCGGCATCATGCCGAGCCACAGTTCGCCGTTGAGGAACCGCACCTCCAGGCCGCTGGTGCGGGGCGAACCGTCCTTGCGGAGGGTGGCGAGGATGTGGTGGGTGTAGGCGCCGAAGCGCTTCTCGACGGTGTCGGCCAGATCCGGTTCGGCGGTGGCGAAAGCCGCCCAGTTCGCTGTCATACGACGAGTGTCGCGCCGAAATCCGACATCTTCTGTCGGCTATTCGTGGGGTGGGGGAGCCCGGGGGCACACGGATGGGCACACGGTGCTCACAGGGGCGCTCGTGGCATCTTCACGAATCGTTCCTGTTCTTCCCGGCCTCACGGACGGTAACTTCCGCCCGTACGCAGAACCAGTGCTGGAGGACCTATGCACGGGCCCACGCCGCCCCTGCCCTTGCCAACCGACCGACTGCGGTTCGCCATGCCGCCGATGCACGACTCGGTCGAGGACGAGCGCCGGCACCGCAAGGAACGGCTCGCGGGTGCCCTGAGGATCTTCGGCCGGCTCGGCTACGAGGACGGCGTCTCCGGGCACATCACCGCCCGCGATCCGGAATTCACCGACTGCTTCTGGGTCAACCCGTTCGGGATGCCCTTCCGGCACGTCACTGTGAGCGACCTCGTGCTCGCCAACCAGGACGGACAGGTCGTCGAGGGCGGCTACCACGTCAACCAGGCGGCCTTCACCGTGCACGCCCAGGTCCACGCGGCCCGGCCGGACGTGGTCGCCGTCGCCCACTGCCACTCGGTGCACGGCCGGGCGCTCGCGGCCCTCGGCGAGCTGCTGGAGCCGATCACCCAGGAGAGCTGCGCCTTCTACGAGGATCACGCCCTCTACGACACGTACACCGGCGTCTCCGTCGACGCCGAGGAGGGACGGCGCATCGCCGAGGTGCTCGGCTCCCGCAAGGCGCTCGTGCTGCGCAACCACGGGCTGCTGACCGTCGGCGACTCGGTGGACGCGGCGGCCTGGTGGTTCGTGTCGATGGAGCGCTCCTGCCAGGTGCAGCTGACGGCCCAGGCGGCCGGGCGACCGGTCCGCATCGATCACCGGATGGCGGTGGCGACGCGCGAGCAGCTGGGCGGCGACCTGGTGGCGTGGATCAACTACCAGCCCATGTGGGAGGACGTCAGCCGGAGCGAGCCGGGCCTGCTGGGCTGACGCCGGGTCTGCTGGGCTCGCGCCGGGTCTGCTGGGCCGGGTCAGAAGCCGCGCAGCACCGCCGCCTTCGTCCTCGCGAACTCCTCGTCGGTGAGGACGCCGTCGCGGTGCAGCAGGCCCAGCTCGCGCAGCCGCCGCAGGAGTACGTCGTGGTGATCGGAGGCGGGCGGCGCCGCGGGGGTGGCGCTGGCGGGGAGTTGGCCGGTGGCGGTGGCGGCTGCGGTGCGCGTGAACGGGTGCGGCAGCCGGGCGGTGACGGCCGTCGCGACGAGCGCGCTGAGCAGGTCGCGGCGGGCGCTGCCCCACAGGTCCAGGGCGTACGGGTCCTTGTCCGGCGGGAGTTTCGAGAACACCGTCTCGCGGGTCACGAAGCGCAGCGAACCGTCCTCGTGGCGGGTGTTCGGCAACCACTCGACCCGCACGAGGTCGCCCATGGTGATGATCCGCGGGCCGGTGGCGCGTTTGACCCGTTCGGAGGTGTCGGCCCAGTCGATCCGTATCCGCGTGCCGTCGAAGGAGACCGTCCCGTCCGAGGTGCGCACCGACACCGGAACCGGCGGGCCGGGCAGCAGATAGGCCTCCGTCCGCGACTGCGGGACCCGGTCGAGGAGCAGCGCGCGGCGGATCTCCTGGGCGACGTACTCGGCTGCCCCCGTCCGGTCGGCGTCCACGGTCAGCCGGTACGGGTCGGCAGCGTCCGGCAGCCGCCCGCCGGTCGCCTGGAGCAGGGGGTCGGCGCCCTCGCGCAGCCGTAACCGCAGCCGCCCGTGCCCGCGGGCGGCTTCCAGGACGACGCCGGACACCGCCACGAGCGGCACGGAGATCTCCCCGTACGTCCGCCGGAGCAACGGCACGGAGCGGTGCAGGCCGGGCGTGATCCGGAGCGTGTCGCCGTCGAAGGCCCAGGTCCCGTCACGCTGGATGGTCTCGGCCATAGGGGAATTCTCCCAGCCGGGTCAACACGGCACGCCGAACTTCACCCGTGTTGGCCAGTCCGGGCGAACGTGAGCCGGGTGGTGTAGGGCACAATTCGCTGTCGTCGCACGGGAGTTGCACAGCGGTGTTTCCGGGGTCCGGAAGGCCGGCGGTGGTTGGGTCGCGGGAAGGCGGGCGTCGGGCGTGGCGATGCGGGAGGCGGGACAGGGCGGCGCGGACCCGGGCGGGTACGCGCGTGCGGGTGTCTGTGCCGAGGGATACGCCGGCGGTTACCCCGGTGGTCGGCCGGGCGGGCCCGGAGGCGCTCACGGGGGCGGATGCGCCTGCGGGGACTGCCCGCACGGGGCGCGCGAGGGGCACCGGCGGGCCGTCGCGGCGTTCCTGCGCAGACGTGACGAGTTCGCCGCCGGGCAGGGGCTGCCGGCCGCGGTGGCACACTCCGCTTCCGCCTCCCGGCAGTGGGTCTCCGAGGAACTGGCTCAGTCCGCCGAGCACGTCGCCGAGCGGGGGCGGGCCGAGGGCCAGGCCTGGTTGACGGGCCTGTGGCGGCGCACGGCGGGTGTCGTGTGGGCCGCCGTGGTGCTGTTGCTGCTCGGGCAGGCCCTCACGGCGGTCGGTGCGGGCTGGACGGCGGCGCGTACGGCCGGGCTGGCCGCGGCCCTGGTGCTGGCCTCGTCGCTGACCGCCGCGTCGTGGTTCCACCGGGCGAAGGGCGGTGTGCTGGCGCCCGTGATCGGTGAGGACAACCGCCTGTCCACCTCCCGCACGGTCGCCGCGGCATGGGTGCTCTTCGTGGCCTACTCGGTGCTCGTCCTCGCGGGGCGGCTGGCCGCCGCCTCCCGGCACCGGGAGCGGGACGCGCTGCTCTCCGGGCTGGACCTCGCCCGGGGCGCCGGGGTCGTGACCGTGCTCGCCGTGCTGTGCGGGATCGCCGTGCTCGTGCGGCGGGTGGTCGGGCTGCGGGTGCTGGGGCAACGGCTCCAGAAGGTGCGTGCCGACCGGCCCCGGGCCGCCGACCTGCTGACCGACGACGCGGGCCGGGGCACCTTCGCCGACATCCAGTACGTGGTGATCAGCGGGGTCGCCCTGGTGTTCGCGGCGGTACGGCTGGCCAGGCGGCCGGAGCAACTGCCGGATCTGCCGTGGGGGCTGGCGGTGGTGGTGCTGGTGTCGGCGGCGACGTATCTCGCCGGGAAGTACGCGGAGGGCGGTCGGCCGGTCATCCTCTCCGTGGTCCGGGCCCGGGAGGCGGGCGACCTGGACGGGCCGATCCGCACGGGGGACGACATCGAGATCCGCGGTGCGGGATTCGTGCCACCGGGTGCGCAGGGGGCCGACCGGCTGGCCCGGATGGTCGTGCGCGTGGGCGCGGTGCACGTCCACGTGCCGCTGATCCCGGTTCCCGGAGGGTTCCGCAACCCCACGGACACGCTGCTGACGGTGCCGGTGCCGGCGGATGTGGAACCGGGGAGGGTGGAGGTGCAGGTCGTGACTGCGGCCGGGGTGGAGACGAACCGGTACGAAGTCGACGTGACGGAGTGACCGACGGAGCCTCCCGGGGCAGCGGGCACCACCGGCACCACACATCAGCCCGGTGCCACAGGATTGAGCGCGGTTCGTTTGTCGTACGTATGGTCAGTGAGGGGGTCTCGGCACCGGCGGCGAGAGGCGGCTAGCAGCGATGACTCACGGTATGCGAACGGACACGCACTCCCCCCATTCCGGCAACGGGGGAGGCTGGCGGGACAACGCCACCCGCTACGCCCTGCTGCCCCTGCGCATCTTCCTCGGCGTCACCTTCATCTACGCCGGCTTGGACAAACTCACCGACAGCGCCTTCATGAAGGACTCCGGGGCCGGGTCGATCGGCGACATGATGCGTGCCGTGCGCGACTCCTCCGCCATTCCCGCCCTGGTCGACCTCTCCCTCAAAAGCCCTGTCGGGTTCGGCTACGCCATCGCCTTCGGTGAACTGGCCGTCGGCATCGGCACGCTGCTCGGCCTCCTCGCCCGTCTGGCCGCACTCGGCGGCGCGCTGATCTCCCTCAGCCTGTGGCTGACCGTGAGCTGGGCGTCCGACCCGTACTACTACGGCAACGACCTCGCCTACCTCATGGCCTGGACCCCTCTGATCCTCGCGGGCGCGCCCCTGCTGTCCCTCGACGCCGCGCTGCGGTCACGGCGACGGCAGCGGAGCATCGGATACCCCTAGCAGGCCGGTCACCATCACGTCAGGTCCGCGCCCGTACGGCCCCGCGTGCGGCGGCGCCGTGCGCTGCCCGTCATGACCGCCACCGCACCGACGACGCACAGCCCGCCGGTGACGAGGGGGATCACCACGAACCACGGGATCTCCCAGGCGCCGCCCGCGTCACCGGCGTAGAGGACGCCCGCCAGGACGAGGACGAGGCCCGCGATCAGCTTTCCGGGCTGGAGTTCATGACGCAGCACGGGTCACCTCCGCCTGGCCCATGCCGACCTGGAGGTCCAGGTCGATGGTGCCGGACTTCTCGACGCCTTCGGCGGGGGAGAGGGTGATCTCCTTGTGCTGGTCCGGCTGCACGTCCACGTCCTTCGGGTCGTCGCCGGGCAGTTGGAGGTCGCCGATGCCCACCTCGACGTTCAGTCGCACGGTCACGTCCTCGGGCACGAGCACCTTGATCCGGCCCATGCCGACCTCCGCCCGTGTCGTGACCGTCTGCTTCCCGGACACGTCCAGCTTGCTCAGATCCAGGGTGCCGACGCCGGTACCCAGGTCGTACCGAGGCCGTACGTCCGCCGCCGCGGCGGGCTGCCAGGTGGTGCGCGCCCAGTGGGTGTCGATGTCCTTGGGCAGGGCCGCCGCGCCGGCGAGCAGGCCGGCCGTGATGATCGCCAGGAAGACCGAGCCGGCGCCGGTCCGGCCCAGGAAGGCGCTGACGGCGATTCCCAGGCCCAGGACGGCGAGCGCACAGGCCAGGCCCGTCTGAAGACTGGTGCCGAGCGGGTGGCCGTCCCACGTGCGGCTCGTGCCCAGGGCTCCCGCGAGGAGGGCCAGCAGGAAGACCCAGCCGCCGATCGAGCGTGGCCCGCGCTGGGGCGGCCGGGGGCGCGGGGCGGGTATGTCCTCGCGGGCACGCGGCCGATTGCCGAGGCCGATGTTGAGGGCTGCGGCGATGTCCAGGTCATGGGGGTCGCGGGGGCCCCACAGGTAGCCCGTGCCGCCAATGTGGGTGCCGTCCTTGACGATCGGGTCGCGCCACCAGGAGGGGGTGGTGAGGAACACCGGGGGTGCCTGGGGTTCCGGCGGGGCGTCGGCGACGGCCTGCGCGGCCAGCGGGTCGGGGCTGGGAGCGCCGCGGTGGCGCGACCAGTAGCCGGCGCCCGCGAGGAGGAGGGAGAGGACGACGGCGAAGGTCAGCACCCCGCCGTTGTTCAGCATCGTCAGGAACACCCCGCAGCCGACCAGCGCGAACAGCACGGCCGCCAGGGCCTGGCCGTCGACCCGGCCGGTGAGCAGCTTGCGGACCTCGTTCTTCTCCTCGTCGTCGTACGGGACGAAGAGCCAGGTGAAACCGTAGAAGAGCAGGCCTATGCCGCCGGTGGCGGAGAGCACGGCGAGGGTGATGCGGAAGATCACCGGGTCCATGTCGCACTGCCGTCCGAGCCCCGCGCAGACGCCGGCCAGGGTCTTGTGCCGGCGGTCGCGGCGGAACGCGTGGGGCGGCCCCGGTGGGACACCGTCTTCGGCGGGGGCGGCCGGGCCGGGCGCTCCTCCCTGCTCTCCCGTGTCCGCGCGGCCGGGCGCGGGACCCGCGGCGGGCGCGGCACCCTGCGGCCCGGCGCCCGGGGCGGGGCGCGGGCCGGAGCCGGGTCCCGGACCCGTCGCGGCGTGCTCGTGATCGGTCATGGGTCCATGGTGACGGGCGCGACGCCCCGGCGGGAGTCGGAACGACCCTGGCCGGACCCTGATATCGGCCCTGAGGGGCGGCTCGGGAAGCGTTCGAGGAGCGGCCCGCGGAGATCAGGGGAGCATCAGGGGCCGACCCTGATGCTCCGGCCTCCCGCACATGTGACCATCAATGGCATGTCGGAAGCCGCAGCAGCGCCACTCGCCGAACCGCGGCCGCCGCGCAAGCTCTACCGCAGCAGTGACGGACGCTGGCTCGGGGGCGCGGCGCGGGGCCTCGCCGGGCACCTCGGGCTGCCCGTGATCTGGGTACGGCTCGTCTTCGTCGGCCTGTTCATGGCCGACGGCCTCGGTGCGCTGCTGTACGCCGCGTTCTGGTTCTTCGTCCCGCTCGGGGTCGGCGGTGTCGAGGCGCAGAAGCCGCCGGCGCCGCCGGCCGCGGAGACCTCGCCCGACGGCCGCCGCAGACGCGTCGCGCGCAGGCCCGACAAGGGCCAGATGGTGGCCCTGCTCCTCATGGTCGTGGTGGCCATGGTCTTCGTGGGCAACGTGAACCTCAGCGGGGGAGCGCGGGCGTACCTCTGGCCGACCGTGCTCGTCGGCGCGGGCGTCGCCCTGGTATGGCGGCAGGCGGACAACGCCCGCCGGGCCCGCTGGGCCGAGGTCGGCCGCCGCAGGCGCACGGTCACGCTTCTGCGCTCGGTGGGCGGCGTGCTGCTGGTGACGGCCGGCGTCTCCGGCATCTTCGTCCTCCAGGGGTCCGCGGCCCACCTCGGCTCCGTCCTCCAGGCGGCCCTCGCGGTCCTCGTCGGCATAACGCTGCTCGCCGGGCCGTATCTGGTGCGTATGACGCAGGACCTCTCCGAGGAGCGCCTGATGCGCATCCGCGCCCAGGAGCGCGCGGAGGTCGCCGCCCATGTGCACGACTCGGTGCTGCACACCCTCACGCTGATCCAGCGCAACGCGGAGAACGCGAACGAGGTCCGCCGCCTGGCCCGTGCCCAGGAGCGCGACCTGCGCACCTGGCTCTACAAACCCGAGGGCACCGGCAAGGACGAGGCCGACGAACCCACCACCCTCGCCGACGCCGTGCGGCGCAACGCGGCCGAGGTGGAGGACAAGCACGGCGTGCCCATCGAGGTCGTGGTCGTCGGCGACTGCCCGCTCGACGAGAGGATCGCCGCACAGATGCAGGCCGCGCGGGAAGCAATGGTGAACGCAGCCAAGTACGGTGGCGAGGGCGGCGCCGTGCAGGTCTTCGCCGAGGTCGAGGGGAAGACGGTCTTCGTGTCCGTCCGGGACCGCGGCCCCGGTTTCGACCTCGACTCGATACCCGCCGACCGGATGGGTGTCAGAGAATCGATCATCGGCCGCATGGAGCGCAACGGCGGTACGGCGCGGCTGCGCGCGGTGCCGGACGGCGGCACGGAGGTCGAGCTGGAGATGGAGAGGGCGGAGAAGACGTCATGAGCGACCCGACCGAGGCGAACGGTACGGCGGGACCGGCGGAGGCGGCCGGACCCGCGGAGTCGGGCGGCGGGCCGGGGCGTCGCGTGCGCGTGGTCCTCGTGGACGACCACCGCATGTTCCGTACGGGGGTCCAGGCCGAGATCGGGCAGACCGAGCAGACCGGTGTCGAGGTCGTCGGCGAGGCCGCGGACGTCGACCAGGCGGTCACGGTGATCACCGCGACCCGGCCCGAGGTGGTCCTCCTCGACGTGCACCTGCCGGGCGGCGGCGGCGTCGAAGTGCTGCGCCGCTGTGCCCCGTTGATGGGCGACACCGAACAGCCGGTCCGCTTCCTGGCGCTGTCCGTGTCGGACGCCGCGGAGGACGTGATCGGCGTGATCCGCGGCGGCGCCCGCGGGTACGTCACCAAGACGATCACCGGCACGGACCTCGTGAACTCCGTCTTCCGTGTCCAGGAGGGCGACGCGGTCTTCTCGCCCCGGCTGGCCGGCTTCGTCCTCGACGCCTTCGCCTCCACGGACGCACCGCCGGTCGACGAGGATCTGGACCGCCTGACCCAGCGCGAGCGCGAGGTGCTGCGGCTCATCGCCCGGGGCTACGCGTACAAGGAGATCGCCAAGCAGCTGTACATCTCCGTGAAGACCGTCGAGTCGCACGTCTCGGCGGTGCTGCGGAAGCTCCAGCTCTCCAACCGGCACGAGCTGACGCGCTGGGCGACGGCTCGCCGGCTGGTCTGACAGCGGCGCTCGCCGGCGGCGCTCACACCACCCGCGTCGCCCCCGCGTACGGCATCTCGTCGAGTGGGGCGACGCGTACCGGCGCCGAGGGGTTCGGGGCGTGGATCATGCGGCCGTTGCCCACGTAGATGCCGACATGACTGATGCCGGCGTAGAAGAAGACCAGGTCGCCGGGGAGGAGTTCGGAGCGGGCGACGCGGCGGCCCGCGGCGATCTGGGAGTACGTCGTGCGGGGCAGGGAGACGCCCGCGGCGCGGTACGCGGCCTGGACGAGACCCGAGCAGTCGAAGGCGTTCGGGCCGGTGGCGCCCCAGACGTAGGGGCTGCCGAGCTTCTGGTAGGCGTAGGAGACGGCGGCGGCGGCGCGGGAGTCGGTCGCCCGGGACGAGGCGGAGCCGGGGGCCGCGAGGGTCTCCCGTGCGCCCGTCGAGCGCGAGGCGCGGTCCTGGTACGTGCCGGACAGGGAACGTTCCTGCGGGCCGAGCCGGGACAGCAGCTGGCGTGCTGTGCCGAGCTTGCCGGTGATCGTCTTCTTGTGCTGCTTCAGCTCCGCCCGGCGCGACTTCAGGGACGTCAGCTCGATGTGGGCGGCCCCGCGCAGCTGCTCGATCTCCCGGAGCTGCTTGCGCACACCCGCGACGGCGGCGTTCTGCCGGCTGCCGGCCCGCTCGACGAACTCGGCGTTCTCCAGGTACCGGTCGGGATCGTCGGAGAGGGCGAGCTGCACCGCGGGATCGAGGCCGCCCGCCCGGTACTGCGCGGCGGCGACCGAACCCAGGGCCTCCCGGGCGGAGTTGAGCCGCTCCTCTTTGCGCGCCGCCTGGTCCTGGAGGTTTCTCAGCCGCTGCCCGGCTGCTTCGGCCTTCTCCTTCGCGCCGTTGTACTTCTCGGTGGCTACCTCCGCCTCCTGGTACAGCTTGTCCACCTTGGCTTTGACCTGGCCGGGGGTGAGCTGTGGTTCGGCGTGTCCGGTTCCGTCGAAACCCGTCGCCGTCGCCGCGCCCGCGAGGGCGATCGTGGCGGCCGTACGGGCCTTGCCGCCACCCATCGAGCGCTGTCGGGGCTTGCGGTGCGCTGCCACCTGGGGGCCACGTCCTTTCCTCGACCGCCGACGGGTGCGTGCGGCCGCCGGGGGGAGCGGACGGGCGGCCTGCGCGTCCGGCGACGGCCCGCACAGGGGGAGCGGATCGCCGCCGGACCTTTTCGGCGGTGGTGTCCGACTGCCGCCCCTGGCCCGGGCGGCGGTGGGGAGCCGGTCACCTGGTGGAGGACGCTAAACGCCGCCGTGATGGGCCGGTGGCAGGTGTGCGGAAGTGTCCCGAGAGGACCGGCGGTGACCGTATGCGACCGTGGTCCCGTCTCGACGCCGACTGCTTCACTCAGCGTGATGACCGATGCGCCGAATCGTGAGCGAGTGACCGTGATCGGGTGCTATGGGGCGCATATATGCATCACTGGGCCGGTGTCGGGCGGTCCGGGGGCCCTGATTAGGCTCCGGCCTCATGGACGTACTCATCCACCTCTTCGTCGGCCTCCACATCATCGGCATCGCCTCGCTCCTGGGCGGCTTCCTCACCCAGATGAAGGCGATGGGCGAGGGTACCGCCCGCTACACCCCCGCGATGCTGCACGGCGCGCTCACGATGCTGGTCACCGGTGTGGTCCTGGTCGGTCTCAACCAGGCCGACGACCAGTCCGTGAACAACATCAAGATCGGCGTGAAGCTGGCCCTGCTGGTCGTGATCCTCGGCCTGGTCTATGTGAAGCGGGACGACGAGAAGGTGGACAAGGGCCTGTTCGGCCTGGTCGGTCTGCTGACGACGGCGAACATCTTCATCGCCGTGCTCTGGACCTGACCCGGGAGCGCCGGGCGCCGGCCCGGGCCGAGGTGAGCGCCCAGGCGGTGCACCCGAGCCAGGCGGCCACCGCGACCCACAGCAGCACCTCTCCGGCGGCGTCGAGCCAGGGGACGTCCAGGGCGGCGGCGACCGCCAGGGTGGCCGCGGCCGTCACCACCGCGGCGAACACGGTCGCCCAGCGCCGCACGTCGTAGTGGTGGCGGGGCCAGAAGAGCTCCGCGAGGAGCAGGGCGACGCAGGCGACCAGCGCGAGCACGAGCAGCGTGACGCACGTCGTGCGCAGGACGTCGGTGTTGTCCTCGTTCCACAGGTACAGGCGCGCGCTGTCGGCGCTGAGGAGTTGCGCCCCGGCCAGCGCGGAGACGGCGAGGGCGCCGGCCGCGAGCCAGTGGTCCCCGCGCCCCTCCTCCACCTGCCGGGGCTGGAAGCGGAACAGGGCGAAGCCGTAGAGCGCGAGGCCCAGCCAGAACAGCACCAGGGCCGCGTGGGCGAGCCAGGCCGACGTATCGGCCGCGGCGAGCGTGGCGCCGAGCACCGCGAGCCCCTGGGTGGCCACGCAGCGCAGGAACACCGTGCCGCGCCGCCCGCCGGCCTCCGCGGTGAGCAGCACCGCCCAGAGCAGCATCGCGAGCGCCAGCAGCGCCTCGGCGAGGAGCTGAAGGCCGGCCGCGGAGAACCCGGTGCCGAGGACGGCGGTGGCCGCCACGGCCGTGAGCGCGGCCGGCGTCTGCGCCCGCAACCCGCCCCGTGCCCGCTGGGCGAGGCCCGCGGCCGCCACCAGCCAGGCCGCGCAGGCCAGGGCGAGGGCGATGCGGGAGAGGACCGCGTACCCCGCCGAGTCGAGACCGACCGACACGACGCCGGTCGCCAGCGCGTACGTCGACCACCAGGTGGCAAACGGGGAGGGACCCGACATAGCGCCGATGCTAGAGAGCGCCGCACGCGTTACGGGAGGGGCACGCGCGCGTGCCCCTCGAAAGGCGTGACGAGACCTCTCAGGCCGGCCGCACCACGCTGTGGATGGCCGACTCGCCGTCGTAGTAGACCGACTCCTCGCGCACGTACGTGCCGGGCTTCGGGGCGTGGATCATCATGCCGTTGCCGATGTAGATCCCGACGTGGGTGACGTCGTCGTAGAAGAAGACCAGGTCACCGGGCTGGGCCTGGGAGAGCGGGACCGTGGTGCCGGCGTTCACCTGGTCGTAGGTGGTGCGCGGCAGGGTGACGCCCGCGGCCTTCCAGGCGGCCTGGGTGAGGCCGGAGCAGTCGTAGGAGCCGGGGCCGACGGCGCCCCACACGTACGGCTTGCCGATCTGCGCGCGGGCGAAGGCGAGCGCCTTGTCGGCCTTGGTGGCGTACGAGGAGTCGGCCGGGGCCGTCGAGGAGGACGAGCCGGAGTCCGCCGAAGCCGACGACGAGGAGCCGCTGTCCTGCTGCTGGGCGGCCTCCTCCCGTGCCTGCTGCTGGGCGGCCTGCTGCCGGGCCAGCTCGTCGGCCTTGCGGGCCGCCTCCTCCTGCTTCTCCTTCTCGATCGCCGCGAGCCGGGCCTTCTCCTCGGCGGTCAGCTTCGACATCAGCCGGCGCGCGTCGGCGAGCTTGCGCTGGACGGTCGCCTTGGCGGTCTTCAGGTCGCCCTGCGACTCGGTGAGCGCCTCCAGGCTCTCGGTGGCCTCCTGGCGCTTCTCCATCGTCTCGGACTGCTGTGCGATGTAGTCGTCGACCGCGACCTTCTGGCGGCCCGTCATCCGGTCCATCAGCTGGGTCTGGTCGAAGTAGTCCTGCGGGGTGTCCGCCAGCAGGAACGTCGCCGTGTCCGGGGCGGCGGCACCGGTTCGGTACTGGGCGGAGGCGAAGGACCCCAGCTCCTCGCGCGCCTCGTTGAGCTTCTGGGTGCGCTTCGCGACGTCGTCGACGAGGGCGTCGGCGCGTTTGCGCTGCTTCGCCGTCTTCTCCTTGGCCGCGTTGTACTTCTCGGTCGCCGACCCCGCCTGGCGGTAGAGGTCGTCGACCTTCTTCTCGACTTCTTCCAGGCTGGGCTTGTCGTCGGCCTCGGGGGCGGCATTGGCCGACTGGGACAGCAGGGCGACGGAGGTGAGGGCCGCCGTTGCGAGGGCGGGGGTCCGTATGCCTGCCACGCGCGTACCCGTAGGACGCGACTTGCGGTGCGACGCCAAGGGAGGCGACTCCTTCCACGTTCCGCCTACCGGGTTAGCTGTCGGGTTCGGGCGGGTGGTTCGGAAGGTTTGCCCTACGGCCTTCTCCGCACAGGGAGTCGGGCCGATTCACCCCAGGTTCACGGTTGGGTCCCCGGCTCCGGCTGCCGCTGCGGCACACCGGACTCGGCGGAGGCCGCGCGGCCCGGCGACGTTCGCCGGTGGGGGTCATGCGGCCTGGTCGCACGGTAGCCAACTCGTGTGGCCCCTGTGAAGGTTGATGGGTGATATGCCCGATACATTTTCGTGACCTCGGTCATGAACGTTGCCGAGTGTGAACGGCCGAGGGGGACTGGTCCTGTTTCATCCATGATTGCGGGGGGTGTAGCAGGTCGTGATCATGCGGTCATGGAGGGCGACAATGCGCCGCCGGCCGGCTGGCGGGGGCCCGGGCGCCCGGCGATGTTCTCAGGGCGGCGGCGGGCTGTCAGTGGGGCGCCCTAGACTCGGAGAGCGATGAGCAGCCTCTTTGACGACAGCTTCCTGGCGAACCTCCAGGCCCAGCGGGGCCCCGCGGACGAGCCCCCGCCGCCGCCCGAGGACGATCACGTTCCGGAGCCGATCCCGGACGATCTGTTCGGCGGGAAGTTCGACGCGCCCCCGGACCGGGACGCCTACTACCGGGACGGCGCGCCCCGCCCGGTCGTGGACACCGCCGCGCTGCTGGAGGGGCTCAACGACAACCAGCGCGCCGCCGTCGTCCACTCCGGCTCCCCGCTGCTCATCGTGGCCGGCGCCGGCTCCGGCAAGACCCGCGTGCTCACGCACCGCATCGCCCACCTGCTCGCCGAGCGCGGCGTGCACCCGGGCCAGATCCTCGCGATCACCTTCACCAACAAGGCCGCGGGCGAGATGAAGGAGCGCGTCGAGCAGCTCGTCGGCCCGCGCGCCAACGCCATGTGGGTGATGACGTTCCACAGCGCGTGCGTGCGGATCCTCCGCCGCGAGAGCAAGAAGCTCGGCTTCACATCGAGCTTCTCGATCTACGACGCCGCCGACTCCAAGCGCCTGATGGCCCTGGTCTGCCGAGACCTGGACCTGGACCCCAAGCGCTTCCCGCCGAAGTCCTTCAGCGCCAAGATCAGCAACCTGAAGAACGAGCTGATCGACGAGGAGGACTTCGCCGCCCAGGCCACCGACGGTTTCGAGAAGACCCTCGCCCAGGCCTACGCCATGTACCAGTCGCGGCTGCGCGAGGCGAACGCCCTCGACTTCGACGACCTGATCATGACGACGGTCAACCTGCTGCGTGCCTTCCCGGACGTCGCCGAGCACTACCGCCGCCGCTTCCGGCACGTGCTGGTCGACGAGTACCAGGACACCAACCACGCCCAGTACGCCCTCGTCCGGGAGCTGGTCGGCACCTCCGAGCACCCCGTCGACGTACCGCCCGAGGCCGAGGTCCCGCCCGCCGAGCTGTGCGTCGTGGGCGACGCCGACCAGTCGATCTACGCCTTCCGCGGCGCGACGATCCGCAACATCCTCCAGTTCGAGGAGGACTACCCGGACGCCACGACGATCCTGCTGGAGCAGAACTACCGCTCCACGCAGACGATCCTCAGCGCCGCCAACGCGGTCATCGAGCGCAACGAGTCCCGCCGTCCCAAGAACCTGTGGACCAACGCCGGCTCCGGCGCCCGGATCACCGGCTACGTCGCCGACACCGAGCACGACGAGGCGCAGTTCGTCGCCGACGAGATAGACCGCCTCACGGACGCCGGCGAGGCCAAGGCCGGCGACGTCGCCGTCTTCTACCGCACCAACGCCCAGTCCCGCGTGTTCGAAGAGGTCTTCATCCGCGTCGGCCTGCCCTACAAGGTCGTCGGCGGCGTCCGCTTCTACGAGCGCAAGGAGGTCCGGGACGTCCTGGCCTACCTGCGCGTGCTCGCCAACCCCGAGGACTCGGTGCCGCTGCGCCGGATCCTCAACGTCCCCAAGCGGGGCATCGGCGACCGCGCCGAGGCGATGATCGACGCCCTGTCCCAGCGGGAGAAGATCAGCTTCCCGCAGGCGCTCAAGCGCGTCGACGAGGCGTACGGCATGGCCGCGCGCTCCACCAACGCCGTCAAGCGGTTCAACACGCTGATGGAGGATCTGCGCACCATCGTCGAGTCCGGCGCCGGACCGGCCACGGTTCTGGAGGCCGTGCTGGAGCGCACCGGATACCTCGCCGAGCTCCAGGCCTCCACCGACCCGCAGGACGAGACCCGGATCGAGAACCTCCAGGAACTGGCCGCCGTCGCCATGGAGTTCGAGCAGGAGCGCGGCGAGGACGAACAGACCACGCTGTCGGACTTCCTGGAGCAGGTCGCGCTGGTCGCCGACTCCGACCAGATCCCCGACGAGGAGGACGGCGACGGCGTCATCACCCTGATGACCCTGCACACGGCCAAGGGCCTGGAATTCCCGGTCGTCTTCCTGACCGGCATGGAGGACGGCGTCTTCCCGCACATGCGCGCCCTCGGGCAGACCAAGGAGCTGGAGGAGGAGCGGCGCCTGGCCTACGTCGGCATCACCCGTGCGCGGGAGCGGCTGTACCTGACGCGGTCCACCCTGCGCAGTGCCTGGGGCCAGCCCTCGTACAACCCGCCCTCCCGGTTCCTGGAGGAGATCCCGCCGACCCACGTGGAGTGGAAGCGGACGGGAGCGACCGCGCCCGCGTCCTCCGGGCCGGTCTCGGCGGTGGCGGCCTCGCTGTCGTCGTCCCGCTCGCGCTCTTCGGCGTCGGGCGCCTCCGGTTTCGCCACGCGGCGCACCTCGGAGAAGCCCGTGGTGTCCCTGGCGGTCGGGGACCGCGTCACCCACGACCAGTTCGGGCTCGGGACCGTCGTCGCGGTCAAGGGCACGGGCGGCAACGCCGAGGCGACGATCGACTTCGGGGACACCAAGCCGAAGCGGCTGCTGCTGCGGTACGCGCCGGTGGAGAAGCTGTAGTCCGGTGAGGTGAGCCCCGCCGGCCGGACCGGCGGGGCAGGCGGGACGTTACGTCGGGTCGACGCCGTGGCTGCGCAGCCACGGGAGCGGGTCGATCGCCGAGCCGCCGGCCGGGCGCACCTCGAAGTGCAGGTGAGGGCCGGTGGAGTTGCCGGAGTTGCCCGAGCGGGCGATCGGATCGCCCGCCTTCACGGTCGTACCCGAGGGGACCGTGTAGGTGGAGAGGTGGCAGTACCACGTCTCCGTGCCGTCCTTGGCGGTCACGATCATCATGTTGCCGTACGCGCTGTTCCACTGGGTGCGCACGGTGCCGTCGGTCGCGGCCATCACGGTCGTGCCGTACGAGACGGGGAAGTCGATACCGGTGTGCAGGGACATCCAGTTGATGCCGGACTGGCCGTAGTAGGCGCTGAGTCCGTGCCGCGCGACCGGCAGGGCGAACTTGGGGCGCAGCCGCTCCTTGCGGGCCGCTTCCTCCGCCGCGCGCTTCCTCTCGGCCGCCTGCTGGGCCTTGAGGTCGATGCGCTCCTGCGTGCGGCTGGCCCGGTCGGCGAAGTCGTCGGCGCCGGCGGAGAGGCTCTGGAGCTGGGTGTCCAGCTTGTTGTTGGCCGCGGCCGGCTTGACCGGCTGCGCGTCCGCCGCGGTCGTCCGCGCCTCCGCGGCACTGTCGTCGGCGAAACCGCCGACGGAGGCGGCGGCGATGCCGGCGACACCCATCACGCAGGCCGAGGGCACCGCGATGGTCATCAGCGCCGAGCGCTTGGGCGGTGTGCGGCGGCGCGAACGGGAAGCGGCGCGCGAGGCCGCACGCCCCGACGGGGCGGGGGCGACGTCCTCCTGGCCGTCCAGGAGCGGGGCGACGACGGGCAGTTCACCGGTGGCGGCCGGTTCGTCGCCCTCCACGGCGGCGTCGTGGAAGCCCGCTTCGGTTGATGCGTCGTAGGCGACCTGCTCGAACGTCGAGGTCTCGTGCTGGTCGAAGGTTTCGCCGGGGTGCTCGTACGCGTCGGGCTCCGGTGCGGCGGTGCCGTCGGAGTTCCACTGCGTGGCGTCGTAGGCGCCCGTGTCGAAGGTCTGCGTGCCCCACTCCCACTGCTGGGTGCGGTCCGCGGGGTTGCCGGACTGGTCCGGCTGGAGCCAGGCGCCGGATTCCCACTGCCCGGTGGCGTCGGGGGAGGGGGCCTGGGACGGGATGGCCGACATCGGCTGCTGCTCGGCCGTCCAGGAGGTCGTGTCGTAGACGCCGGTGTCGTAGGCGGCGTGGTGCTGGGCCGCGTAGGCGTCGTAGTGCACGTTCTCGTGCGTGCCGGTGGGCCAGTGGCCGGTGTCGTAACTGCCCGTGTCCTGGCCGCTGCCCGGCATGTCGCCGAAGAGGGGGTCGGTCGCGAAGCTCGCGGTGGTGTGCCCGGTGGCGTCGAAACCAGCGCCGTGGGTACCGGTGGGATCAAAACCGGTGGCGGCATAGTCGCCGTACGTGGTGAAGTCGCCGTACTGGGCTTCCTGGGTGCCGTACGACGCGTAGTGCGCGGAGGCGGCGTCGGAAGCCGGAGCCGGGGTCATGGTCCCCGACGGGTGACGGTCGTTCACCAACTTCTCTTTCGCCTCGACAACAGGGGCTGCCAGAGCAGTGCGGCGACTGTACCCGGCGGTACGCGGGCACGACAATCTTCGGCAGGTTTCGCGCGCGCAGGAAACGGGCATTCGGCCGTGTTTTGGCGGACGACGGGCACGGGTTTGGCCCTGTGTTCGAAGTTTGTTCGAGGTTGATCGGTGCTTCGGCGCTGAGTGATCGCTGTATGACGATTCTCAGGCGACCGTCAGACCGCCGGTGTGTTCGGTGGACGGTTCACCCGCGTGTGCCGTGTCCAGAACCTGTCGTATGCCGTTGGCGACGGCGGGGTGCACGGGCAGGGCGAGATGTCCGATGCCGGTCACGCGCACGTTCTGCGCCGTCAGATCGGGATGGTCGATGCACGCCGTCTCCAGCGGGTCCATCACGTGGTCCAGGTCGCTCCAGTAGCTGACGAAGTGCGTACGGCAGTCAGGGGCGGGCAGCGCGAGCTCGTCGAGCACCGGTGAGCCGGGGCGCATCTGGCGCACGATGGGGTGCGCGTCGGCGAAGGGCGCCACCCGGGTTCCCGAGTGCGGCGTGCCGAGCGTGACCAGGGTCCGCACGCGCGTGTCGCCGCCGAGCCGCTGCACGTAATAGCGCGCTATCAGTCCGCCGAGGCTGTGCCCGACGACGTCGACCCGGTCGGCCCCCGTGCGCTCGCAGAGCTCCTCGATGTGCCGGCCGAGCCGTTCGGCGGCGACCCGTATGTCACAGGTCAGCGGTGAGTAGTTGAGCGACTCGATCTGCTGCCTGCCGTGCTGGGCGAGGCTGCGGCGCAGCAGGACGAAGACCGAGCGGTTGTCGATGAATCCGTGCAGCAGCAGGACCGGCGGCTTGGCCTCCGTGGGCAGTTGGGCTGCGCCGTCTTCCGGCAGTGCCGGGACGGGGGCGCGGCGCTCCTGGGTGATGCCGGACGGGTAGAGGAGGAGGTGCCCCGCCAGGATCGCGATCTCCAGGGCGGTGGCCTTCAGCAGGGCCAGGGAGAGTCCCGCCAGTCTGCCCGGCAGCAGACGCTCGCAGAACGGAAGAAAGGGCAGAGCCGCCCTGGTGACCTTCATGGCCGACCTCCTGTCGGCACGCGGGAGGACGCCTCCGCCCCCCGTGTGCCCTCGTGGAAAGCAGCTGCGAAGACGGCCGGCGATGACCGCGAGAGCGGCGTGAGCCGCGTGAGCTGCGGGGGCAGAGCGCGGCGTGTGGCGTGTGTGACGCCGGTGGTGCGACGGAGGTCCCCGATCGGTGGGGTGACGAGGCTCCCCGCTGGTGCGCCGTGTCTGCCCTGCGTGCTGTACGTGCGGTGCTTGCCCTGCGTGCTTTCGCCGAAGTGCCGTGCTGTCGCGGCCCGTGGTGGACGGTGCGGTCGTACGGCGACCTCGGTGCGGCTCCCCTTGCGCTTGTCCCATCGTGTGATTTCCCCCTCGGTATCCACCGCGAAACTGCCGGTTGCGGGATGCTGGAGATAACGTTCGTTCACTTGCCCGGCCGGTTCGGGGCGGGGTGTCCGTGCGGTGCGGCGTGTACGGCTTGCCCGATGTGTGCGGTACTTGTCGGTACGGATGGATGTAGTCGCTTCATGGAGGCAGTGATGGGTGTGGCAGCCGGTCCGATCCGCGTGGTGGTGGCCAAGCCGGGGCTCGACGGCCACGATCGCGGGGCCAAGGTGATCGCGCGTGCCCTGCGCGACGCCGGTATGGAGGTCATCTACACCGGGCTCCACCAGACCCCCGAGCAGATCGTCGACACCGCGCTCCAGGAGGACGCCGACGCGATCGGGCTGTCCATCCTCTCCGGAGCGCACAACACGCTCTTCGCGGCCGTGATCGATCTGCTCAGGGAGCGGGACGCGGAGGACATCCTCGTCTTCGGCGGCGGGATCATCCCCGAGGCGGACATCCCCCTGCTGAAGGAGAAGGGCGTCGCGGAGATCTTCACGCCGGGTGCGACGACGGCCTCGATCGTGGACTGGGTCCGGACGAACGCCCGCCAGCCCGCGGAGGCGTAGGCCTCCGGCGGACCGGCCCGGGTGCCCCGGCCCGGCCGGAGCCGGTGGGCTCCCGGTGCGGTGGGGCTCCGTCGTCGGGCCGCCGGCCGCGACCGACTCCGGCGGCCGCCCAGGCCGTCGGCACACCCGGAGGCAGCCGTTCGCCGCAGGGCGCCCGCCCCCGAGGGCGCGGGCGGGGATCAGGCCGCTCCCAGCTCCTCGGCCATCGCCGCACGCAGACGCAGGGTCGTCACCAGGCGCTGGAAGGCCTCCGCCCAGTAGCCCCCGGCTCCCGGCGACGCGTTCTCCGGTTCGTCGGGTACGGCCAGCAGCGCGTCGAGCCGGGAGGCCTCGGACGGGTCGAGGCAGCGCTCCGCCAAGCCCATGACCCCGCTGAAACTCCATGGATAGCTCCCTGCGTCCCGAGCGATGTTGAGCGCGTCCACCACGGCCCGCCCGAGCGGCGCCGCCCACGGCACCGCGCACACCCCGAGCAGCTGGAAGGCCTCGGACAGGCCGTGCGCGGCGATGAAGCCGGCCACCCACTCGGCCCGTTCGGCGGCGCCCAGCGTGCCGAGCAGCTTGGCGCGTTCGGCCAGGGACACCGCCCCCGGACCGCCCGCCTCCGGCGCTGACGGATCGCCGAGCAGCGCTCGTGACCACGCGGCGTCCCGCTGGCGCACCGCCGCCCGGCACCACGCCGCGTGCAGCTCGCCCTGCCAGCCGTCCGCCACCGGCAGCGCCACGATCTCCCCGGGCGTGCGCCCGCCGAGCCGCAGCGACCACGTGCCCAGTGGTGCCGCCTCCACCAGCTGACCGAGCCACCAGGACCGTTCGCCGCGCCCTGCCGGGGCCTTCGCCACGACGCCGTCGCGTTCCATGTCCGGATCGCATGCGTGCGGCGCCTCGACGGCGATCGTCGGAGTGGTCTGTGTGCTCCCCCCGGGTATGCCGCCCCCGGACTCCGTCCCCCGGGGCCGGGCGGACCCCATGTGGTCGATGGCGACGCACGCCTCCGCCCTGACCGCCATCCGCGCGGCGAGCGCCGAACCGGGCAGGGCCGACAGCAGTTCCGCGGCCGTCGCCCGGACATTGCGGCTGCGGTCGGCCAGGGCCTGTTCCAGGAACGGCTCGTCGTCCGGGCCGAGACCCTCGCGCAGCGAGTCGAGGAACATCAGCCGGTCCTCGGCCCGTTCCGTCCCCCACGTCGTCGCGAGCAGGTCGCGCGCGGCGGCCGGGGTACGAGAACGCAGCGCGGACAGCAGGGCGATGCGTTCGGCGAACAGGCCCTCCTGCCACAACTGCCGGATGCCGTCGTCGTCCTGGAGGTGCGGCAGGGCCGCTCCGCCGCCCGGGGTCGCGCGCAGGGCGAACCGCCAGTCGGGGTTCAGACGGGCCAGCCACAGGGCTCGCGGCCCGGCGAACTCCAGCGCCGCCGGTCGCAGGTCGGTACGCCCCCGGGCCGCGTCCAGCAACGCCGGAAGTGCCTGCGGAGGCGGCGCGAAGCCACGGGCGTTCGCCACCGCGAGCCACTGCGGCAGCAGCTCCGTCAGATCCGGCGCGGCGCCCCGCCGCCCTCCGCCGGACGGGCCCGGGCGGTCGGCCAGCAGCATGGCGAGCCGGCGGGCGGCCGCAGGCGGCAGCGCCGGTCGGACGTCCTCCGGAGCCGCCTGCGGACGCTCGGCCGCCCGCGCCGGGCGCAGACCGGCCCGGCGCCGTACGGTCTCCACGGCCGCCGCGTCCAGCAGGGCCAGGGGTGCGTCCGGGCCCGGCACGGTGCCCGGCGGGGTGCGCCGGTCGGTGCCCAGCAGCGCGGTGGTGACGAGCCTCTCCCAGGCGTCCGCGCCGGGCGCGTCCACAGGAACGGAGGTCCTGGTCATGAGCTTCCTTTCCCCTGGGCGCCCGGTAGTTGAAGGCTCGCCCTTACCGGTTGTCCCGTGATGCCTGAAAAATGCGTGGACCCGTGGGATGGGTGGGGCCGGCCGACGTGTCGCGGGCGGGGCCGCTGCCGCCGGTTCAGCACAGCGTGACCGCGTCGCCCGGACCCTCGGGCCAGGCCGTCAAGGGAGTGAAGCCCTGGTGGCCGCACTCGCCGAAGACCCTGACCGGGGCCCCGCCCGACAGGGCGACGAGCCGCCACAGGCCCGGCCGGGAGCGCGCGGCGGGAGTGAGCGGCAACGCCGCGTCCCCGTCGGAGTCCGCCAGTTGCCAGCCGTCGCCGTCCGGCGTGGGAACGACCCGGTCCAGCGTCACCGGGACGGATTCCAGCCACGGGTCCTCGCGCAGGGCGTCGCCGTAACGGGCCGCAGCCTGGGCCGTGGTCATCCCCGGTGGACGGGTCGCCGTGGGCACGGGCGCGGAGATCTGCTCGCCCAGGGCCACCCGCGGTTGCCCGGCGCCCGGGTACGCGGACACCTCCGCGTCCAGACTCAGGCCCACCGGCAGCGCCAGCTCCGGGGCGCGGCCGGCCGCGCCGTAGGAGAGGAGCAGCACGGTGCGGTGCGAGGCGGCGCCGTGCAGCCAGATCCGGCGGGTCGTCAGGCGCGGGTCCGTCGTGTCGTACTGGGCGAGGACCAGCCAGCGGTCGCGCAGCGGCGGGCCGTCCGCGGAGACCGGGAGACCCATGCGGGAGCGGACCGTGGCGGCGAGAGCGGCCGGGAGCCGGTCGCGGCGCTGCCAGCCCCGCCCCAGGAGGTGCAGCAGCGCACACTCCTCCAGCAGTCGCACCGGCCAGCCCGGGCCGGTCGACGGGATCGCCCCCAACTCCCGCACCCGGCCTGCAAGCCCCTGGGCCTGCGCGTCGACCATGCGGGCCGCCGTCTCCTCCCAGAGGCCGTACCCCGACTGCTCCGCGGTCGCCAGGCCACCGCGCAGCAGGTCGACCAGGCGCTGCTCCAGCTCCACCGCGCCCGCCGAGACCCGCTCGGCCCGGCGTTCCGCCCGGCGGCGGGCCGCCTCGGGATCAGCGGACCCGGACGGCGCGCCGGAGCCGGCGCCGGCCTTCTTCGCCGCCGCGTGCTCGCGCCGCCCCGCCGTCCACTGCGCGGCCCACTCGGGCGCCTGCCCCGGCGGCACCGCCGCCTCGTCGGCGGCCCAGAGCAGCAGCAGCCCCAGCGCGTGCTTGCACGGGAACTTGCGGCTCGGACAACTGCACTTGTACGCGGGACCCGCGGCGTCCGCGATGTCCACGACCGTTTGATACGGCTTGCTCCCGCTGCCCTTGCACAGCCCCCACACCGTCCCCTCGTCGGAACTCCCCGCCTCGGACCACGGCCCCGCCGCGCCGAGTTTGCTTCCCGCTTTGCGTGATGCGGCGTCAGGCGCCAGTGCCAGCACCTGGTCCGCGGTCCAGCGCACCCCCTGCTGAGTCATGCCACCGAAGGTAGATCCCACCACTGACAATCGGGCCCGCCGACCGCCCCGGGCGGGCATCTCCCCAGGTCAGAACGCATTGTCAGTGGTGTGGTGCACCGTTGGCGACAGATCCGAACCGGCCGAGCTGGAGGGGGACTTTGCCATGACCGTGTCCGTGGAGCCGACATCCGCCGAAGCGGGGGAGACGGGACCGACCCAGGCGTTGCGACCGCACGCCGAGGACGCCTTCGCCCACGAACTCGCCGCCCTGGCCGCCCAGGACGACCGGCCGCGCCCGGCCCGCTGGAAGCTGTCGCCCTGGGCCGTGGCGACGTACCTGCTCGGCGGCACCCTGCCGGACGGCACGGTGATCAGCCCCAAGTACGTCGGCCCGCGCCGCCTCGTCGAGGTCGCCGTCACCACGCTCGCCACCGACCGCGCCCTGCTCCTGCTCGGCGTCCCGGGCACCGCGAAGACCTGGGTGTCCGAGCACCTGGCCGCCGCGGTCAGCGGCGACTCCACGCTGCTGGTGCAGGGCACCGCCGGCACCCCGGAGGAGGCCATCCGCTACGGCTGGAACTACGCGCAGCTGCTCGCCCACGGCCCGAGCCGCGACGCCCTCGTGCCCAGCCCCGTCATGCGGGCCATGGCCGACGGCATGACGGCCCGCGTCGAGGAACTGACCCGTATCCCGGCCGACGTGCAGGACACGCTCATTACGATCCTGTCGGAGAAGACGCTGCCGATACCGGAACTGGGCCAGGAGGTGCAGGCGGTCCGCGGATTCAACCTGATCGCCACGGCCAACGACCGCGACCGCGGCGTCAACGACCTGTCCAGCGCCCTGCGCCGCCGCTTCAACACGGTCGTGCTGCCGCTGCCGGAGAGCCCCGAGGCCGAGGTCGACATCGTCTCGCGGCGCGTCGACCAGATCGGCCGCTCCCTCGACCTGCCGGCCGCGCCCGACGGGCTCGACGAGATCCGCCGGGTCGTCACGGTCTTCCGCGAGCTGCGCGACGGGGTCACCGCCGACGGCCGGACGAAGCTCAAGTCGCCCAGCGGCACCCTGTCCACGGCCGAGGCGATCTCCGTCGTCACCAACGGGCTCGCCCTGGCTGCCCACTTCGGCGACGGCGTGCTGCGGCCGGGCGACGTCGCCGCGGGCATCCTCGGCGCGGTGGTCCGCGACCCGGCGGCGGACCGGGTCATCTGGCAGGAGTACCTGGAGACGGTGGTCCGCGAGCGTGACGGCTGGAAGGACTTCTACCGGGCCTGCCGCGAGGTGAGCGTGTGAGCGACGCGGGGCGGTGGCGCCGGGTGACGGGGCGGCGGCCGCCCGCGGGACCGGGCGGGGCGTGCGGGACGGGAGGGGGATGACATGACCGGTGTGGAACAGACCGCGGGCCGGGGGGCCGGGGCGGGGCCGGTGCTGCTCGGCGTGCGGCATCACGGACCGGGGTCGGCCCGGGCGGTGCGGGCGGCGCTGGAGGAGGTCCGGCCGCGGGTCGTGCTGATCGAGGGGCCGCCCGAGGCCGACGCCCTGATCCCGCTCGCCGCCGACGAGGAGATGCGGCCGCCGGTGGCCCTGCTCGCCCACGCCGTGGACGAGCCCGGCCGCTCCGCGTTCTGGCCACTGGCCGGATTCTCCCCGGAGTGGATCGCCCTCCGCTGGGCCCTGGAACACCGCGTCCCGGCCCGCTTCATCGACCTGCCGGCCACGCACACGCTGGCCTGGGGGAGACAGGAGGACGAGGCGGAAACCGAGGGCGAAGGTCCGCCGGCAGTCGGGGAGCCGCCGGAGGGAGACACCGTTCCCGCCGCCACCGAGCTCCGGATCGATCCGCTCGGCGTGCTCGCCGACGCCGCCGGCTACGACGACCCGGAGCGCTGGTGGGAGGACGTCGTGGAGCACCGGGGCACGGGAGGGGGCGACGCGCTCGCGCCGTTCACCGTGCTGGAGGAGGCCATGGGCGCGCTGCGGGAGACCTACGGCAGCGGGGGTCACGACCGGGACCTGGTGCGGGAGGCGTACATGCGACTCCAGGTGCGGGCCGCGCAGCGGGAGTTCGGGGACGACGTCGCGGTGGTCTGCGGGGCGTGGCACGTGCCCGCACTGCGGGGGAAGACCACCGTCGCCGCCGACAAGGCGCTGCTGAAGGGGCTGCCCAAGGTCAAGACGGACATGACCTGGGTGCCGTGGACCCACCGCCGGCTCGCCCGGACCAGCGGGTACGGAGCCGGCATCGACTCACCGGGCTGGTACGGGCACCTGTTCAGCGCCCCGGACCGGCCGGTGGAGCGGTGGCTGACCAAGGTCGCTGGGCTGCTGCGCGCCGAGGACCGGATCGTCTCCTCCGCCCACGTCATCGAGGCGGTGCGGCTCGCCGAGACGCTCGCCGCGATGCGCGGCCGTCCGCTGCCGGGCCTGAGCGAGACGACCGACGCCGTGCGGGCGGTGATGTGCGAGGGCTCCGACGTGCCGCTGGCACTCGTCCGGGACCGGCTGGTCGTGGGGTACGAGCTGGGTGAGGTGCCGCCGTCGGCACCGGCCGTGCCGTTGCAGCGGGACCTCACCCGGCTGCAACGCCGGCTGCGGCTGAAGCCCGAGGCGCTGGAGCGGGAGCTGGAGCTCGACCTGCGCAAGGAGAACGACACCGCCCGCAGCAGGCTGCTGCACCGGCTGCGACTGCTCGGCATCGGGTGGGGCGAACCGGCCGCATCGCGGGGCAGCACCGGCACCTTCCGGGAGACGTGGCGGCTGCGCTGGGAGCCCGAACTGTCCGTGCGGGTCGCCGAGGCCGGCGTGTGGGGGACGACCGTCCTGTCCGCCGCGACCGCCAAGGCCGAGGCGGACGCCGTCGGCGCGGAGGGCCTCGCCGGCGTCACCGGGCTCGCCGAGCACTGCCTGCTGGCCGAACTGCCCGACGCCCTCCCCACGGTGATGCGGGTCCTCGCCGACCGGGCGGCCCTCGACACCGACGTCGGCCATCTCGCCCAGGCCCTGCCGGCGCTGGTCCGCTCCCTGCGCTACGGAGACGTGCGCGGCACGGACACCGGAGCCCTGGCGGAGGTCGCCGCGGGACTGGCCGAGCGGGTCTTCGTCGGTCTTCCCCCGGCCTGCGCCGCGCTCGACGCGGACGCCGCCGACGAGATGCGGGGCCACGTGGACGCGGTGCACGGGGCCGTGGCCCTGCTGGGCGACGCCCCAGCAGCGGGGCACGGCCGGCTGAGAGGGCGTTGGCAGGCGGTACTGCGCGTGCTGTCCGGGCGGGACACCGTGCCGGGGGTCATCCGGGGGCGGGCCGTCCGGCTGCTGCTCGACGACGGACAGCTGGCCCAGGACGAGGCGGCACTGCTGATGGGACTCGCCCTGTCACCGGGCACACCGCCGGCGGACGCGGCCACGTGGATCGAGGGCTTCGTCGGAGGGGGCTCCGGGGGCGGGATGCTCCTGGTGCACGACGAGCGGCTGCTCGGGCTGGTCGACGCGTGGCTGACCGGGGTGCCGGCCGAGGCCTTCACGGACGTACTGCCCCTGCTGCGGCGGACGTTCTCGGCGTACGAGCCCGGAGTGCGCCGGACCCTCGGCGAACTGGTCCGACGCGGACCGGGAACCGGGGGCGGCGCGACAGCCGCCGGTGCCGCAACGCCCGGCTTCGCGGCCGACGTGGACACCGAGCGCGCGGACGCGGTGCTGCCGGTCGTGCGGCTGCTGCTCGGACTGGACGACATGGACGAGAACACCGACGACAGCACCGACAACAACACTGACAACAGCACCGACGACAACCTGGCGGGGGTGACGGGATGACGACCGAGGCACTGAGGGAGCGGGCGACGGCACCGGAGACGGGAGCCACCGTGACGGGCGGGTTCCGGGCGGATAGGCGGTCGTCGACGACCGTGCCGGTGATCCCGCTGTGGGAACGGCCTCTGAAGGGAAGGCGGGCATGACGTCCGGGACGACGGACCCGGCGCAGGAGCGGCTGCGGCGCTGGCGGCTCGTCCTCGGGGGCGACGCGGCGGACGGTACCGGCTGCGCGCTGTCGGGGCAGGACGCGGCGATGGACGGAGCGCTGACCGCGCTCTACGGCAAGAAGGACGGCAGGTCGCAGGGAAGCCGGGAGCGTGCGGCGGGCCTCGGGGCCTCGGCGCCGTCGGTGGCGCGCTGGCTCGGGGACATCCGGACGTACTTCCCCGCCTCCGTCGTGCAGGTCATGCAGCGCGACGCCATCGACCGGCTCGGTCTCGCCACGCTGCTGCTGGAGCCGGAGATGCTGGAGGCGGTCGAGGCCGACGTCCACCTCGTCGGCACGCTGCTGTCGCTCAACAAGGCGATGCCGGAGACGACGAAGGAAACGGCCCGGGCCGTCGTGCGCAAGGTCGTCGAGGACCTGGAGAAGCGGCTCGCCACGCGCACCCGGGCCACCCTCACCGGCGCCCTCGACCGCAGCGCCCGGATCAACCGGCCCCGCCACCACGACATCGACTGGAACCGCACCATCGCGGCCAACCTCAAGCACTACCTGCCCGAGTACCGAACGATCGTGCCGGAGCGGCTCATCGGGTACGGGCGGGCTGCCCAGTCCACCAAGAAGGAGGTCATCCTCTGTATCGACCAGTCGGGATCCATGGCGGCATCGGTTGTCTACGCATCGGTGTTCGGGGCGGTGCTCGCCTCGATGCGGACGATCTCCACGCGACTCGTCGTCTTCGACACGGCGGTCGTCGACCTCACGGACCAGCTGGACGACCCGGTCGACGTGCTGTTCGGCACGCAGCTCGGCGGGGGCACGGACATCAACCGGGCGCTCGCGTACTGCCAGTCGCAGATCACCCGGCCCGCGGAGACGGTGGTCGTGCTGATCAGCGACCTGTACGAAGGCGGCATCCGCAACGAGATGCTCAAGCGGGTGTCCGCGATGAAGGCATCGGGCGTGCAGTTCGTGACGCTGCTGGCGCTCTCGGACGAAGGGGCACCGGCGTACGACCGGGAGCACGCGGCCGCGTTGGCGGCGTTGGGGGCACCGGCGTTCGCCTGTACGCCCGACCTGTTCCCGGAGGTGATGGCGGCGGCGATCGAGAAGCGGCCGTTGCCGATACCGGATGCGGCGTGACGGACGCCGTGTGAAGTGCCCTGGAGGTGGCGGCAGATGACGATGTGTCGATGGGTCGTCGTCCGACTTGATGCAGCAAAGCGGACATGACGGCCCATCGATCAGCAAGGGCTTGCGCAACCTCCGCACTCCCGTGCGAGGATCGGCGCCTGCTCGGCCGCGCTGGGTGCCGGCCGCGTGGTACCGCTTCCGTCGCACGGGAGGAAGCTTCCCCTCTTGAGCTGGTCCGCAGCCCTGCCCGGAGCCGCGTTGCGCACGCTGCGCACGGCGGCCGGGCGGCGTGCGCTCCAAGTGGCCTTTCTGGTGGGCGGGTTGCTCGTCATCGGGCTGCTGTGGGGCGAGCAGGCCCATGCGGAGAGCGGTGTGGACGGTGTGGTGGTGCCGGCACGGCCGGAGGGCCGGGCGGGGGAGGTCGTCAGCAGCCAGAGGTTCGTTCGGGCGGCCGGTGAGGTGGGGGGAGCTGAGCGCCGGGGTGCGGTGGACGCGTGGGTGAAAGCGTCCTCGTCATTGTCGTCACCCTCGTCATCGCCGTCATCGCCGTCCTCGCGGGCGCAGCCGCCGGAGCGGCCGTCGGGCGTGGAGTGTCGGGAGCTGCCCGGGCCGCAGCCGCACCGGGTGGTGCCGGACCTCTCGGCTGTCTCGGGCGTCCCGGCGGTCTCAGACCTCCCGGCCCCCGACGGCTCGCCGGGGCTGCCGCACGCACCGGCGCTGCCAGCCCTGCCCATGCTGCCCGACTCACCCGCGCTGCCGGACTCACCCGCGCTGCCGGACTCGCCCGCGCTGCCGGACCTGCCGGACCTGCCCGGCGTGGCCCCACCCCCCGGTGACCCCGACGCCGAACTCCCGGGAGCCCTCGCTCCACCCGCTCCACTCGCTCCACCCCATCTCCCCGCCTCCCCCGCCCCTGCCACTGCCGGCCCCCAACCGGGCGGGGCGGCGGCGCCGGACTCGGGGACCGTGCCCGCGGACGAAGCCGATCCCTCGCGACATGTCGGGAAGGCGGGCGCCGCGTCCACCGGCCACGAGCCCCACGCCGCCCCCGCCGGCTCGAAGACCCACGACATCGACGCCGCCCACCTCAGACCCGCCCCCCACCTGAGACCCGCCCCCCATTTCAGATCCGCCGTCCACCTCAGACCCGCCCATTCCCTCCGCCACGGAGATCACCTCGGCCGCCCCAGCCACCTGAGCCACCCCCGCCACCCCGGCCACCCCGGATCCTCGCCGCGCGCGGGACGTTTCCCGGCCGTCGGTCACTCGACCGGCGGTCGCCCCGACGGGGTGCTCGGCAACCGGTCGGTGGCCGACAGCGGCTCGTCGCGTCACGGCGAGGCCCACGCCGTCACCCCGAACCCCTGGGCGACGCCGCTCGCGCTCGTGTCCGCTGTGGGGGCCGGCACACCCCTGGCCGGGACCGGGTGCGGTCACCGGGACATCCCTCTCTTCCCCGGCTAGCACGGACGGCTGTCGAGGTCTCCCCGCCCCGGGCCCCCGGGGGAGCTCCTCGCCCGACCGACCCCGCCCGGGGTGCCCCGCGGCACCCCTCCCGCTCCCAGTGCTTCACGAGGCGTCACGCCCGGACGGCCGAAAGCCGTCGGCGGTCCGAGGCCGCAACCTCGTGGATGGGTCGGGCGGCCCCCATTGGGGTGGGGGACGCCCGACCAGGCGCCCCGGAGAGCCAGGCCCTGAACAGGGCCGTCGTGCTCCCTCCGGGGCGTCCGGCGGGCCTCACCGGGTCAACCCCATCCCGGTGAGGCCCCTCACCCGCTCCTCACATCCGGCACGCCGTGCCAGAGAGCGCGGCATCATGTGACAGGTATCACCGCTCAGGTGTGACCCTCGATTTAGAGGCCTCCCGGAAGCAGCGATAACCTGCGAGACGGACATGCCGCGCGCTCGGACACCGTGTGCGCCTCCCTTGTGACAGACAGCGGACGTCACGTTGCCCTCGCGGCACGCCCACGCAGACAACGAACCGCGAGATCACTGATAGGGACGGAAGCGCGTGGACCTGTTCGAGTACCAGGCGAGGGACCTCTTCGCCAAGCACGATGTACCGGTGCTGGCCGGTGAAGTCATCGACACGCCTGAGGCGGCCCGCGCAGCCACCGAGCGCCTCGGTGGCAAGTCCGTCGTCAAGGCCCAGGTGAAGGTCGGCGGCCGTGGCAAGGCGGGCGGCGTGAAGCTCGCCGGCACCGCCGACGAGGCGGTCGAGCACGCGACCAACATCCTCGGCATGGACATCAAGGGCCACACGGTCCACAAGGTGATGATCGCCGAGACGGCCCCGGAGATCGTGGAGGAGTACTACGTCTCCTTCCTCCTGGACCGTGCCAACCGCACCTTCCTCTCCATCGCGTCCGTCGAGGGCGGCATGGAGATCGAGGAGGTGGCGGCCACCCGTCCGGAGGCCGTCGCCAAGACGCCGATCGACGCCAACGAGGGTGTCACCGAGGCCAAGGCCCGCGAGATCGTCGCGGCCGCCAAGTTCCCGGCCGAGGTCGCCGACAAGGTCGTGAACGTCCTGGTCAAGCTGTGGGACACCTTCATCAAGGAGGACGCCCTCCTGGTCGAGGTCAACCCGCTGGCCAAGGTCGCCTCCGGTGAGGTCATCGCCCTGGACGGCAAGGTCTCCCTGGACGAGAACGCCGAGTTCCGTCAGCCGGAGCACGAGGCCCTCCAGGACAAGGCCGCGGCCAACCCGCTCGAGGCCGCCGCCAAGGAGAAGAACCTCAACTACGTCAAGCTCGACGGCGAAGTCGGCATCATCGGCAACGGCGCGGGTCTCGTCATGAGCACCCTGGACGTCGTCGCGTACGCCGGTGAGGCGCACGGCGGCGTGAAGCCGGCCAACTTCCTCGACATCGGTGGCGGCGCCTCCGCCGCCGTCATGGCGAACGGCCTGGAGATCATCCTCGGCGACCCGGACGTCAAGTCCGTCTTCGTCAACGTCTTCGGTGGCATCACCGCCTGCGACGAGGTCGCCAACGGCATCGTCCAGGCGCTCCAGCTGCTCGCCGACAAGGGCGAGGAAGTCACCAAGCCCCTCGTCGTCCGTCTGGACGGCAACAACGCCGAGCTGGGTCGCAAGATCCTCTCCGACGCCAACCACCCGCTGGTCCAGCGCGTGGACACCATGGACGGCGCGGCCGACAAGGCCGCCGAGCTCGCGGCTGCGAAGTAAGGGACGAGGGACTAAACAGCCATGGCTATCTTCCTCAACAAGGACAGCAAGGTCATCGTCCAGGGCATGACCGGTGCCACGGGCATGAAGCACACCAAGCTCATGCTGGCCGACGGCACGAACATCGTCGGTGGCGTGAACCCCCGCAAGGCGGGCACGTCCGTCGACATCGACGGCAACGACATCCCGGTCTTCGGCACGGTCGCCGAGGCGATCGAGAAGACGGGCGCCAACGTGTCCGTCCTCTTCGTCCCGCCGGCCTTCGCCAAGGCCGCCGTCGTCGAGGCCATCGACGCCGAGATCCCGCTCGCGGTCGTCATCACCGAGGGCATCGCCGTCCACGACTCGGCCGCGTTCTACGCGTACGCCGTGTCCAAGGGCAACAAGACCCGGATCATCGGCCCGAACTGCCCCGGTCTCATCACGCCGGGCCAGTCCAACGCCGGCATCATCCCGGGCGACATCACCAAGCCGGGCCGCATCGGCCTGGTCTCGAAGTCCGGCACGCTGACGTACCAGATGATGTACGAGCTGCGGGACATCGGCTTCTCCTCCGCCGTCGGCATCGGTGGCGACCCGGTCATCGGGACGACCCACATCGACGCCCTCGCCGCGTTCGAGGCGGACCCCGACACCGACCTGATCGTCATGATCGGTGAGATCGGCGGCGACGCCGAGGAGCGGGCCGCGGCCTTCATCAAGGAGAACGTGAAGAAGCCGGTCGTCGGCTACGTCGCGGGCTTCACCGCGCCCGAGGGCAAGACCATGGGCCACGCCGGCGCCATCGTCTCCGGCTCCTCCGGCACGGCCGCCGCCAAGAAGGAGGCCCTGGAGGCCGCCGGCGTCAAGGTCGGCAAGACGCCGACCGAGACGGCCAAGCTGGCCCGCGCCATCCTCGCCGGCTGAGCAGCGCCCCACGGCTCACAGACGGGCCCGCTCCCCGCACGGGGGGCGGGCCCGTCGTCGTTTCCACCACCGGCTTCCGCGGCCCTCCTGCGCGGGCCGGTGTCACCACGGCTGGGGCAGCAGCCGGTCCGGCCCTCGCTGCTCCTCCTTGCGCAGCTTCGCCCGCAGCTTCCGCTCCGACTCCGACAGCGGCCCGGGCGCCATCCGCGGCGGTACGCCCTGGACCGTCTCCCCCTCGGGCACCGGCGGCTCGTAGTGGGTCGGGGCCGTGCGCACGGTGAGGGCCGTCGTGCCGATCAGGGCGATCGTGAACGCGATGGCGGCCCGGGTCCAGAAGCGGGCCCGGCGTTCCCCGCCCTTGCGTACGACCGACGGTTTCGCGGCCCGCAGCCGCTCGACGGAGGCCAGTTCGACGAGCCGCCAGTGCAGTGTCTCCGGGTCCGCCAGCTCCGGCAGCCGCTCGGCGACCGCCTCGCGCGCGTGAGCCAGCCTGTTCACGGCCGCACGGGTGCTCGCCTCCGTCTCCGCCGCCGTCTCGGGCAGGCCGAGCCCGACCCCGTCGTAGAGCACCAGGGTGCGGCGGTAGGACGGCGGGAGCTTCAGCAGGGAACCCATCAGCGCGCGGTCGAACGCGTCGGGTGGCGGCGGCTCGGGGTGCCGGTAGCGCGGCCGGAACCGGTGCCACGGGGAGAGCGCGCACTCGTACGCCATCGCGCGCACCCAGCCCGCGGGGTCGCGGTCCCGGGCCACCTCGGGCCAGCGCTGCCAGGCGATCTGGAAGGCCCGCTCCACCGACTCCCGGGCCAGTTCACGGCGGCCGGTCAGCAGGTAGGTCTGCCGGACGAGGGCGGGGGCGCAGAAGGCGTACAGCGCGTCGAAGGCCTGATCGGGGGTCAGGGCGGCGATGGCGTCGTCCGGCCGGCGCGGGGGCGTCGTCCGCGGGCGTTCGGTGAGAATGACGCGGTGCCCGTGCGGGACGGGGGTGCGGCTCCGGTCGGGGACGGTGACGGGGCCGCGCCCCCGGTCCTTCGCGGCGGGCCGCTTCCGGTCGGGGGTGGCGGTCTTGCGCCGGGCGCGTGCGGCGCGGCGCGAGAGGACCGCCCCGGGCTCCGGTTCCGGGTCGGCGGAGTCGGCGGCGTCGGCGGCTTCGTCCTGAGCGGGCGACATTCCCGCCTCGTCGCCCAGTGCATCGAGCAGCTTCGCGTACTTCTCCCCCTTGCGGCCGCGCGGTGTGGAGCGGCCGGTCTCCCACCCCCGCACCGTCTCGCTGGTGACGCCCACCCGGGAGGCCAGCTGAGCCCGCGTCAGCGAGGCGGCCTCACGCAGGCGTCGGCGCTCCTTGGGCGGAGGGAGCGGGATGGCAGGGCTCTGTGTCACAGGGCGCGCCTCCGTCCAGAAAAGAACATAAACGTATTTTTAGCGACACAGCGAAGGTTCGCCTGTTACGCCGGTAAAGCGCGTGTCGTTGGGAGCATGGCGATCGTGATCGAGATGACCGCTCGCCGACGATCGCCGGCGCCCCTGCTCGCCCGGATGCGCGACCGTTCCCCCGGGCTGGTCGGCGGCCTCCTGGGGGGCGCGCTCGCGGCGGGCCTGGGGCTGGCGTCGTTCGCCGTGCTCGTGATGCTGCTGTGGATCAGCTCGCCCTACCCCGACAGCGGGCCCGGTGGCGCCATGCACGTGGCGGCGGCGCTGTGGCTGCTGGCGCACGGCGCCGAACTGGTCCGCACCGACACGCTCTCCGGCGTCCCCGCCCCCCTCGGCCTGCCGCCCCTGCTGCTGCTCGCGCTGCCGGTGTGGCTGCTGCACCGGGCGGCCCGGGACGCAGCGGACGGCGGGGGAGGAGACGAGGACGACGACTTCGAGGAGTACCCCGTGGCGCTCGCGGACCCGCCCCTGGTCTCCCCTCGCGTGGCGTGGGCGGGCGTCGTCCTCGGCTACCTCGCCGTCGCCGCGCCCGCCGCCCTGTACGCCGCGGGCGGTGTGCTGCGGCCGTCATGGGTGTGGACGGGGGTGTGCGTCCCGCTGGTCGCCGTCGTGGCGGCGGCGGCGGGCGTGTGGTCGGCGTACGGCCGTCCGGGCCGGCCGCTGCGGCGACTGCTGGGAATGCTGCCGACGGGGGTGCGCCCGCTGGTGCTCGGCCCGGACGGGCGCCCCGGTGTCGCGGCCCGGGCCGCGGCGGCCGGGGCCGTGGTGCTCCTCGGGGGCGGTGCGCTGCTGGTGGTGGCGTCGATGGTCGGCCATGGTGCGGCGACGCAGGCGTCGCTGCTCCGGCTGACCGAGGGATGGTCGGGGCGGTTCGCCGTACTCCTGCTGTGCGCGGCCCTGGTGCCGAACGCGGCGGTGTGGGGCGCCGCCTATGCCCTCGGCCCGGGTTTCGCCCTCGGCGCGGGCCACACGGTCGGCCCGCTCGCCTCGGCGCCCGCTCCGTTCCTGCCGCCGTTTCCGCTGCTGGCGGCGGTGCCGGAGCCCGGGGAGGGGGCGCCGGTGCACTGGGCGGCCGGGGCGGTGCCGGTGGTCGCCGCGCTGGTCGTGGGCTGGACGGTGGCCACATACGCGGCATCCGCGGAGCGCGGCGGCACCAAGCCGGGCGGCGGCACGAAACCGGGCGGCGGCACGAAACCGGGCGGCGGCACGCGGCCCGCGGTCTGGTCGGCCGGCCGCACCGCCCGGGCCGCCGCGGTGGCTTCGCTGCTCTGCGCGGCTGTGCTCGCGGGGCTGGCCGCGGTGTCGGGCGGCCCCATCGGCTCCGCCGTGCTGTCCCGCTTCGGCCCGGTGTGGTGGCAGGTCGCCGCCGCGACGCTGGTCTGGCTGGGACTGCTGGCCGTCCCGACGGCGATGGGGGTACGGGCCTGGCGGTGCCGCTCGGCCCGGCCGGAGGAGCCGAAGACCGGCAAGCAGCGGGAGACGGCGGCCTACGCCACGCGGGGGCAACGGCGGGTCCGGAAGCACGGCCGCGGTTGGTTCACGCGCACCGGCGTCGCAGGGGTGGCCGGGGTGGCCGGAGCCGCCGAGGGCGCCCGGGACGCCGGACGGGCGGGGCGGGACGAGGCCGGCGGAGAGGCCTGGGGCCTCGGGGATCCCGGAGCCGCCCGGGGGACCGACAACTGGGGCCGCAGCAGGACCGACGCCTCACCGGCCGACGGCACGCCGTCGCCCCACCCCTCGGAACCCACCCCGGACGCGCCCCGCGTTCCCCACGGGTCGGACCCGCGCGACCAGGACGGCGAGACGGACTTCGGCCTCTACGACTTCCTGACGTCCGGCCCTTCACCCGAGCCGTACGACATTCCGGCCCCGCCCGGCCGGTCCCAGCCGCCGGAAACCCCCTGAGGCGTCAGCCGTCCGTCCCCAGCAGCCCGCGGAGCTCCTCCGGCAGAAGCTGGGTGCAGGACTGCTTCGCCTCGTTCGTGAGGGCGTCGTTGGTGCACGTGTAGTAGTCGCGGTAGACCAGCTGCGCCGTGAAGGAGGCGGCGACCAGGGCGATCGCCAGCGACGCCGTGACCAGACCGCTCACCGCCGCCGTCGTCTGGGGGCGGCTGCCGCCCTGCTGCTCGGGGGCGGGGGAGGACGGGTCGGGCCTGCGGGGCCCCGCGCGCAGCGAGCTGATGGCCCAGTAGAGGGCGAGCGCGCCGAGCAGCAGGGCCACGTACGGCCAGCTGAAGAGGGCGAAGAAGAAGGCCCACATGCCCGACAGCAGGGCGTAGCGCGCCCGGCGCTGCGCGGGATCCGTCGGGTCCCAGCGCACGTTCGGGCCGCCGCCCTGGGGGCCGCCCTGGCCCTCGGGCCCGCTGCGGGGGCGATCACCGAAGCCGCCGGAGGAGCGGCCGGGCTGCCGGTCGCTCCACTGGCTGCCCCAGGGCGAGCGGTCTCCACCGTCGCCGCTGCCGGAGCCCTGGGAGTCGTCACCCGTCGGGCGCCGCGGCTGCCAGGGCCGGTCCGGTGTGCCCTCGGGCGGCGGGGCGAAGGGGTTGTCCTCCTGGGACCCGCGGCCCCGCCCCTGCCCGCCGTCGCCGCCCGAAGGCGCGTCGGGCGGTGAGCTGGGGCGCTCCCGCAGCAGCACGGCGCCGCGCTCCCCTCCCTGTGGCGACAGCTGGGGGAACGTGAGGAGTCGCAGGCTGCGGTCCGGCATCAGGTGAGCGTCTTCCCGTTGGTGAGGAGGAATGAGTGGACAGAACGGAACGGCGTCGGACCCGGGTCCGTCACCTCCTGAACGCACCACGTCCGGACGTCGTTCCCGAACCGGCTCCGTCCAGACGCTACCTCCCGGCCCTGCCCCCGTCCCGTGGGGGCCGCCCGGTGTGCCGGTATCGTTGCTGACGGTCGGCCGGTTCGTAGGCTTCCCCGTATCCGGGGACGCAAAGCATTCGTATGAATGTACAAAACGGTCGGGTGCCGGCCGCCTTGGACAGACGCTCCCCCGAGAAAGGCCCCACCGTGGCCGCCAAGCCCGTGGCCCCGCGCGCCAAGCGCCTCGTCGTGCTGGTCTCCGGATCCGGCACCAACCTTCAGGCGCTGCTCGACGAGATCGCCGCCGTCGGTGCGCAGGAGTACGGGGCCGAGGTCGTGGCCGTCGGCGCCGACCGCGAGGGCATCGAGGGGCTGGCGCGCGCCGAGCGGGCCGGACTGCCGGTCTTCGTGTGCAAGGTCAAGGACCACGGCAGCCGCGAGGAGTGGGACGCCGCCCTCGCCGAGGCCGTCGCCGCCCACGAGCCCGACCTCGTCGTCTCCGCCGGGTTCATGAAGATCGTCGGCAAGGAGTTCCTCGCGCGGTTCGGGGGGCGGTTCGTCAACACGCACCCCGCCCTGCTGCCCAGTTTCCCGGGGGCGCACGGCGTGCGGGACGCGCTCGCGTACGGCGCCAAGGTCACCGGTTGCACCGTCCACTTCGTCGACGACGGCGTCGACACCGGGCCGATCATCGCGCAGGGCGTGGTGGAGATCCGGGACGAGGACGACGAAGGCGCTCTCCACGAGCGCATCAAGGAAGTCGAGCGAAGGCTGCTCGTCGAGGTCGTGGGGCGCCTCGCCCGCAACGGCTATCGCATTGAGGGACGAAAGGTAGTTATCCAGTGACCGCCGAGAGCAACAAGCGGCCCCTTCGCCGGGCGCTCGTCAGCGTCTACGACAAGACCGGGCTCGAGGACCTCGCGCGCGGACTCCACGAGGCCGGGGTCGAGCTCGTCTCCACCGGCTCCACCGCCGCGAAGATCGCCGCTGCCGGCGTCCCCGTCACCAAGGTCGAGGAGCTCACCGGCTTCCCCGAGTGCCTGGACGGCCGCGTCAAGACCCTGCACCCGAGGGTCCACGCCGGCATCCTCGCCGACCTGCGCCTGGAAGACCACCAGCGGCAGCTCGCCGAGCTGGGGGTCGAGCCGTTCGACCTCGTCGTCGTCAACCTCTACCCGTTCCGCGAGACCGTCGCCTCCGGCGCCTCGCCCGACGAGTGCGTGGAGCAGATCGACATCGGCGGCCCCTCGATGGTCCGCGCCGCCGCCAAGAACCACCCCTCGGTCGCCGTCGTCACCAGCCCGGCCCGTTACGCCGACGTGCTCAAGGCCGTCCAGAGCGGGGGCTTCGACCTCACCACCCGCAAGCGGCTCGCCGCCGAGGCCTTCCAGCACACGGCCGCCTACGACGTCGCCGTCGCCTCCTGGTTCGCCTCCTCCTACGCGCCGGTCGACGAGTCGCAGTTCCCCGACTTCCTGGGCGCCACCTGGGAGCGCGAGCACACCCTGCGCTACGGCGAGAACCCGCACCAGCCCGCGGCCCTCTACGTCTCCGGCACCGGCGGCCTCGCCCAGGCCGAGCAGCTGCACGGCAAGGAGATGTCGTACAACAACTACACGGACACGGACGCCGCCCGCCGTGCCGCGTACGACCACACCGAGCCGGCCGTCGCGATCATCAAGCACGCCAACCCCTGCGGCATCGCGATCGGCGCGGACGTCGCCGAGGCGCACCGCAAGGCGCACGCCTGTGACCCGCTGTCGGCGTTCGGCGGCGTGATCGCGGTCAACCGCCCGGTCAGCAAGGAGATGGCGGAGCAGGTCGCGGAGATCTTCACCGAGGTCATCGTCGCGCCCGGCTACGAGGACGGGGCCCTGGAGGCCCTCACCAAGAAGAAGAACATCCGTGTGCTGCGCTGCGCCGAGGGGCCCGCCGCCCCCGTCGAGGTCAAGCCCATCGACGGCGGTGCGCTGCTCCAGGTCACCGACCGCCTCCAGGCCGACGGGGACGACCCGGCCAACTGGACGCTGGCGACCGGTGACGCGCTGAGCGCCGACGAGCTGGCCGAGCTGGCGTTCGCCTGGAAGGCCTGCCGTGCGGTGAAGTCCAACGCGATCCTGCTCGCCAAGGACGGTGCCTCGGTCGGCGTCGGCATGGGGCAGGTCAACCGCGTCGACTCCGCGAAGCTGGCCGTCGAGCGGGCGGGTGCCGAGCGTGCCGCGGGTGCGTACGCCGCGTCCGACGCGTTCTTCCCCTTCCCGGACGGCCTGGAGATCCTCACCGAGGCCGGGGTGAAGGCCGTGGTCCAGCCCGGCGGTTCCGTCCGCGACGAGCTGGTCGTCGAGGCCGCGCAGAAGGCCGGCGTCACGATGTACTTCACGGGGACGCGGCACTTCTTCCACTGAGACAGGTGACGGACGGAGCGGGCCGGCTGCATCGCCGGCCCGCTCCGGCGTGTCAGCCGTCCACCTCGTGGCGTCCGGCCTCCCGGAAGTACCCCAGCTCCTCCGGCGTGCCGTCGATGGCGTCCTCAACGCCCCTTGTTCGAAGGTCACTTCCGGTCTTCGGGCGCGTACTCCCGCAGGAAGTGCGCGACCCGGTCGGCGTATGCGCGGACGTCCGGCGGCACGCCGCCCGCCGCGTTCACCGTCCGGTACGACCTGCGGTACGCGGCGGCGACGAGGACGCGCCGGTCGCCGGGCAGGTCGCCGTGCAGGCGCGGGGCGATCCAGCACAGGTAGCGGCCCATCGCCGGGATGGACTCGGCCGGTGGGAAGGGAGGCTCGGGGACCGTCTCGCCGGGGGCGCCGTCCTCGTTCATCCACCAGCGCAGGACGCGCGGGGTCCAGCGGGCGATGCCGTACTCGTCGTTCGCGGGGTCGGAGAGGTCCGGGTCGAAGTCGCTCTCCACCTTCAGCATGGCGGCGATCAGGACCGGGCTGACCTCTTCCTGGTCGCAGTCGTGCGCCGTCTCGACGATCAGCAGGCGGTAGGCGGGCGGCACGCCCCGGTCGGTGCGGAGCTCGGAGGCTCCGTACGCGGCGGCCGAGACGTTCGCGGTCGCGCCGGGGCCGCTGCCGGCGCCGTCCCCTCCGGCCGAGACGCCGATGCCGTAGGCCAGCAGGGCGGCCAGGGCAGCGGCGGCCGCGGCCAGGACGGCCGCGAGGGATCCGCGGCGCGAGCGGTGGCGGGCGGAGCGCAGCGCGGGCAGGCGGGAGGCGCGCCGGCCCTGGCCCGCGGTCGCCGTCGCACGGCGCAGCAGCGCCGCGCCGCCGATGCGCTGCTGGTGCGTCCGCGTCAGACAGGCCCGCACGATCTCCCGCCAGTCGTCCGGCAGCTCCGGCGACAGACGCAGCTGGTCGACGCCGCGGGCATAGGCCGCCGCCGCGTCACGACGGGCCGTCGGGGTGGCGCCGGGCAGCGGGAAGGCGTCGGTGAGCACGAGGTGGGCGAGGACGCCGAAGGCCCAGATGTCGGCGGAGGGGCGGATGCGGCGGCCGCGTTCGCCGATCTCGGTCCACAGCAGTTCCGGCGGGGTGTAGTCGGGGGTGGAGAAGGCCGGAGTGTAGGCGTGGGTGCCCTCCAGCTCGGCGGCCAGGTTGAAGTCGGCCAGACGGACCGAACCGTCCGCCATCAGCAGCACGTTGGCCGGCTTCAGGTCGCCGTGCACCCAGCCGGCGTCGTGCAGCTGGGCGAGGCCCTCGGCGATCTGCGCGAGCAGTGCCGGACCGGCCGCGGGGCGGGGCGTGGCGGCGAGCAGGGCCGACAGGGAGCCCTCGGCCTTCTCCAGGACGAGGACGGTGGCGCCGTCCAGCTCCGGACGGTCCGGGTCGTCGACCGTCAGCGTCTGGTACATGCGCACCAGCCGCGGATGTCTCAGCCGCCGGTACAGCTCGACCTCCCGCTCGATCAGTTCGCGCAGGTGGGCCAGGCGGCGGGGCGTGGCCGTCCCGGTGGGCAGGAACTTCAGCGCGGCCGTGGGCGGCAGTTCGGTGCCGGCACCGACGCGCCGGGCCGCGTACACACTGCCGAAGGCGCCCGTCGCGATGGGCTCGCGCACCTGCCAGACGCCGACCCGGTAGCCCTTGGGCACGGGTACGGCGTAGGCCTCGGTCACCGGGTCGCCCCGGGCGGGCGGAGGGTGCCCGGCATCCGGACGGCGCCGCGCGCGCTTCTGATGGGGGTGCGGTTTCGCTCGTCCTCCGTGGTCGGCGGAGGTACCACGACGATGCTGAACAAGGTGCTCTCCCCGTGCCTGAACAGCTACCACCGTCAGACTAGGGCGACGCACCAGGGCCGTGCCCCCCTCGTACGGGTGAGACACGGCCCTTGGAAGTGAATGGCGTGAACTGGTCCGGTGGACCGGTCCGTTCAGTAGCGGGGCCGGTTGAACCAGGCCTTGCCGTTGGCGTTGCCGACGAACACCGCGACCAGGACGGCCAGGACGGTGTGCACCAGGCCGACGAGGATGAAGGGGTAGATGCCGAGGACCGCCGTGATGATGGCGAAGACCAGGATGGTGATCCGGGCGCCGTTGCCGCCGTTCTTGAACTTCGTCGCCAGGACGGCGGCGAACACCAGCCAGGCCAGGCCGAACACCACGTAGCCCCAGATCACGCCGGTCGAGTTGCCGACCAGGTCCTGGAACGCGGTGTCGTCCTTGAGGGACTCCTCGTCCTTCGCGGCGTTGAGTGCCGCGGCGGCGAAGGCGAAGATGGCGATGCCGACGACCTGGAGACCGACGATGACCCACATCATCACGCGGGCCGCGCCCACCGAACCGGGCATCGTGGTCGGCGCGGCGGGGCCGCCGTAGGGGGAGACCGGAGGGGCCTGCGGGTAGCCGTAGCCGGGAGCCTGACCCTGGTTCTGCGGGTAGCCGTAGCCCGGCTGCTGCTGCGGCTGCCCCTGGGGAGCGCCGTAGGGGTTGTTCGGGTCGCCGTAGCTCATGGGGGACTTTCCTCCGTTGGTCCGAGTGCGGGGACGACGCGTGACATCCGCACGGAGGAAAACCTTCAGTATTGCGACCGTCCCCCCGTTGAGCTGCCCGCGGCACTTGTCGGGTCATCGTTCTTCACCACTGACCGGCTTGTCCAGCCGCATTCCCGATGTGTTGTGCAAGTGCAACATCGCTGATCATGGGCGGATACGGGGCGAGGGGCCCCGCGGTGCCCGGATTGCGGTCGGATTGGAACCGTGGCGGGGTCATCCGCGAGGATGGGGCCATGACCGCCCAGATTCTCGATGGCAAGGCCACCGCAGCCGCGATCAAGTCCGATCTGACCGCCCGCGTGGCGGCGCTGAAGGAGAAGGGCGTCACGCCCGGCCTCGGCACGATCCTGGTCGGGGACGACCCCGGCAGCCAGAAGTACGTCGCCGGCAAGCACCGCGACTGCGCGCAGGTGGGCATCGCCTCCATCCAGCGCGAACTGCCCGCCACGGCGACCCAGGAGGAGATCGAGGCGGCCGTCCGCGAGCTCAACGAGGACCCGGCCTGCACCGGGTACATCGTGCAACTGCCGCTGCCCAAGGGCATCGACGAGAACCGCATCCTGGAACTGATGGACCCGGACAAGGACGCGGACGGGCTGCACCCGATGAACCTGGGGCGCCTCGTCCTCAACGAGCCCGCCCCGCTGCCCTGCACCCCGAACGGCGTGCTGACGCTGCTCCGCCGCTACGGCGTGGAGATCAAGGGCGCCGAGGTCGTGGTCGTCGGGCGCGGTGTGACCATCGGCCGCCCGATGCCGCTGCTGCTGACCCGCCGCAGCGAGAACGCGACCGTGACCCAGTGCCACACCGGCACCCGTGACCTGTCGGCGCACCTCAAGCGCGCGGACATCATCGTCGCCGCGGCCGGTTCCGCCCATCTGATCCGCGCCGAGGACGTGAAGCCCGGCGCGGCCGTCCTCGACGTGGGCGTCTCCCGCAGCGCCGAGGGCAAGATCGTGGGCGACGTCCACCCGGACGTCGCCGAGGTCGCCGGCTTCATCTCCCCGAACCCCGGCGGAGTCGGCCCGATGACCCGCGCCCAGCTGCTCGTGAACGTGGTCGAGGCGGCGGAGCGCAGTGTCGGCTGAGCACCGGGCCCCGACCGGGCACGAGGCGCCGGGCGGGCATGAGGAGCCGGGCGGATACGAGGCGCCGGGTGGGCACGAGACGTCCGGCGGGCATGAGGCGCCGGAGGACATCTCCGTCCGGGACCCCATCAGCGCGCCGGACGCCGCGGGGCGGCCGCGGCGGGTCACCCGGCGCTTCCCGCTGTTCACCAGGGACACCGCGCGGCCCGAGGGCGGCGGCCGGGCCGCGCCCGGGGACGCTCCCGCGCCGGCGCGGCAGTGGCCCGTGCTCGCCGTGCTGGGGCTGGCCGGGCTCGGACTGCTGGTGACGGCGTTCGGCCAGTTCCGGATCGGGACGCTGCTGATCGGTGCCGCCCTGCTGGGCGGCGGCGCGATGCGCTGGCTGCTGCCGGGCGTCGGCATGCTCGCCGTCCGCTCCCGGTTCACGGACATCGTCACCTACGGACTGCTGGGCACCGTGATCGTGCTGCTGGCGCTGATGGCCCAGCCGAATCCGCTGCTCCAGATCCCGTTCCTGAAGGACACCCTGCACTTCACGGTCACCAACGAGTGACGGGACGGCGGCCCGTCCTCTCCCCCGAGGAAGGACGGGCCGCCGTCACGCACCACCCTCCTGCACGGCGAACGGCCTGTTCAACGGCTGTCAGTGCGCTGTGGCACGGAAGTGACAGTTCCGGTACGTCTCGCTTCCGATACCGCACAAAGTGGTGCGACGCGGGGGTTGGCAGGGACAATCAGGACGGTCCAGGGTGTACCGCGCGCGGTCACCATGCTCCTGTGCGCCCCCCGTCAGGGAACTGAGATCCTGACTGGGCGCATCCCTGTGGGTATCCAGAACGGGGACTCGGCCAAGGCCGCCACGCGCGGGGCGAAAAAGCGCGAGAAATATCAGCACGTACGGGGGGAAGAGGGGGAGCAATGCCTCGTTGGAAGGCCTTGCCGGATGAGCTCGATCCGCAGATCAGGGAGTTCACCAGTCAGCTGCGCAGGCTCGTGGACCGCAGCGGTCTGAGCATCGCGTCGGTGGCGGACCGCACGGGCTACAGCAAGACGTCGTGGGAGCGTTACCTGAACGGCCGGCTGCTCGCACCGAAGGGCGCGATCGTGGCCCTGGCCGAGGTCACCGGCACCAATCCGGTGCACCTGACCACCATGTGGGAGCTCGCCGAGCGTGCCTGGAGCCGCTCGGAGATGCGGCACGACATGACGATGGAGGCCATCCGGATCTCCCAGGCGCGCGCCGCGCTCGGGGAATTCGGCGGGCAGGACTTCACCGACCCCTCGGCCGGCGGCAAGGCGGCTTCGGCGGGCGAGGGCAGAGCCGCCTCGGCGGGCAGCGGCAAGCCCGCCCGCCGGAGCGGCGGCACCACGGTCACGCCGGGCATCGCGGGGCCGGCCGGTGTGGCCCCGAGCGTGCCGTCGCAGCCGACCGCCCCCGAGGTCCAGGACTCCAGCGGCTCGGGTGTGCGGGACGACAGCGGCCGGGCCGGCGCGCCCGAGGTCAACTCGTGGGGACTGGCCGGTTACCAGGGCCCGTCTCCGACGGGCGGGCGTTCCGCCGGACCCGGTGCCGACCGGGGGTCCCGGTCCGGCTCACGTCCCGGAACCCCCGCAGGATCGCCCGGCGGCCGGACCCCCGGCGCCGGCTCGTACGGTGAACCGCAGGACGCGGTCCCGGCCCGGGCCGGTGGCGCGGGCGGCAGTGGCGCCGGCGGGACCCGCCGCGCCCCCTCCGCCCCCGCGGGCAAGAAGCGGACGGCGACCTTCGTCGCGGGTGTCGTGGGCGTGCTGGTGGTGATCGCCGGCGCGTTCTACCTCACCGGCGGCGGTGGCGACGACGAGACCAAGGGCGGTTCGAAGTCGCCCTCGCCGACCGTCAGCGCCGATCCGAAGCTGCCGCCCGGCGTGAAGTGCAGCGGCGCCGACTGCACCGGCAAGGACGCCGAGGCCATGGGGTGCAGTGGTGACCTGGTCACCACGGCCCGGACCGCGACCGTCGGCACGACCGTCGTCGAGGTCCGCTACAGCGAGACCTGCAAGGCGGCCTGGGGGCGTATCACCCAGGCCGCACAGGGCGACGAGGTCGAGATCAGCTCGGGCAAGGCGAAGCAGACCGGCAGCATCACCGCGGCCGGCGACACCATCGCCTACACCCCGATGGTCGCCGTGAAGGGCGCCGCCGACGCCAAGGCCTGCGCGACGCTGACGGCCGGTGGAAAGGGCTGCACCGACTAGGCCACGGCCCCGGCGCGCAGCGGTGCCACCGGCCCGGGTGAGGAATTCCCGAAGGGGAGGAATGCCCGCCCGGATCGGGGGCACGCGAACCGTACCCCCACGGGAGTCCGGCATGGTCGGTATCCCCCCAGGCGGCCGCCTTCGTCCTCCTCTCCCGGACGGGCGGCCGCCTCTCGCATGGGGGCGGGTGCGCGCCCGAGGACGGGGCGGAGTTGTGGGCCGGGCCACACCGACCCGGACGTCCGGGATCCCGGATGCGCGATAGCCTGACCGCTGGTCGGATCTCTTGACGCCAAGAGATCGATCAAACGTCCGGGGCAGGGACCGCCCCACCGCCAGCTGTCATACGGAGAACGCCATGACCCGCACTCCCGTGAACGTCACCGTCACCGGCGCGGCCGGCCAGATCGGTTACGCCCTGCTCTTCCGCATCGCCTCCGGTCAGCTGCTCGGCGCGGACGTGCCGGTGAAGCTGCGCCTGCTGGAGATCACGCCCGCCCTGAAGGCGGCCGAGGGCACGGCCATGGAGCTGGACGACTGCGCGTTCCCGCTCCTCCAGGGCATCGACATCACCGACGACCCGAACGTCGCCTTCGACGGCGCCAACGTCGGTCTGCTCGTCGGCGCCCGCCCCCGCACCAAGGGCATGGAGCGCGGCGACCTGCTGGAGGCCAACGGCGGCATCTTCAAGCCGCAGGGCCAGGCCATCAACGCCCACGCCGCGGACGACATCAAGGTCCTGGTCGTCGGCAACCCGGCCAACACCAACGCCCTCATCGCCCAGGCCGCCGCGCCGGACGTACCGGCCGAGCGGTTCACCGCGATGACCCGCCTGGACCACAACCGCGCGCTGACCCAGCTCGCGAAGAAGACGGGCTCGACGGTCGCCGACATCAAGCGCCTGACCATCTGGGGCAACCACTCCGCCACCCAGTACCCCGACATCTTCCACGCCACCATCGCCGGCAAGAACGCCGCCGAGGTCGTCAACGACGAGAAGTGGCTGGCCGAGGACTTCATCCCGACCGTCGCCAAGCGCGGCGCCGCCATCATCGAGGCCCGCGGCGCCTCGTCGGCCGCCTCCGCCGCGAACGCCGCCATCGACCACGTCCACTCGTGGGTCAACGGCACCGCCGACGGCGACTGGGTCTCCATGGGCATCCCGTCCGACGGTTCCTACGGCGTGCCGGAGGGGCTCATCTCCTCCTTCCCCGTGACCACCAAGGACGGCACGTACGAGATCGTCCAGGGCCTGGAGATCAACGAGTTCTCCCGCGCCCGGATCGACGCCTCCGTCAAGGAGCTGGAGGAGGAGCGCGAGGCGGTCCGCGGCCTCGGCCTCATCTGACCGGAGCCGCTCGCACCTCCGTACACAGGCCCCGCACCGGACACCCGGTGCGGGGCCTGCGGGCTTTCCGCAGGCCGGCGAGGCACATCTCCGCCCGTTTTGTTCCTGTTCGTCCACATCTCCCGTGACACAGCGCACTTTCGGCCATCGACGCGCATGCATCCGAGGGAGCAGGGCAGGCGAACTCGGTCTCTTAGTGACACGAATGTGACACAGGGGCGCTGATCAGGAACGGAAGGCGAAGAGCGACCATGGCGGAAAGTACCGAACTTCAGGCACGCGAAACCATCCATGCGGGAGGAGAGTGGCGGGCGGCCACCTCCGGGGCCACCCGCGAGATCCTCGACCCCGCGGACGCCCTGCCCTTCGCCGTGGTCGCGGAGGGTGACGAGAAGGACACCGATCTGGCGATCGCCGCCGCCCGGCGCGCCTTCGACGAGGGACCGTGGCCGCACACCCCCGTCGCCGAGCGGGCCGCGCTGCTGCGGCGCGTCGCCGATCTCCTCGTGCGCGACCGCGAGAAGCTCGGCCGGCTGGAGGCCCAGGACGCGGGCAAGACCGTCGAGGAGGGCCGCGTCGACATCGACTGCGTCGCCGACGCCTTCCGCTACTTCGCCGACCTGGTCGCCGGGGAGGCCCCCGGCCGGGTCGTGGACGCGGGCTCGGCCGACATCCACAGCGTCGTCGTGCACGAGCCGATCGGCGTCTGCGCGATGATCACGCCCTGGAACTACCCGCTGCTTCAGGCCAGCTGGAAGATCGCCCCCGCCCTCGCCGCCGGCAACACCTTCGTGATCAAGCCGAGCGAGATCACGCCGATGACGACGATCGCGGTCATCGAGCTGCTCGTCGAGGCCGGGCTCCCCGAGGGCGTCGCCAACATCGTCACCGGCCCGGGGCATTCGGTCGGCGCGCGCCTGTCCGAGCACCCCGACGTCGACCTGGTCTCCTTCACCGGCGGCCTGGTCAGCGGCACCAAGGTCGCCCAGGCCGCCGCGCCCACCGTCAAGAAGGTCGCCCTGGAACTGGGCGGCAAGAACCCCAACGTCGTCTTCGCCGACGCCTGCGCCACCGAGGAGGGCTTCGACACCGCCGTCGACCAGGCTCTCAACGCCGCCTTCATCCACAGTGGCCAGGTCTGCTCGGCCGGCGCCCGCCTCATCGTCGAGGAGTCGGTCCGCGACCGTTTCGTCACCGAACTCGCCCGGCGCGCCGAGAAGATCCGCCTCGGCCGCGGCACCGAGGACGGCGTCGAGTGCGGCCCGCTCGTCTCCGAGCAGCAGCGCGCCAAGGTCGAGATGTACGTCGAGTCGGCCCTCAAGGAGGGCGCGGTGCTGCGGTCCGGCGGCAAGCGCCCCGAGCCGTCCCCGCAGCGGCCCGAGAACGGCTACTTCTACGAGCCGACCGTCCTCGACCACTGCCACCGCGAGATGCGCGTCATCCGGGAGGAGGTCTTCGGGCCGGTCCTCACCGTCGAGACCTTCCGCACCGAGGACGAGGCTGTCGCCCTCGCCAACGACACCGAGTACGGACTCGCGGGCGGCGTGTGGACCGCCGACGCGGGCCGCGCCCGCCGCGTGGCCGGCCGGCTGCGCCACGGCACGATCTGGATCAACGACTTCCACCCCTACCTGCCGCAGGCGGAGTGGGGCGGTTTCGGCAAGAGCGGAGTGGGGCGCGAACTCGGCCCCGCCGGACTCGCCGAGTACCGGGAGACCAAGCACGTCTACCAGAACCTCGCTCCCCAGCCGGTGCGCTGGTTCGCGGGCTGACCCCACCGCCCGCCGGGCCGCCGACCCCTCATCCCGGGCTCACCCCCACACCCCGGGCTGAACGTCCCCGTCCCCCGAGCCCGTTCACTTCATCCCCACTGGAGCAAGTACGCCATGTCCCACACCAGCCATGAGTACGACTATGTCGTGATAGGTGGCGGAACCGCGGGTTCCGTCATCGCCTCCCGCCTGACCGAGAACCCGGACGTCACCGTCGCCGTCATCGAGGGCGGCCCCAGTGACGTCGGCCGTGACGACGTACTGACCCTGCGCCGCTGGATGGGCCTGCTCGGCGGCGAGCTCGACTACGACTACCCCACCACCGAACAGCCACGCGGAAACTCGCATATCCGGCACAGCCGGGCCCGCGTCCTGGGCGGTTGCTCCTCGCACAACACCCTGATCGCCTTCAAGCCGCTGCCCGCCGACTGGGACGAGTGGGAGGACGCCGGCGCCAAGGGCTGGGGCGCGGTGCAGATGGAGGCCTACTTCGCCCGGCTGCTCAACAACATCGTCCCGGTCGACGAGAAGGACCGGAACGCCATCGCCCGTGACTTCGTCGACGCGGCCCAGGAGGCCCTGGGCGTGCCGCGCGTCGAGGGCTTCAACAAGAAGCCCTTCACCGAGGGCGTCGGCTTCTTCGACCTCGCCTACCACCCCGAGAACAACAAGCGGTCCTCGGCGTCGGTCGCGTACCTCCACCCGGTGATGGAGGAGCGGCCCAACCTGACGATCATGCTGGAGACCTGGGCGTACAAACTCCAGCTGGACGGCAACCGCGCCGAGGGCGTGCACGTGCGCACCAAGGACGGCGAGGAGATCCTCGTCAAGGCGCGGGGCGAGGTCCTGCTCTGCGCCGGTGCCGTCGACTCGCCCCGGCTGCTGATGCACTCCGGCATCGGCCCCAAGGCCGACCTGGAGAAGCTCGGCATCCCCGTCACGCTCGACCTGCCGGGTGTCGGCGAGAACCTGCTCGACCACCCCGAGTCGGTCATCGTCTGGGAGACGAACGGACCCATCCCGGAGAACTCCGCGATGGACTCCGACGCGGGCCTGTTCGTGCGGCGCGACCCCGAACTGGCGCACCCCGACCTGATGTTCCACTTCTACCAGATCCCCTTCACGGACAACCCGGAGCGACTGGGCTACCGGCGGCCGGAGTTCGGCGTCTCGATGACACCGAACATCCCCAAGCCCAAGAGCCGCGGCCGGCTCTACCTGACCAGCGCCGACCCCGAGGTCAAGCCCGCCCTGGACTTCCGCTACTTCACCGACGAGGACGACTACGACGGTCAGACCCTCGTCGACGGCATCAAGATCGCCCGCGAGATCGCCAAGACCGAGCCGCTGGCCGGCTGGCTCAAGCGCGAGGTGGCCCCCGGACCGGACGTCACCGGTGACGAGGAGCTCAGCGAGTACGCCCGCAAGGTCGCGCACACCGTCTACCACCCCGCCGGCACCTGCAAGATGGGCGCCGCCGACGACCAGCAGGCTGTCGTCGACCCCGAGCTGCGCATCCGCGGCCTGGAGGGCATCCGCATCGCCGACGCCTCCGTGTTCCCCACGATGACCACCGTCAACCCGATGATCGGAGTCCTCATGGTCGGTGAGAAGGCCGCCGAGCTGATCGGTGGTGGTGTCAAGTGACCGCGACCCTCGAACCCCCGACGGAGCAGACCATGGACACCACCGCGCCCGTCTTCTCGGTGGAGGGGCTGTGGAAGGTGTTCGGCCCCAAGGCCGAGCGCGTTCCCGCCGACCCCGAACTCACCGCCCTCGACCCCGCCGAGCTGCGCTCGCGCACCGGCTGCACCGCCGCCGTGCGCGACGTCAGCTTCGACGTCCGCAAGGGCGAGGTCTTCGTCGTCATGGGCCTGTCCGGCTCCGGCAAGTCCACGCTGGTGCGCTGTCTGACCCGGCTGATCGAGCCCACGGCCGGCACCATCGCCATCGACGGCGAGGACGTCCGCGCCATGGACCGCTCCCGGCTGCGCGAACTGCGCCGCCACCGCGCCGCGATGGTCTTCCAGCACTTCGGCCTGCTGCCGCACCGCTCGGTCCTCGACAACGTCGCCTACGGCCTGGAGATCCAGGGCATGGGCAAGGCCGAGCGGCGCGAGCGGGCCGCGAAGGTCGTCGCCAAGGTCGGCCTCGAAGGCATGGAGCACCGCCGCCCCGGCCAGCTCTCCGGCGGCCAGCAGCAGCGCGTCGGCCTCGCCCGCGCGCTTGCCGCCGACCCCGAAGTGCTGCTCTTCGACGAGCCGTTCAGCGCGCTCGACCCGCTGATCCGGCGGGACATGCAGGAGGAGGTCGTCCGGCTGCACCACGAGGAGGGCCGCACGATGGTCTTCATCACGCACGACCTCCAGGAGGCCCTGAAGCTCGGCGACCGCATAGCCCTGATGCGCGACGGCAAGGTCGTGCAGCTCGGCACGCCCGAGGAGATCGTGGGCGCGCCCGCCGACGACTACGTCCGCGAGTTCGTCCGGGACGTCCCGCGCGAGCAGGTCCTCACGGTCCGCACGGCCATGCGCCGCCCCTCGGCGGACCAGGACGGCAGCGGACCGGCCGTGCCCCCCGACGCGACGGTGTCCGAGGCGATCGAGGCGGTCGCCCGCGCCGGCGCTCCGGCCCGGGTCGTCGACAAGGGCCGGTGCGTGGGCGTGGTCGACTCCGACACGCTCCTCGGCGTCGTCGCCGGGACGGAGCAGCCCGCTCCGCCAGGAACGCGGCAGCCCAAGGAGGCGGTGTGATGGCGACCATCACCGCGTCCCCGCCGCGTGTCGGCCTGCCCGCCCTCCTCAAGCACCGGGCCGTCCACAAGCTGCTCCTGCTCGCCCTCGCCGCCGCGATCCTCGTGCCGCTGGCCAACGCCCGCTGGGCGAGCGGCACCTGGCCGAGCGCGCTGACCGTCGACTTCTCCGAGCCGCTCGCCAAGGCCAGCGACTGGATCATCGACAACCGCGACAGCCACCCGCTGTTCCTGTACTTCTTCGGCCACGTCAGCAATGTCGTCGTCATCGCCGTACGGGCCGTCTACCTCACCCTCCTGGCCGTCGGCTGGGCGGGCGTCACGGCCCTGGGCGCCCTGGTCGCCTGGCGCGTGGCGGGCGTGAAGCTGGCGCTCGGCACGGCCGCCGCGTTCCTCGCCTGCGGGCTGCTCGGCATGTGGGTGCCGACCATGCAGACCCTCGCCCTGATGGTCGTCGCCGTCCTCGCGTCGGTCGCCGTCGGCATGCTGCTCGGGCTCGCCGCCGGACTGTCCGACCGGATGGACCGGGTGCTGCGCCCGGTTCTGGACACCATGCAGGTGCTGCCCGCCTTCGCCTACCTGCTTCCGGTCGTGCTGGTCTTCGGCATCGGCGTCCCGGCGGCCGTCCTGGCCACCGTCATCTACGCCGCCCCGCCCATGGCCCGCCTGACCTCCCTCGGGCTGCGCGGCGCCGACAAGGGGGTGCTGGAGGCGGTCGAGTCACTCGGCTCCACCGCACGCCAGCGCCTGCTGACCGCCCGGATCCCACTGGCCCGCAAGGAACTCCTGCTCGGCGTCAACCAGACGATCATGATGGCGCTGTCCATGGCCGTCATCGCGGCCGTCATCGGCGCGGGCGGTCTCGGTGACCGCGTCTACCAGGCCCTGGCCTCGGTCGACGTCGGTGCCGCGCTCGCCGCCGGCATCCCGATCGTGCTGCTGGCCGTCGTCCTGGACCGCGTCACCGGCGCGGCGGGGGAGAAGCTCGGCGCCGAACCCGAGCCCCACAGCGGCCGCGGCTGGCTCTACGCCCTCGCCGGTGTCGTCGCCGTGGCGGTCGCCGGGCGCCTCGCGGGCCGCCTCGACTGGCCCGACTCCTGGGTCGTCGCCATCGCCGAGCCCGTCAACCGCGCCGTCGACTGGATGACCGCGCACCTGTACTCGGGCGTCCCCGTCGTCGGCGGCACCGCCGACTGGGCGGGCCACTTCACCACCTGGGTCCTCGACCCGATGCGTGATGGCCTCCAGGCGCTGCCCTGGTGGTCGGTGCTGCTGGTCGTCGCCGCCCTGGCCTGGGTCATCGGCACCTGGCGCACCGCGCTCACCGCCGTCCTCGCCATGGCCGCGATCGGCGTCCTCGGCGTCTGGAAGCCGTCCCTGGACACCCTCTCCCAGGTCCTGGCGGCCGTCGCCGTCACCCTGGTCGTCGGCTTCGCCGTCGGCATCGCCGCGGCCCGCAGCGACCGCCTGGAGCGGGCCCTGCGCCCGGTCCTCGACGTGTTCCAGACGATGCCGCAGTTCGTGTACCTGATCCCGGTCGTCGCCCTGTTCGGCGTCGGCCGCGCCCCGGCCGTCGCCGCCGCGATCGTCTACGCGCTGCCGGCCGTCGTCCGCATCACCACCCAGGGCCTGCGTCAGGTCGACCCGGCCGCGCTGGAGTCCTCCAGTTCGCTCGGCGCGACCAGCTGGCAGCAGCTGCGGCAGGTGCAACTCCCGCTGGCCCGCCCGGCACTGCTGCTCGCCGTCAACCAGGGCCTCGTCCTGGTGCTCGCCGTCGTCGTCATCGGCGGCCTGGTCGGCGGTGGCGCCCTCGGCTACGACGTCGTCTTCGGCCTCGCCCAGGGCGACCTGGCGACCGGTCTGGTGGCCGGCGCGGCGATCGTCTGCCTCGGCCTGATGCTCGACCGGGTGACCCAGCCCACCGAACGCCGCGCGAAGAAGGGAGCCTGACATGCGGATCCGTACGACCGCCGCGGTCGCCGCGGTGAGCTCCCTGGCGCTGCTCACCGGCTGCGGCGCGGCCGATATGACCAAGCAGGCCTCGCCCTTCGCCAACGCGCAGGGTTCCAAGACCGTGACGCTGTCCGTGCAGTCCTGGGTGGGCGCGCAGTCCAACGTGGCCGTCGCCCAGTACATCCTGGAGCACGAGCTGGGCTACCGCGTCGACACCGTCCAGGTCGACGAGGTGCCCGCCTGGGACGCCCTCAGCCAGGGCCGCGTCGACGCCCTCCTGGAGGACTGGGGTCACCCCGAGCAGGAGCAGCGGTACGTCAAGGACAAGAAGACGATCGCGCCCGGCGGCGAACTCGGCGTCACCGGCCACATCGGTTGGTTCGTCCCGACGTACTTCGCCAAGAAGCACCCGGACGTCACGAACTGGAAGAACCTCAACAAGTACGCCGACCAGTTCCGCACCCCGGAGAGCGGCAGCAAGGGCCAGCTGATGGACGGTTCGCCGTCCTACGTCACCAACGACAAGGCGCTGGTGAAGAACCTGAAGCTGGACTACCAGGTGGTGTTCGCCGGGTCCGAGGCGGCGCAGATCACGCAGATGAAACAGTTCGCCAAGGAGAAGAAGCCCTTCCTCACCTACTGGTACTCCCCGCAGTGGCTCTTCAAGAAGGTCCCGATGACCGAGGTGAAGCTGCCGCCGTACAAGGAGGGATGCGACGCCGACCCGGAGAAGGTCGCCTGCGCCTACCCGCACACGCCGCTTCAGAAGTACCTCAACGCGGACTTCGCGAAGAGCGGCGGCAAGGCGGCGGCCTTCCTGAAGAAGTTCAAGTGGACGACCGAGGACCAGAACGAGGTCTCCCTGATGATCGCCGACCAGAAGATGACGCCGGAGGACGCGGCGAAGAAGTGGGTGGACAGCCACGAGTCCACGTGGAAGAAGTGGCTGTCCTGAGCGTCCTTACCGTCGCAGCCCCGCGGCGATCTCCCGCAGTGCGCGGGTGGCCCGCCGCTGGAGCCCCGGACCGTAGGTGATCCGGGTGGCCCCTCGTTCGCCGAGTTCGGCGGGCGAGGGGCCCTCGTCCGTCAGGGCCCCCACGTTGACCGGCCCCTCGATGCCGGCCCGCAGCAGCGGCAGGATCTTTGGCGGGGCCGCGATCGGGTACACGCAGTCGGCCCCCGCGGCGACGTACAACGCGGCCCGCTCGATGGCGCGTGCGGGATCGTCGACGCCGCAGGCGAAGGTGTCGATGCGCGCGTTGACGAACAGCCGGTCACCGGCCGCCTCCCGCACCTCGGCCAGCCAGGCGGCGTGCGCGCGGGGGTCCTTCAGCACCCCGTCCGCGGAGTCCTCCAGGTTGCAGCCGACCGCCCCCGCCTCCAGCAGCCGCTCCACGAGGTCCTTCGGCGCGAGCCCGTACCCGCCCTCCACGTCCGCGGACACGGGCACGTCGACTGCCCGGACGATCCGTGCGACCGCGGCGAACATCTCGTTGGCCGGGACCTGACCGTCCTCGTACCCGAGCGAGGCGGCGACCCCGGCGCTGGGCGTGGCGAGCGCGGGGAACCCGGCCTCGGCGAACACCCGCGCACTGGCCGCGTCCCACGGCCCGGGGAGGACCAGCGGGTCGCCGGGCGCCCGGTGGTGGTGCAGGGCGCGGAACTCGTCGGTTTTGCTCATGGTGTGTATCCCCCTGGCGGAATCCGGCGTGCGACCATCACCCGGTTCCAGTTGTTGATGGCGACGACCAGGCCGATCAGATGGGCCAGCCCGGCCTCGTCGAAGTGCTGTGCGGCCCGCTCGTACACCTCGTCCGGCACGAAGCCCCCGGTCAGCACGGTCACCGCCTCCGTCAGCGCCAGCGCGGCCCGCTCCCGCTCGTCGAAGACGCCCTCCGCCTCCTCCCACGCGGCCAGCAGATCGAGCTGCCGCTCGCTCACCCCGTACTCACGGGCGATCGCGAGGTGCATGTCGAGGCAGAACGCGCAGTGGTTGAGCTGCGAGGCGCGGATGACGACGAGTTCGGCGAGGGCCGGGTCGCCCAGGCCCCTCTTCGCGGCGGCGCTGAGAGCCGACATGGCCCGGCCGACCGCCGGATCCAGCAGCCGGGTCCGGGTCGTCACCTGTACTGGCCCGGCTCGTAGTGCCCCGGGGCCATCCGGCAGGTCACCCCGAACCGGTTCCAGGCGTTGATCACCGTGATCGCCGCGATGACCTGCGCCAGCTCCGCCTCCTCGAAGTGCCGGGCGGCGTTGTCGTAGACCTCGTCCGGCACGAAGCCGTCCGTCAGGACCGTCACCGCCTCCGTCAGCTCCAGCGCGGCGATCTCCTTCGCGGTGTAGAAGTGCCGCGACTCGTCCCAGGCGCTGAGCTGCACGATCCGCTCGACGCTCTCGCCCGCCGCCAGGGCGTCCTTGGTGTGCATGTCGATGCAGAACGCACAGTGGTTGATCTGCGAGGCGCGGATCTTCACCAGCTCGTACAGCGTGGGGTCGAGGCCCGTCCGTGCGGCGGTCTCCAGCCGGACCATCGCTCTGTAGACCTCGGGCGCGTGCTTGGCCCACTCCAGGCGGGCGGGCTGTTCGGGGGCGTACTCCACGGTCGCCGGGGTGTCGGTGTGCGTCGTCATGCCCTCGACCCTAGGAGGGAAGCAGCCCAGGAGTATGGTCCATTTCCATGGCGGAACCCTGGGCCACTCTGGGCATCGACCTGCATGTGGAGCCGACCGGGCCGGGCCTGCGCCGGGGGCTGACCGACGCCCTGCGCGAGGCGGTGCGCTCCGGCCGGCTGGCCCCGGGCAACCCGGTTGCCCTCCTCCCGCGCGCTCGCCGCCGACCTGGGCATCGCCCGCAACACCGTCGCCGACGCCTATGCCGACCTGGTCGCCGAGGGCTGGCTCACCGCCCGGCAGGGGTCGGGCACCCGGGTCGCCGCGCGCGAGGTCGTCCCGCCGTCCGGCACGGCACCCCACCCCCGGGCCCCCGCCCGCCCGGCCTACGACCTGCGCCCCGGCAGCCCCGACCTCGCGTCCTTCCCGCGCACGGAATGGCTCAAGGCCGCCCGCCGCGCCCTCAACGCCGCCCCGCACCACGCGTTCGACTACGGCGACCCCCGCGGCCGCCCCGAGCTGCGGGCCGCGCTCGCCGGGTACCTCTCCCGGGCCCGGGGCGTGCGCACCGACCCCGAACGGATCGTGGTGTGCGCCGGGTTCGCGCACGGCCTGAAGCTGCTCGGCACGGTCCTGCGGGCCCGCGGCGCACGGACGGTCGCGGTCGAGTCGTACGGCCTCGACGTGCACGGGCGGATCCTGGCCGCCTCCGGACTGGACACCGCCCCGCTGCCCTTCGACCGGCTGGGCACCGACCCGGGCGCCCTGTCCGGAGCCGACGCGCTGCTGCTCACCCCCGCCCACCAGTTCCCCATGGGCGTGCCCCTGCACCGCGACCGCCGTACGGCCGTCGTGGACTGGGCCCGGCGCACCGGCGGGCTGGTCCTGGAGGACGATTACGACGGGGAGTTCCGCTACGACCGGCAGCCCGTCGGCGCGCTCCAGGGCCTGGACCCCGACCGGGTGGTCTATCTGGGCACCGCGAGCAAGTCCCTCGCGCCCGGGCTGCGGCTGGCCTGGATGGTGCTGCCGCCGCGCCTCGCCGACGAGGTCGCCGCGGCCAAGGGCGGCGTCGACACCTGCGGGGTGCTGGACCAGCTGACCCTGGCCGAGTTCCTCACCTCCGGCGCCTACGACCGGCACGTGCGCGCGGCCCGCCTGCGCTACCGGCGCCGCCGGGACGCCCTGGTCGCCGCTGTCGCCGCCCGGGCCCCTCAGGCCCGCGTCACCGGCATCGCGGCCGGTCTGCACGTCCTGCTGCGTCTGCCGCCGGGCGCCGAGCAGTCGGTGGTCCAGGCGGCGCACTGGCGGGGCCTGGCGCTCCACGGACTCGCCCGCTACACCCACCCCGCCGCGCGGGCCGAGCCCGTCGACGCCCTGGTCGTCGGCTACGGCACGCCGCCGGACCACGCCTGGTCGGGGGCGCTGGACGCGCTGTCCGCAGTACTGCCCGGATAATCGCTCGAATTCACCCTCGGAAATGCCGCCCGGCGGATATGGTCACCTCATGAGTGAAAGCCTTTCCCCCTCTCGCGTGGCCCTGAAGAAAATCACCCCCGACGTCTCAGCGGCCATGGGTTCCCTGCATGCCGCCGCCGTTTCCGCGGCCGAGGACGCAAAGCTCGAACCAGCACTGCTGGAACTGGTCAGGATCCGCGCCTCACAGATCAACGGCTGCGCGTTCTGCCTCGACCTGCACACCAGGGACGCCCGCGAGCGGGGTGAGACCGAGCAGCGCATCCACACCCTGAACGCCTGGCGGGAGGCGCCCTTCTTCACCGAACGCGAGCGCGCCGCACTGACGTTGACCGAGGCCGTGACGCTCGTCCACGACGGCCGCGTCCCGGACGCCGTCTACGCCGAGGCGGCCGGGGTCTTCGACGAGAACCAGATCGCGGCCCTCATCTGGGCGGCCACCGTCATCAACGCCTACAACCGGATCGCGATAGCGACCCGCATGGTCCCGAAAAGCTGAAAAAAGAAACAGGACGTGCGCCGGGTCGAATGCGGCCCGGCGTTTCTTTCACCCCGCTTTCCCTTGTAATTCAGTCGGCCGGCAGCGGCTCCATCATGCCGTCGAGCCACGTCCGCCATTCTTCGGCCCGGTCCGCCGGAGGCACTCGCATCGGCCGTCCGACCCAGCCCGTCACGGGCCGGATCCCGTGCAGCGCGTTCACCAGCCACACCTCCCGGCCGTCCAGCTCCGCCACGGTCCGCTCGCGGTGCGCGATCCGCAGCCCGGAGCGCAGCGCCCGCTCCTGCACCAGCCCCGCCGTGACACCCGGCAGGACGGGCAGCCGCGGCGGGGGCAGGCACAGGGTGTCGTCCTCCCACCACAGGACACTGGCCGTGGCCGACTCCAGGACCGTGCCCGAGCGGGCGATCAGCACCGCCTCCTCCGCGCCCTCGCCCGTGGCCCGGCGGCGCACCCGGGCCAGGGTGTCGAGGTCCGGGCCCTTGCGGCGGGGCACCGTCCGCGGATCGGACTGGCCCGCCGCCCACAGGCGCACCCCCGTACCCAGCGGCGGAGCCGGCCGCAGCAGCAGCCGCAGCTCCAGGGACCCCGCCGCTAGTTCCACCCGGGGGAACCACTCCCCGGTTCTGGGCAGGGCGGCGGTCACGTCCTGCCAGAACGCCGTGAGCCGGCGCGGTTCCGGCCCGCCGCAGTCACCGCAGGACCGCGAGAACCGCTCCCGGTGCCGGGCGTAGGCCCGCACCCGGCCCTCGCGCAGCAGCCAGGAGTCCGCGACGAGCAGCCGCCCCCCGGCCGCCCGCTCCGGGGCCGGGGCCAGGCCGCGGCCGGGCGTCCAGGCCCACAGGCCCTCCGCCACCGCCGGTCTTGGCACCATGGGTCCTCTCCTCAGTACCTGCGGCCCGCGACGGCGGGCGCCCCGTGCCGGGGCCCGTACGGCGCGTGCTCCAGCCAGGATCCACACCACGGCAGCACCGGCGCCAGGGCCGCCGCGGCCCGCTGCCTGACCCGGACGATCCGGCGGTGCGGCCGCAGATGGTCCAGGGCCGTGCCGGCGGCGGCCATGTTGAACAGGCCCGCCGCGCGCCGCACCTCCGCGAAGTGCTCGACCGCCTCCGCGGTCCCGGCGGCGATCGCCCCGGCGGCGGCCGCCGCGTCCGCGATCCCGCTGTTCATGCCGCGCGCCCCGAACGGCGGGAAGAGATGCGCCGCCTCACCGGCCAGCAGCACCCGCCGGTGCGGATCGGTGAACGAGGCGGCCACCTTACGCAGGAAGCGGTACGTCGACACCCACAGGATCCGGTCGCCGTAGCCCTCCCCGACGATCGCCGGCAGCCAGCGGCGGACGGCCTCGTCGGTGCCGAACTCCTCCGGCCGGTCGTCGTCGCGGCACTGGAGGTCGATCTGGAAGCCCCCGGTGAACGGCACCCGCATCACACTGCGCCCGCCCGCCCCCGGATGCTCGTAGTGGAAGACCCGCTCCAACGGCAGCTCCGCGCCCGGCACGTCGGCGACGTCCACGACGACGTGGAAGCCCTCGCCACGGGTGCCCTCCAGCTCGATGCCCAGCTCGCGCCGGACCGCGGAGCGGGCCCCGTCGGCGGCGACGACGTGGTCGGCGCTCCGCTCCCGCCCGTCCGCGCCCGTCAGCCGGACCCCGCTTTCCGTGCTGCGCACGCCCGTCACCCGGGCGCCCCACTCGAAGCCGACCCCGGCCCGCGCACAGGCCGCGCGCAGGAAGCGCTCGGTGTCCGTCTGGCGCAGGCTGGTGAAGGGCGGCGGTCCGGACGGGGGCGGGAAGGTCCGGGCGTAGACCTCACGCCCCCGGTAGAGGGTGCGCCTGGTGTGCCAGGTCCGCCCGTACGCCGTGATCTCGGCGGCGAGGCCGGGCAGCATCGCGTCCAGCAGGCCGAGGGTCTCCCGGTGCACGAACAGGGCCCGGCTGCCGGGCCGTTCACGATCCTGCGGGTCGGCCTCCAGCACGGTGACGGGCAGCCCGTGGGAGCGCAGCGCGAGGGCCGCCGACAGGCCGACCGGGCCGGCCCCCACGACCACGACCGGTGTCATGCCCTGACGCCTTCGCCGAGCATCCGGGCGACCTCCACCCGCTTCACCTTCCACGTCGCCGTCATCGGCAGCTCCTCGAAACGCCACTGCCGCGGCTCCGCCATCGTCGGCAGCCCGGCCGTGGCCCGCCGCCAGCGCTCCGGATCCAGGGGCCGCTCGCCGCGCACGCACACCACCGGCACCGGCTCACGGCCCGCCCCCGGCACGATCACGACCTCCCGCAGCTCCTCCAGCCGGGACATCAGCGCGTCCTCGACCTCCAGGTTGCTGTGCACGGCGTCGATCCGGTCGATCTCCCGGTCGATCAGGTACAGCGCGCCGAGACGGTCGCGGTAGCCCAGGTCGCCCATCTCCCACCAGCCGTCGCTCAGCTGACGGTCGTAGCGGTCCGGCATGCCGAGGTAGGTCAGGATGCGGCCACGCGTGCGTGCCTCGATACGGCCCGGAGTGCCGGGCGCGACCCGCCGGCCCTCGGCGTCGGTCACCCGGACCCGGGTGAAGCCGGGTATCCCGAACCCGACCCGGCGGCCGTCCGCCCGGGCCGCACTGCGCCGGGTCACCACCTGGAACGCCACCGGGCCCGTCTCGCTCTGCCCGTACAGCTGGACCAGCCAGGGCGTACGGCGCCGCGAGGCGTCCAGCAGCCGCCGCACGGTCCGCGGATGGATCGCGTCGAACGTCGAGCCGTACGACCGGACCCGGGACAGCGGCGCCCCGGGCGCACCGGCCAGCTCCTCCCACAGCACGAACGTGTTGGGATGCGTCTCCACGATGCCGGGCCGATGCCGGACCAGCAGCGGGCCGACCGAGGCCGGGTCCGGGTCGGTGATCAGCACGAGCGGGCTGCCGAAGTGCAGCAGGACCCCGAGCAGATGGTAGAAGCGCGAGTGCACGAACGACATGTGCAGCGCGGCGGTCTCGCCCCGGGTGGGCCGGCCCATCGCCTGCTGCGGCACGAGCCGGTTCCACATGGTCCGCGCGCAGTGCACGGCCAGTTTGGGGACGCCGGTGGTGCCCGAGCTGTGGGTGATCAGGGCGGGTTCACGGGGGTGCAGCCGGACGGGCGGGGGCGCTTCGGCGCCGGTGTACTTCGCCAGGGGCTCGGCACGGGGCGCGTCGTCCACGGACAGCGTCCGGCGCACGAGCCCGGACAGGGCGACGTCCTTCAGGCCGTCCAGCGTCGCGGCGTCGGTGATCAGCCAGGGCTGCCGCAGCCGTCCGAGGAGCTGCCCGGCCACCTCCGGGGCCAGCGCGGGCGACAGCAGCACGGGCACGGCCCCGATACGGGAGACGGCACAGGTCAGCAGCATGATGTCGACGTTGTCCGCCTTGTGCACGGCGACCTGCTCCGAGGGCCGCACCCCGGCCTCCCACAGCCGCCCGGACAACTCCTCGACCACCTCGGCCAGCACCATGTAGCTCAGGTCGGTGCCGAGGGAGGGGGCGACGTCGAGCGGCCGGTCGAGGGTGACGAAGACCGCCCCGTGCCGGTCGGCCGCACGCCGGAAGAGCGGTCCCAGGTAGAAGCCGCGGTCCGCGAGCAGGGGCTGTCGCATGGGGTCGTTCCTCTCCGTGGTGTTCACCAGGCGCCCTCGCGCACCAGATGGCGGCGCAGCTTCCCGGTCGGGGTGCGGGGCAGCGACGGGACGAAGCTGACGCTGCGCGGGACCTTGAACGCGGCGAGGCTCTCGCGCGCCAGGCCGGTCAACTCCTCGGCCAGACCGTCCCGGACGGGCGGGACGGGGACCACGAAGGCCCGCAGCCGGCTCGCGCCGCGCCCGTCGGGGACGGCGACGACCGCCACCTCCCGCACCGCCGGATGGGAACCCAGCACGGCCTCCACCTCCAGCGGGGAGATGGTGATGCCGCCGACCATCTCCATGTCGTCGGCCCGGCCCAGGTGCCGGTAGGTGCCGTCCGGTTCGCGGCGGGCCCGGTCCCGCGTGGCCAGCCAGCCGCCCACGAGGGTCCGGGCCGTCTCCTCGGGCCGGTTGAGGTAGCCGGGCGTCACCGTCGGCCCGCGCACCCACATCTCGCCCTCCTCGCCGTCCGGCACCGGGTGGCCGTCGCGGTCGCGCAGCTCCACCTCGAAGCCGGGGACGGGCGGACCGACCGTGCCCGGGCGGTTGTGGGCGAAGCCGTTGGCGCAGAACGCGTGACCGGCCTCGGTGGAGCCGATCTGCTCCAGCACCGGGGCGCCCAGCAGCGCGGTCACCTGCGCGGCCAGCCCCTCCGGCAGCCCCTCGCCGGCCGACACCGCGGCCCGCACCGAGGCGAAGCAGCCCTCGTGCCCGTGGCCCCGCTCGGCGACCAGCGCGGCGTACGCGGACGGCACGGAGTACAGCAGCGTCACCCGGTGTCGCGCGACCAGCTCGTCGATGACCGCCGGGCCGGGACGCCGGTCCACCAGCACGGCGGACGAGCCGGAGAACAGCGGGAAGACGAACGCGTTGCCGAACCCGTAGGCGAAGAACAGCTTCGACACCGACAGGGTGACGTCCTGCGCGGTGATCCGCAGCACCCGCCGCCCGATCAGATCGTGGTACGTCCGTGGATCCCCGTGCGTGTGCACGACGCCCTTGGGCCGGCCCGTGGTGCCGGAGGTGTACTGCACGTACAGCGGGGCGTGCGCGTCGACCTGGTGGGCGGGGGCGGGCCCGGCGGTGGGGGCCGGCGCCATCAGCTGGTCGGCGCCGAGGCCCGGCCGGCCGGCGAACCGGTCCTCCAGGCCCGGCCCGGTCACACACAGCACGGCGGCGGTGTCCTCGGCCAGGAACGCGTGGTCGGCTGCGGGGAGGTCGGGGTTGACCGGCACCGCCACGGCGCCGAGGCGGGCCGTGGCGAGGAACGCCGTCACCCAGGCCGGGGAGTCCGGCAGCGCGAGCAGCACCCGGTCGCCGGGGCGCACCCCGTGGCCGGCCAGCACGGTGGCCGCGCGGGCCGCGAGGTCGTGCACCTCGCCGTGGGTCCAGGCCCGGTGCCCCTGGTGGAATGCGGTCCGCCCGCTCCACCCACGCCGCTCGGCGAGTTCCGCGAGGTGGGCCGCGAGATTCCCGGGCGCCTCGGTCTCCGCCGGGCTCAGCATGGCCTGGGGAGTGGTCATCGCCGGGCCTCCCCGGCCGCCCCGGCTCTCTGCCCCGGCGGGCTCTGCTGCCGCGACCGGCCGGCCGTGTGCCGCTGGAGGGCGCGCATGGGGGCCGCCGTCTTCAGTAGCATCTCCTCGTACTCGGCGTCCGGATCGGAGCCCAGCACGATGGCGCCGCCCGCTCCCAGGTGCGTCAGACCGTCGGCGAAGACGGCGGTCCGGATCACGATGCTCAGGTCGGCACCGCCACCGCAGCCGAAGTAGCCGAGGGCGCCGGAGTAGACGCCGCGGGCCTCGGTCTCCAGCGTGTCGATGATCTCCAGCGTGCGCAGCTTCGGCGCGCCCGTCATCGACCCGCCCGGGAAGCAGGCCCGCACGCAGTCCACCGCGTCCGTGCCCTCCCGCAGTCTGCCCTGCACGGTGGACACGAGCTGGTGCACGGTGGCGTAGGTCTCCGTGGCCATCAGCTTGGAGACCCGTACGGTGCCGGTCCGGCAGACCTGCCCCAGGTCGTTGCGGAGCAGGTCCACGATCATCAGGTTCTCGGCCCGGGTCTTGGCGTCGGAGGCGAGCGCGTCCCGCAGCCGGGCGTCCTCCTCCGGCCCCTCGCCCCGGGGCGCGGTGCCCTTGATGGGCCGGGCCTCGGCGGTGCCGTCCCGGCCGATCCGCAGGAACCTCTCGGGCGAGGAACCGGCCACCTCCAGCTCCCCGAACCTCAGGAACGCCGCATATGGGGCCGGGTTGTCGCGGCGCAGGGTCCGGTAGAACTCCAGCGGGTCGGGCGGAGCGGGCAGCCGGGCGGCGTTCGTCAGGCAGACCTCGTAGCTGGTGCCGGAGCGCAGCGCCTGCCGGCACGCCTCGATGTCCGCGAGGTACGTCGCCCGGTCCCGCACCAGCCAGGGCTCGGCGGCGCCGGGGTCGGCCGGCGCCGGCGGTCCGGGCAGCGGCGGGCGTTCCGTCGCCACGCAGGAGAGGCCGGCCAGTACGCCCTCCAGCCAGTCGGCGGCCTCCCGCGCGGCCTGCGGGGTGTCCTCCGCCAGGCACACGGCGTAGGTGAAGCCCTCCTCGTGGTCCACCGCGATCACCCGGTCGGCGAACAGCCACGCGGCGTCCGGGGTGGGGGAGCGGTGCCGGTTGGCCGACCCGCAGTCGGCCTTCATCTCGTAGCCGAAGTAGCCGACGTAGCCGCCGGTGAAGTCGAACGGCAGCCCGGTCGCGTCCACCCGGCGGTTGGTCAACTGCCGCTTGAGGTAGTCGAAGACACTCGCCCTCACCCGCCGCAGGGGCCGCCCCGCCCGCTCGATCTCACACCGCCCGGCACCGACGTCGTACCGCACGAACTCGGCGAGCGGCCCCTGGTCGTCCCCGAGGAACGAGAACCGTGACCGCCCCGGCTCGACCAGTGAACTGTCCAGCCAGAAGCTCCGCGGCGACCCCGCGAACATCCGGCTGAAGACCGCCTCGGCATCGACGGCACCGCTGACCCTCCGGGTGTGCAGCCGATACCCGACCCGATCGGGCCGACGGGGCCGGGGGATGGCGACGGAGTCCGGTGCGACCCGGGCGGGCGTCTGCCCTCCCCGGGCGGAGGCGGGCGCGTCGGCGGCCGTATCACCGGCACCTGCGGAGGCGGCCGGGCCGGCGCCGCCGGGCGCAGGAGCAGTCGGGTCGGATGAGGCGTCCTCGGAGCGTGGCCCGGGCCTCGCAGCCGGAACGGTGGCATCCCCGGGGTTCGTCCCCGGTCCCGCTCCGGGGGCGCCCTCCCCGGGCACCGTCGCAGCCGGGGACGATGCCGCCACCTCGGGGCGCGGGCCGACCCCCGCAGCGGGGGCGTCTTCGGTGGGTGTCACGGCTGCCGGGGTGGAGGCGACAGCTCGGGGGTCGGCTCCCGGGGCGGCCCTGCCGGGCACGGTCGCAGCCGGGGACGATGCCGCGGCCTCGGGGCGTGGCCCGACCCCCGCAGCGGGGGCGTCTCCGTCGGGTGTCACGGCGGCCGGGGTGGAGGTGACAGCTCCGGGGTCGGCTCCCGGGGCGGCTGTCGGGGTGACCCTGCCGGGTGTCACGGCTGCCGGGGACGATGCCACGGACTCGGGGCGTGGCCCGACCCCCGCAGCGGGGGCGGCCCCGTCGGGTGTCACGGCGGCCGGGGCGGACGCCTCGGACTCGGGGCGTGGGTCACCCCCCGCCGTCGGAGCCGGCCTGCTCGACGGCGTGGTCTCGTCGAGCCGCGTCGTCCCGGGGCCGCCGGGCGCGTTGGCCTTCGCCCGGGTGACGGCGGCGACCTGGAAGACGGCCGCGGCCACCGGGCGACGAAGGCCGCCGAGGCCGAGAAGACCGCCCAGAGGACGCCGGGCCCCCGCGTCGCACTCCGGGACGACGACCCGCCGCCGGACCTGCTCGTGCGAGGGCACGGCCGTGTTCTTCGTGCGCAGCTTGCCCGCCCGCTCGGCGGTGAGGTTGCGGAAGTTCACGAGCATGCGGTGTCCGTACTCCGTGAGGACCGACTCCGGATGGAACTGCACTCCCCACAGCGGCCGGCTGCGGTGCCTGAGCCCCATCAGGACGCCGTCCTCCGCCCAGGCCGTGGCCTCCAGCGTCTCCGGCAACGGCTCGCGCACGGCCAGCGAGTGGTAGCGGACGGCGGTGAAGTGCTGCGGCAGACCGTGGAACAGGTCCCGGCCGTCATGCCGGATCGTGGACAGATGCCCGTGCCGCGGTTCCGGAGCGGGCCCCACCAGTCCGGCTTCCCCGAGCGCGATGCCCTGATGCCCCAGGCACACACCGAGCACCGGAACCGGGGAGGTCGCGAGCAGCCTGCTGCCGATACCGAGATCACGCGCCTCGCCCGGATGCCCGGGCCCCGGGGACACCACGAGGTTGTCGAACGCCCGGAGATCGGGAAGACCGTCGACGGGAGCGTCGTTCCGGACGACCACCGGCTCCTCGCCGTTGACCTCGGCGATCAGCTGGAACAGGTTGTACGTGTACGAGTCGTAATTGTCGATGAGCAGGGTCTTCACCCGCCCACCTCCCTCTGTTCGTTCGCGGGCCTATACGGCCCGGCGTTTGTGCCGCCCGCGCAGTGCCTGGAGCGACGGGTACAGCCATTTCCGGAAGAAACGCTGGAGCCGCGGCATGAGAATCCAGGTGACAAGGGCCGTTACACACAGGCACAACAACAGCGTGCGAAACAGTGCATTGAGGTCACCGAGATAGGGAAGCACCGTCAGATTGAACAGGAGCACCGGCGGGAAAACCGCGCTCATATTCACGAACCACAGTTTCCATTTCGACGGTGGAGCCGGCGGCGGGGGCGTCAGCGTCTGCGCGTCGAACCAGGCCCGGGCGCCCGGCACCCGCCTGCGCTCCGCCTCCTGGGCGACGCCCGCCAGCCGGGCGTCCCATTGTTCCCGGGAGGGTGATTTCTCCCAGGCCAGGGCCAGACCCTCGCTGGCGAAGCGATAGACGACATGCCACTCCGCCCCTCCGTCGACAAGTACCCCACCCCCCATGAATCCCGGCTGCCGCGCGGTCGCGCCCAGCATCGCCCACCCCCAGGAGTGGAAGTCGGCTGCACGGCCCGGCATCACGCGATAGGCCACGGTGACCGTGACGGGATTACTGGTCACGCCGTCCCATACGGAAAGCGCTCACCGCGCGTTCAAGATTCAACAAAGAATTTTCCGGTCGCCCGGAAAGTCACCCCGAAGGTGAAGAATCTCCGCAGGTCGGAAAGCGCGTGCACTCAACCCGGCGTGACCGCGCTCTCCTCCGCCTCCACCGGCGCCTCCCCGAACCGCGACAACGCCAGCGCCCCCGCCACCGCCACCGCGAAACCGAGGATCGCCAGCCACCCCAGCCCCGGCCGCGTACGGTCCCCGAGCCACACCACGCCGATCAGCGCGGGCGCGACCGTCTCCCCGAGCACCAGACCGGCCGTCGCCGTGGTCACCGACCCGCGCTGCAAGGCCGAGGTCAGCAGCAGGAACGCCGCCCCGCCACCGAGCAGCAGCGCGTACGTCGCCGGGTTGGGGAACAGCTCCCCGGGTGAGAACCCGTCGATGAGCCGCACCGACACCTCCACCACCCCGAACCCGAGCCCCGCCCCCAGTCCAAGCGTCAATGCCCGCCCCCGTTCCGGCAGCCGCCCGGCCACCGCCCCGAGCAGCAGCACCCCGGCCGCCGCCCCGAGCATCGCCCACTTCAGCCAGGCCGGCCCCTCCTCGTCGCCCTCCGCCCCGGAGGCCAGCCCCAGCAGCGCCAGCCCGGCGCACACCACCGCGACCGCCGCCCACTCGACGCGGCTCAGCCGCACCTTGAGCAGCCGCGCCGCGACCACGGCCGTCACCGCGAGGCTCGCCGCCAGTGCCGCCCCCACGGCGTAGATCGGCACCGAGCGCAGCGCGAGGATCTGGAGCACGAAACCGAGCCCGTCCAGCGCGAGTCCGGCGAGGTACCGCCACTGCCGCAACGCCCGCCACAGCAGAGCCACGTCCCCGCCCGGCCCGGTCGCCGCCGCCGCCCGTGCGGCGATCGCCTGCAACACGGTCGCCGTACCGAAGCAGACCGCCGCGCCGAGGGCACACACCATTCCAAAGATCACAAATCGACAGTAGGGGAGCGTCCGGGGGCGGGGGGCCATGCGCGGCCGTTCACACCGATCTCTAGGCTGACCGTCTGTCAGTGCACACGGGGAGATGCGGGGAGACACGCACATGGCTGAAACACGGCGACGGTTGCGTTCGAGCACGGTGGTGCTGGGCGGTATGGGCGTCCTCGCGGCGGCCCTGTCCGCGTGCGGTTCCGACCCCGACCGCCGCTGTGTGGACCGGGACAGCTACGACTACATCAACGGCTACAAGATCGTCGCCGACAAGAACTGCTCGTCCGGCTCGTCCTCCGCCGGCAAGGGCCGCAAGAAGACCGGCTCGTCCAGGGTCGACGCCGACTGGTACTACGACGCCGACGTCAACGCCGGCTGGGCCGACGACGGCACCTTCAGCCGCGACGAGGCCGTCGACCGGGGCGGCTTCGGCTGCTCCGGCTCCGGCAGCGGCGGCGGCTGACGGGCGGGCCCGGCGATGGAACGCCGCACCATGGAGCCCCGCCCCGGCTGGCAGCAGACCGTCGAGGAACAGGGCCTGATCTACCCCCTGACCCGCTACCCCGACGACTCCCTGCGCCCCTACTGGGACGAGAGCGCGTACTACGTCTTCTCCCTGGAGGAGATCGAGGCCCTGGAGGAGGTGGTCGAGGACCTCCACCGCATGTGCCTGGCGGCGGCCGGCCACATCGTCGCCGAGGACCGCTTCGCCGACCTGGGCATCACCGACCCCCGCATCGCCCGCAGGGTCGCCGAGGCCTGGCACCGCCGAGCCGAACTCCCCTCCGTCTACGGCCGCTTCGACCTCCGCTACGACGGCACCGGTCCGGCCAAGCTCCTGGAGTACAACGCCGACACCCCCACCTCACTGGTCGAGGCCGCGTCCCCCCAGTGGTTCTGGATGGAGGACCGTTTCCCCGGCGCCGACCAGTGGAACTCCCTGCACGAGCGCCTCATCGACGCCTGGAAGAAGCAGGCCGCCCTCCTCCCGCCGGGCAGCCCCCTCTACTTCGCGTACTCCTCCGCCGACGAACTCGGCGAGGACATGATGACGGTCGCCTACCTGAAGGAGACCGCCGAGCAGGCCGGCCTCGCCACCGACTGGATCTCCATGGAGGAGATCGGCTGGGACCGCCTCTCCGGCCGCTTCGTCGACCAGCGCCTGCGCTTCATCCGCAGCGTCTTCAAGCTCTACCCCTGGGAATGGCTGACCACCGACCGCTTCGCCGACCACGTCCTGGACACCCTCGACAACGGCGGCGGCACCGGCTCCACCCTGTGGATCGAGCCGGCCTGGAAGATGCTCCTCAGCAACAAGGCGCTCCTGGCGATCCTCTGGGAGCTGTATCCGGACCACCCGAACCTCCTCCCCGCGTACCTGGACGGTCCCCGGGACCTGCCCGCGAAGGGCTGGGTCGCCAAGCCCCTGCTGGGCCGCGAGGGAGCGGGCGTCACGATCCACGAGCCCGGGTCCGCCCCCACCACCCGCGACGAACCCTGCTGCTACCAGCAGCTCGCCCCCCTCCCCGACTTCGACGGCAACCGCGTGGTCCTGGGCGCCTGGGTGGTGGAGAACGAGTCGGCGGGCCTGGGCATCAGAGAGTCGTCCGGCTTGATCACGGACGAGTACGCAAGGTTCCTTCCCCACGTGATCCTTTAGTCGGGGCCGGGGCCGGGGCAGATGCCCTGAAAGGGGCGCGGGGAACTGCGCGACAAGCCCCCACGCACCCGCACCCGGCACCGAACAGCAACCCGGCAGACGCTCCCCGCCCACTCCACCCGGTAGGCTGACCCCGGGCCGTGACTGGCGCGCTGGGATGGACCAACCATCGGGGAGCGGCCCGTGCAGAGAGAGCCGTGCGCCTGGGCCGTACCGTGAACGCTGAACGCAACGTCCGGAGGTCCACCATGTCAGCCGAGCCCCTCTCCACCGCTTCCACCGCCTACCGCGCCGCCCTCGACGTGATCCGCGCCGTCGAACCCCGCGTGGCGGACGCCATCGGCCAGGAGGTCGCCGACCAGCGCGAGATGCTCAAGCTGATCGCGTCGGAGAACTACGCCTCCCCGGCCACACTCCTGGCGATGGGCAACTGGTTCAGCGACAAGTACGCCGAGGGCACCATCGGCCGCCGCTTCTACGCCGGCTGCCGCAACGTCGACACCGTCGAGTCCCTCGCCGCCGAGCACGCCAAGGAGCTCTTCGGCGCCCGCCACGCCTACGTCCAGCCGCACTCCGGCATCGACGCCAACCTCGTCGCCTTCTGGTCGGTCCTCGCCCAGCGCGTCGAGGTCCCCGCCCTGGAGAAGGCCGGCGCCCGGCAGGTCAACGACCTCTCCGAGGCCGACTGGGCCGAGCTGCGCCGCGCCTTCGGCAACCAGCGCATGCTCGGCATGTCCCTGGACGCCGGCGGTCACCTCACCCACGGCTTCCGCCCGAACATCTCCGGCAAGATGTTCGACCAGCGCTCCTACGGCACCGACCCCGCCACGGGCCTCATCGACTACGAGGCGCTGCGCACCTCCGCCCGCGAGTTCAAGCCGCTGATCATCGTCGCCGGCTACTCCGCCTACCCCCGTCTGGTGAACTTCCGCATCATGCGCGAGATCGCCGACGAGGTCGGCGCGACGCTCATGGTCGACATGGCGCACTTCGCCGGCCTGGTCGCGGGCAAGGTCCTCACCGGCGACTTCGACCCGGTCCCGCACGCCCAGATCGTGACGACCACCACCCACAAGTCGCTGCGTGGCCCCCGCGGCGGCATGGTCCTGTGCGACGACTCCCTGAAGGACCAGGTCGACCGCGGCTGCCCGATGGTCCTCGGCGGTCCGCTCCCGCACGTCATGGCCGCCAAGGCGGTCGCTCTCGCGGAGGCCCGCCAGGAGTCCTTCCGCGACTACGCCCAGCGCATCGTCGACAACTCCCGCGCCCTCGCCGAAGGCCTGATGCGCCGCGGCGCCACCCTCGTGACCGGCGGCACGGACAACCACCTGAACCTGATCGACGTCGCCTCCTCCTACGGCCTCACCGGCCGCCAGGCCGAGGCAGCCCTGCTGGAGTCGGGCATCGTCACCAACCGCAACGCCATCCCCGCCGACCCCAACGGCGCCTGGTACACCTCCGGCATCCGCATCGGCACCCCCGCCCTGACCACCCGGGGCCTCGGCACCGCCGAGATGGACGAGGTCGCCGGCCTCATCGACCGCGTCCTCACCACCGCGGAGGCGGGCACGACCAAGTCGGGCGCCCCCTCCAAGGCGTCCCACGTCCTCGACGCCAAGATCGCCGACGAGATCTCCCGCCGCGCCACCGACCTCGTGGCCGGTTTCCCGCTGTACCCGGAGATCGACCTGGGCTGACGCCCCGGGCCCGTCACTCGTCCAGGTCGATGAGCACGTGACGCGGCTCCTCCCGCGGCGGTCCGGCTGCGCGCCGGGCCGCCGCGCGGCGTATCAGCAGCGTGCCGCCCGCGCCGGCCGCGAGCCCCAGCGCCGCCGCCGTCACCGCCCACCGGACGACGTCCCGCAGCGGACCGTCCGGGTCCGCGGCGGCGGCCGGGCTCGCGACGGGCCCGCCCTCGGCGTCGCCGAGCAGCCGGGCCAGGTCGAACCGCTCGAAGACGGAGCGCGGTGCCCGGTGCCAGCGGATGTCGTCGTCCTCCACGGTGGGACTGGGATCGGAGCGCACCCAGGGCGTGCCGTCCCCGGCCACCAGCAGCTGGTCCTGCCGCTCGACGGCCACGTCCCCGCCCGGCGGCCGGTTCGTGCTCGGCCACCCGCCGACCCCGGACAGCCCCCAGAGCACCGTGAGCCGCACCGGCGGGAAGCTGCCCTCCGCCCACTCCTCCGGCACCTGCTCCGTCCCCGTGTGCGTGGGCTCCAGCAACAGCCACAACCGGGCGAAGTCGCGCTGTCCCGAGCGCACCGCCACGGTCCGCCCCGTCCCGCCCGCGACGACCATCGCCACGTCGGGAACGTCCCGTCCGCGCGCCGGGACGGCGCCGGCGGTCGTGACCGTCCCACCTCCGGCCAGAACGGCCGTCACGGACACCACCAGCCCCCATCGCACCACCCGTCCGCGCAACACAGCCGAACCCGTCCGGCCCCCCAACACAGCCGAACCCGTCCGGCCCCGCAACGCAGCCGAACCCGCTCGGCCCCGGCATCTCCCCGCCCCGCCCCGTGCCCGCACCGGTCCCCCTCCGCATCGGCCCCACCGTGAGCCCGCCCGGGGGCGGTCCCGCGCCTCACCCCTTGTTACACCGCCGGGGCCGAACGGGCTCCCGTCTGTTTCCGGCCCGTTCCGGATCGGCCCCCGGGACCTGAGAGAATGGTGAGCATGGCCTCTGACCGACCTCGCGTGCTCTCCGGGATCCAGCCCACCGCCGGCTCGTTCCACCTCGGCAACTACCTCGGCGCCGTCCGCCAGTGGGTGGCCCTCCAGGAGACCCACGACGCGTTCTACATGGTCGTCGACCTGCACGCGATCACCATCCCGCAGGACCCGAAGGACCTGCGCGCGAACACGCGCCTGGCCGCCGCCCAGCTCCTCGCGGCGGGTCTCGACCCGGACCGCTGCACGCTCTTCGTGCAGAGCCACGTCCCCGAGCACGCCCAGCTCGCCTGGATCATGAACTGCCTCACCGGCTTCGGCGAGGCCGGCCGGATGACCCAGTTCAAGGACAAGTCCGCCAAGCAGGGCGCCGAGCGCGCCTCGGTCGGCCTGTTCACCTACCCGATCCTCCAGGTCGCGGACATCCTGCTCTACCAGGCCAACGAGGTCCCGGTCGGCGAGGACCAGCGCCAGCACATCGAGCTCACCCGCGACCTCGCCACGCGCTTCAACGGCCGCTTCGGCGAGACCTTCACCCTTCCGAAGCCGTACATCCTCAAGGAGACGGCGAAGATCTACGACCTCCAGGACCCGTCGATCAAGATGAGCAAGTCGGCGTCCACGCCGAAGGGCCTCATCAACCTCCTCGACGAGCCCAAGGCCACGGCCAAGAAGGTCAAGAGCGCCGTCACCGACACCGACACGGTGATCCGCTACGACGCCGAGAACAAGCCGGGCGTCAGCAACCTGCTCACGATCCACTCGACCCTCACCGGCGAGAGCATCGGCGAGCTGGAGGAGAAGTACACCGGCAAGATGTACGGCGCGCTCAAGACGGACCTCGCCGAGATCATGGTCGAGTTCGTGACGCCGTTCCGGGAGCGCACCCAGCAGTACCTGGACGACCCCGAGACGCTCGACGCGATCCTCGCCAAGGGCGCCGAGAAGGCCCGCGCGGTCGCCGCGGAGACCCTCGCGCAGGCGTACGACAAGGTCGGCTTCCTGCCCGCCAAGCACTGAACCACGCCCCCGCACACAGCCGTACCACCGAACAGCGCTGTACATCACTCCGGTTGCGCCTGCCCGTAACCCGGTCGTGGCCGTACAGTCGATAACCGGGTGGTCGTATCAGCGGCCACACTGACACGACAGGAGACGACGTGGGGACCGTAACGATCGGTGTCTCGATCGCGGTCCCGGAGCCTCACGGCAGCGAGCTCCAGCAGCTGCGCGCGGGCTTCGGCGACGCCGCCGCTCACGGCATCCCCACGCACGTCACCCTGCTGCCGCCGACAGAGATCGACGAGGCGTCCCTGCCGGCCGTCGAGGCGCATCTGGCCGAGGTCGCCGCCGCCGGCCGCGCGTTCCCCATGCGGCTGTCCGGCACCGGCACCTTCCGGCCCCTGTCGCCGGTGGTGTTCGTCCAGGTCGTCGCGGGCGCGGAGGCCTGCACGCTGCTCCAGCAGCAGGTCCGCGACCCCGCCGGGCCGGCCAACCGCGAACTGCAGTTCCCGTACCACCCGCACGTCACCGTGGCGCACGGCATCGACGAGGCGGCCATGGACCGCGCCTTCGAGGAACTCGCCGACTACGAGGCCGAGTGGCCGTGCACCGGCTTCGCCCTCTACGAGCAGGGCGCCGACGGCGTCTGGCGCAAGCTCCGCGAGTTCCCCTTCGGCGGCTCGGTGGTCCCCCCGCAGGCCGGGCGGGTGGAGCGCGGCTCCGTCCCCATCCGCTGACCCGCCCGCGGGGTCAGACCGGCAGTCGCCGGAACACCCCGCGCGGCAGGTGCCGCAGCGCCGCCATCACCACGCGCAGCGTCCCCGGCACCCACACCGTCTCCGAGCGGCGCCGCAGCCCCAGCTCCACGGCCGACGCGACCGCCTCGGGCGTGGTCGCCAGCGGAGCCTCGGGCAGACCGGCGGTCATCCGCGTCCGGACGAAGCCGGGGCGTACGACCATGACGTGCACGCCCGTGCCGTGCAGCGCGTCGCCCAGGCCCTGCGCGAAGGCGTCGAGGCCGGCCTTGCTGGAGCCGTAGATGAAGTTCGCCCGGCGGGCCCGCTCGCCCGCCACGGAGGACATCACGACGAGCGAACCGTGCCCCTGGGACTGGAGCGAGCGCGCGCACACCAGACCCGCCGAGACCGCTCCGGTGTAGTTGGTCTGCGCGACCCGTACCGCCGCCTCCGGCTCCCGCTCGTCCCGGGCCTGGTCGCCGAGCAGCCCGAAGGCGAGCAGCACCATGTCGACGTCGCCCTCGGCGAAGACCTTGCCGAGGACGGCCTCGTGGGAGGCGGGGTCGAGTGCGTCGAAGGCGACGGTGTGCACGTCTGCGCCGAGCCCGCGCAGCTGCCCGGCGGCCTCCTCCAGGGCGGGGGAGGGGCGGCCGGCCAGCCAGACCGTACGGGTGCGGCGGGCGATCAGCCGGCGGGCGGTCGCCAGCGCGATCTCCGACGTACCGCCGAGGACGAGCAGGGACTGGGGGAGGCCGAAGGCGTCCTTCATGACAGCTCCTAGAGGTTGCTCACAGACTGAGGCGGCGGGCCAGGTCGGACACGAACACCCCGCACGGGTCCAGCCGGGCGCGCAGTTCGCGGAAGTCGCCGAGGCGCGGGTACATGGCCGCGAGCAGCTCCGGGCGCAGCCGGGCGTCCTTGGCGAGGTAGACCCGTCCGCCCGCGGCGGCGACCTCCTCGTCCAGTTCGTCGAGGAACGCGCCGAGGCCCGGCAGGCCCGCCGGGATGTCCAGGGCCAGCGTCCAGCCCGGCACGGGGAACGACAGCCAGCCCGGGTCGGACTCGCCGAAGCGCTTGAGGACGGCGAGGAAGGACGGGCAGCGGCGTTCGGAGATGCGGCGCACGATGCGGCGCAGGGCGTCCTCGCGGCCGTAGCCGACGACGAACTGGTACTGGACGAAGCCGCCCCGGCCGTAGACGCGGTTCCAGTGGGGCACCCCGTCCAGCGGGTGGAAGAAACCGGAGATCCGCTGGAGTTGGCCGGTCCGGGTGCGGGGGGCCTTGCGGTACCACAGCTCGTTGAAGAGGCCCACGGTCGTCCGGCTGAGCAGGCCCTCGGGGAGGATCGCGGGGGTGGCCGGAAGGCGGGAGGTGCGGAAGGCCAGCGGGTCCCGGCGCAGGCGGGCGGGAAGCGCGTCCAGCGGAGCGTGGTCGCCGCGGGTGAGGACCGCGCGGCCGGTGGCGGCGCCCCGGGCCAGCAGGTCGATCCAGGCGACCGAGTAGCGGTAGCGGTGGTCGGTGGCCGCGAGCCGGGCCATCAGGTCGTCGAGGTCCGTCGCCCGCTCGGTGTCGACCGACATCAGCGAGGTCTCGACCGGCTGGAGCCGGATCGTCGCGGTGAGGATCACGCCGGTCAGGCCCATGCCGCCGGCCGTGGCGTCGAAGAGCGGCGTGCCGGGGACGACCGTGCGGATCTCGCCGTCCGCGGTGAGCAGTTCGAGGGCGAGCACGTGCCGCGCGAAGGAGCCCGAGACGTGGTGGTTCTTGCCGTGGATGTCGGCGCCGATGGCCCCGCCGACGGTGACGTACCGGGTGCCGGGGCTGACCGGCACGAACCAGCCGAGCGGCAGCAGCACCTCCATCAGCCGGTGCAGGGAGACGCCCGCGTCGCACAGCACGGTGCCGCCGTCGGCGTCGATCGCGTGCACCCGGTCCAGCGCCGTCATGTCGAGGACGGCTCCGCCGGCGTTCTGCGCCGCGTCCCCGTACGCCCGCCCCAGGCCCCGGGGGATCCCGCCGCGGGCCCCGCAGTCCCGGACGGCTGCCGCGGCTTCCTCGTACGACCGGGGGCGGATCAGCCAGGCGGCGGTGGGGGCGGTGCGGCCCCAGCCCGTCACGGTGGTGTGGTCCATGCCCATGACGTCCGGGTCGAAATCGGTCTCGGCAGACATGTCCGTGACCGTATCGCCCTGGTGTGAGCGATTAGTTCGCGAACATGGCATCCCTCCCCGAAATGGGTGATTAATGGGATGTCGCTCAATATTGCCGGAGTTCAGGTCTGATGGGCGTGAACAGTGAGTTCACATGGACGACCTCGACGACCTGCACGACATGGACCACCGGATCGTTTCGACGCTCAGGGAGTGCGGCACCGACCCGCGTGTGGCCGGCGCCGCGCGTGCCCTGTCCTGGGCGGGGGAGCACGCGGCGCTGTGGCTGGCGGCGGGACTCGCCGGAGCCGCCGTCGACGGCGGACGACGCGGCGCCTGGCTGCGCGGCACGGCCCTCACCGTGGGGGCGCACCTCGTCAGCATGGGAGTGAAGCGGGTCGTGCGCCGACCGCGCCCCGCCCACGTCGAGCCCTTGGTGCGCACCGCCGGCCGGCACTCCTTCCCCAGCTCGCACGCCACCTCCGCGGCGGCCGCCGCCGTCGCCTTCGGCGCGCTCGGAGCACACGCGGTCCCGCCGCTCGCGGGCCTGGTGTGCGTCGCACGGCTGGTGGCCGGTGTCCACTTCCCCACGGACGTCGCCGCCGGCGCGGCCCTGGGCGCCCTCACGGCCCGGCTCGGCGCCCGCTGGATGCGGGGAGGCGCCCACCATGACTGAGACGGCCGTCCTGCGGCAGCGCGCCCACCAGGAGCGGCCCGCGCCACCCCGCAAGGGCGGTCTCCTGGCCGGTCTCCTCAGGACCGCGCGCCCCAAGCAGTGGGTCAAGAACGTCCTCGTGGTCGCCGCCCCGGCCGCCGCCGGCGAGCTCTTCTCCCGGCACGCCCTGGCCCAACTCGCGCTGGTCTTCGTCCTCTTCACCGCCTGCGCCGCCGCCGTCTACCTCGTCAACGACGCCCGCGACGCCGACGCCGACCGCGCCCACCCCGTCAAGCGGCACCGCCCGGTCGCCGCCGGGCAGGTTCCCGTGCCCGTCGCCTACGCCGTCGGCGGCTGCCTCGGCATCCTCGCGCCCGTCGCCGCGGCCCGGCTGTGCGGCCCGGCCGTCGCCGCGCTGCTGACCGCCTACCTCGCCATGCAACTGGCCTACTGCATCAGCCTCAAGCACGTCCTCGTCGTCGACCTCGCGGTCGTCACCACCGGCTTCCTGATGCGGGCGATGATCGGCGGACTCGCCCTCGGCATCCCGCTGTCGCGCTGGTTCCTGATCACCACCGGCTTCGGCGCCCTGTTCATGGTGTCGGCCAAGCGCTACTCGGAAGCCGTCCAGATGGCCGGAAAGGCGGGCGCCACCCGGGCGTTGCTCACCGAGTACACCACCGGCTACCTCCGCTTCGTCTGGCAGCTCGCCGCCGGTGTCGCCGTCCTCGGCTACTGCCTGTGGGCCATGGAGGAGGGCGGCGTCCCGCACACCAGCGTGCTGCCCTGGCGCCAACTGTCCATGGTGGCCTTCATCCTGGCGATCCTCCGGTACGCCGTCTTCGCCGACCGCGGCACGGCCGGCGAACCCGAGGACGTCGTCCTGCGCGACCGCGCGCTCGCGCTCATCGGCGTGGCCTGGGTGGCGATGTACGGCCTGGCCGTGGCGAACTGGTGACCACGCGCCCCCGGCGGAGCACCGGGCTCCCGGACCGCCGGGAACTGACCGGCTTCGCGGCTGTCGGCCTCCTCGCCTACGCCGTCGACCTCGCCCTGTTCACGTACCTGCGCGGGCCCGCCGGACTCGACCCGCTCCCCGCCAAGTCCCTGTCCTTCCTGGCCGCCTGCACGGTCGCCTACGCGGGCAACGCCCTCGGCCCCTACCGGAGCGCACGCGCACCGGGCCTGCGCCCGTACGTCGTGTTCTTCGCGGTGAACCTCGCCGGAGCCGCCGTCCAGCTGCTCTGCCTGGCCGTCAGCCACTACGGCCTCGGGCTCACCTCACAGCGCGCGGACACCGTCTCCGGCGCGGTCATCGGTATGGCACTGGCCACAGTCCTGCGGTTCTGGGGTACCCGTACATGGGTGTTCCGGGCGGAGGGCAGAGTCGGATCATGGACTGGCTGAAAAAGCTACCGGTGATCGGGCCGTGGGCGGAACGGCTGATGATCACGCACGCGTGGCGGTCGTACGAACGGCTGGACCGCGTGAAGTGGACGCGGCTGGCCGCCGCGATGACCTTCACGAGTTTCGTCGCGCTGTTCCCGCTGCTGACGGTGTCCGCCACCATCGCCGCCGCCACGCTCAGCACGGGGCAGGAGGAGAAGCTCCAGGACAAGCTCGCCGAGCAGGTCCCCGGCATCTCCGACCAGCTGGACATCGCAGGCCTGGTGGACAACGCCGGCACGATCGGCCTCATCGCGGGCGCGCTGCTGTTCTTCACCGGCGTCAGCTGGGCCGGCTCGATGCGCGAGTGCCTGCGGGCGGTGTGGGAGCTCGACGACGAGGAGGAGAACCCCGCCCTGCGCTACGGCAAGGACGCGGGGGTCCTGCTCGGCCTCGGCGGCGCGCTCCTCATCACCATCGCCGCCTCCGCCGTCGCCTCCGCGATGATCGGCTGGATCACCCGGGAACTCGGCATCGACGAGGGCGGCTGGGGCGGGGTCCTGCTGCACATCGCCGCGTTCCTGATCGCCGTCCTCGCCAACTTCCTGCTCCTGCTCTACGTCCTGACCCTGCTGCCCGGCGTCGAGCCGACGCGCCACCGCCTGTTCGTGGCGGCGCTGACCGGCGCCATCGGCTTCGAACTGCTGAAACTGCTGCTCAGCGGCTATCTACAGGGCGTGGCAGCGAAGAGCATGTACGGCGCGTTCGGGGTGCCCGTCGCGCTGCTGCTGTGGATCAACTTCACCTCGAAGCTGGTGCTGTTCTGCGCCTCCTGGACGGCGACGCAGAGCAAGGAGGACGAAGTCCCCGAGATCACGGGCGAGTCCGGCGGCGCACCAGATCCGGCAGCGGCCAGCGGCGGTTGACCAGGAACGCGCCGCCCGCGAGCAGCACCAGCACCCCGCCCGTGATGCCGAGCGCGGTCCCGATACCGCTGGAGCCGTCCGCGGCCGGGGCACTGGCCACCGGCTTCGAACCGGGCCCGGCCGTGCCGCCGGCCCCGTCCCCCGAGCCGCCCGCCTCGCCGGAGGGGTTCGCGCCGGGCTTGGCCTGCTCGGCGCCCTTGGGCGGCACCAGCTCACCCACCGGCTGGACCTTCCCGGCCGCCTTGAAGCCCCAGTCGAACAGCCGGGCCGTCTCCTTGTAGACCTCGTTGTGCTCGGGCTTCTCCGGGTTCATCACCGTGACCAGCAGCACCTTGCCGCCGCGCTCGGCGACACCGGTGAAGGTGGCGCCGGCGTTGGTGGTGTTGCCGTTCTTGACGCCCGCGATGCCCTCGTAGACGGGCACGTCGGAGTCGCCGGCCAGCAGCCGGTTGGTGTTCCGGATCTCGAAGGGCTTACGGACCGTCTTGCCCTTCTTGCCCTTCTTCGTCTCGCCGGGGAACTTCGCCGTGACCGTCGAGGCGTACTCGCGGAAGTCCTTCTTCTGCATCCCGGAGCGGGCGATCAGCGTCAGGTCGTAGGCCGACGAGACCTGCCCCTCGGCGTCGTAACCGTCCGGGCTGACCACGTGCGTGTCGAGGGCCTGGAGTTCCTCGGCGTGCTCGTTCATCTCCGCGACGGTGTTCTCGACGCCCTTGTTCATCGCGGACAGCACGTGCACGGCGTCGTTGCCGGACTGAAGGAAGACACCGAGCCACAGATCGTGGACGGTGTACGTCTCGTCCTCCTTTATCCCGACCATGCTGGAGCCCGGGCCGATACCGGCGAGGTCGGAGGGGACGACCTTGTGCTTGGTGTCCCTCGGGAACTTCGGCAGCAGCGTGTCCGCGAACAGCATCTTCAGCGTGCTCGCCGGGGCGAGGCGCCAGTGCGCGTTGTGCGCGGCCAGCACCTCCCCGGACTCGGCGTCCGCGACGATCCAGGAGCGGGCGCTCAGGTCCTTCGGCAGCACCGGCACGCCACTCGCCAGGTTCACCTGCGTGCCGGGCCTGCCGAGCCGGGCGCCGCCCACGCCCGACATCGAGGCCGGGGGAGTGACCGAGGGGCTCGCGCTCGCCGACGGGCTGCCCGAGGGCTTCGGGGCGGCGACGGCGACGGGCGCGGCCAGGGCGAGGGACGACAGGACGGCGGAGGTGACCAGCAGGGATCGCCTGGTGGTCTGCTTCGGAGCGGGCACGGTCGGAAACGTACATGCCGTACGGGGTGAAGTCCCGTCTCCGGCCCCACCCCGCGAACGGAACCGGACAGGGCTTGGCGATACTGGGTGCATGAAGCTCAGCCGCCCCGTCTCCTGGTTCCTGCTCGCCTTCGGGGTGTGGAGCTGGGTCATCTGGATCACTTTCGTCAAGAACCTGGTCAAGGACAGCAGCGGGCTCGCGTTCGACGACGGTCATCCCACGGGGTACTTCTGGGTGCACCTGGTGCTCGCCGTCGTTTCCTTCGTATTGGGGACGGTCGTCGGGGCCATCGGGTTGCGTGGTCTGCGCGCACTGCGCCGGACGTCATAGGGCGATCAGGAGACACGACACCGTGGTCATCGTTTTCGTACTCGTCGCCGTGCTGGTCATGGCCGTCATCGTGACGGCCAACTGGTACGTGTGGCGCCGCCTGTTCCGCGACACGACCCGGGGCGCCGGCCTCACGCGCCGTGCGGGCGCGGTCCTGATCGCCGGCGGCTGGATCCTGGCGATCACGGCCCTGGTCGCCGAGCGCGCGGGCGCCCCGTTCTGGCTCCAGCAGGTCCTCGCCTGGCCGGGCTTCCTGTGGCTGGCCCTGTCGATATACCTGCTGCTGGCGGTGCTGGCCGGGGAAATCGTCAGACCGCTGCTGCGCCGCTTCCTCGAACACCGGGCGAGACGGACGGGCCAGGGCGCACAGCCCGGCCCGGCTACTCCCACCCCGCACGCCCCGTCGGGTTCCAGGGGCACACCGGCCACGGCCCCCGCCTCGCAGCCCGACGGCGATGGCGCGGCCTCCACCGCGACCCCCGTGCCTGCGGCCGGCGCGCGGGCGGGCGGCGGCGGAGCGAACGCTTCCGCGGCACCCGCAGCCGCTTCGCAGCACGACGGCGGTATCGGCGCGGCCGCGACCGCCGCGCCGCAGGCGAACGGCAGCGGTACCGCCCCCGCCCCCGAGGCCGGCGGAACTCCTGCCTCGGGGACCGCGACAGGCTCGCGGGCGGGCACCGCCACCACCCACGCACCAGCGCCCGGGCAGCCGGCGTCCGCAGTCGCCGCGCAGTCCGGTCGCGGTGCCTCCGCCACCGTCCCCCACCTGCCGAGCGGCCAGGGCGCGGACGCGTCGCCCGAGGGCTCCCCGGAGCCCCCTGCCGCCCCGGCTCCCACCGGCACCGCCACCCCCGTCGGCCCCACCCGGCGCCTCTTCGTGTCCCGTGTCGTCGCCGGGGCCGCCGCGGCGGCCGCCGTCGGGACCGTGGGGTACGGGACGTACGGCGTGCTGCGCGGGCCGCAGGTCAAGCGGGTCACCGTGCCGCTGGCCAAGCTGCCGCGCGCCGCGCACGGGTACCGGATCGCCGTCGTCAGTGACGTGCACCTCGGCCCGGTCCTGGGTCGCGGCTTCGCGCAGAAGGTCGTCGACACGATCAACTCGACCCAGCCCGACCTGATCGCGGTCGTCGGCGACCTGGTCGACGGCAGCGTGAAGGACCTGGGGCCGGCGGCCGCCCCGCTCGCGCAGCTGAGGGCCCGTCACGGCTCCTACTTCGTCACCGGCAACCACGAGTACTTCTCCGGCGCCGAGCAGTGGGTGGAGGAGGTCCGCCGCCTGGGCATCGACCCCCTGGAGAACGCCCGCAGGGAGATGCCGTACTTCGACCTGGCCGGGGTCAACGACGTGGCCGGCGAGGAGGAGGGCCAGGGCCCCGACTTCGCGAAGGCGCTCGGTGACCGGGACACCGCACGCGCGTGCGTCCTGCTCGCCCACCAGCCCGTCCAGATCCACGACGCCGTCGAGCACGGCGTCGACCTCCAGCTCTCCGGCCACACCCACGGTGGCCAGCTCTGGCCCGGCAACCTCATCGCCTCCGGCGCCAACCCCACCCTCGCGGGCCTGGACCGCTACGGCGACACCCAGCTCTACGTCTCGCGCGGCGCCGGCGCCTGGGGCCCGCCCACCCGCGTGGGCGCCCCGTCGGACATCACCCTGATCGAGCTGGCGTCGAGGCAGGCCTGAGCGCGGCGACTCTGTGGGAACGCTGTGAGAACGGACGGAAGCGCCCTTCGGTAAGTTCTTTCCCAACTCGCCAGATCTCCCTTCCCCCTGCTCAAAACCCTGTGATTGGGTGAGCCCGCCACGAAGGGTGTGGCATACGCACAAGGGCCTCAACAGGCCTCAAAGGGCCTGGGGAGGGCACAGCCGATGCGATCGGTTCGCATACGGATACTCGCGGGGCTGCTCGTCCTGGCCGCCGTGGGCGTGGGCGCCTGGCAGCTCCTGCCGTCGCAGGACGACGCGAAGACCATCACGGTCGGCACGACGGACGGCGTCACCTCGCTCGACCCCGCCGGCGCCTACGACGCGGGCTCCTGGGCGCTGTTCAGCAACGTCTTCCAGTCGCTGCTGACCTTCGCGCCGGGCGGCACCGCCCCTGTGCCTGACGCGGCGAAGAACTGTGCGTTCGTCCGGGGCGACCTCACCACCTACCGCTGCGAGCTGCGCGGCGGCCTCACCTTCCCGAGCGGCCGGACGATGGACGCCGAGGACGTGAAGTACTCCTTCGACCGGATCCTGAAGATCAAGGCACCGGTCGGCCCGGCGTCCCTGCTCGGCACGCTCGGCTCCGTCGACGCCGACGGCATGACCGTCACCTTCCACCTGACCTCGCCGGACGCGACGTTCCCCTTCAAGGTGGCCACCGGCGCCGGCTCGATCGTCGACCACACCGCGTACCCGGCGGGCAAGCTGCGCACCGGCGACCGCGTCGACGGCACGGGCCCGTACACCCTCACCTCGTACGCGAAGGACCGGGACGCGGTCCTCGCGCCCAACCAGCACTACCGGGGCGCCGTCAGCGGCACCGGCCGGCCCGTCGAACTGCGCTACTACGCGACCCCCGAGGCCCTGGACACCGCCTGGAAGGACAAGCAGGTCGAGGTCGCGACCGACCAGCTGCCGCCCGGCGTCCTGGCCGGCCTCAACCCGAGCGACCCCAGCCAGCGCGTCTACGAGGCCGACGGGTCCGAGACCCGCAACCTGTACTTCAACACCCGCGCGGGCAAGCCGCTGCACGAGGCGGCGGTCCGCCGGGCCATCGCCTGGCTGATCGACCGCGAGCGGCTGGCCGCCACCGTCTACGACGGCACCGTCGACCCGCTGTACTCCCTGATCCCGGCCGGCCTCACCGGGCACACCGCCTCGTTCTTCGACGACTACCCGAAGCCGGACCCGGAAAGGGCCCGGCAGCTGCTCACCCGGGCCGGTGTGAGCCTGCCGGTGCACTTCACCTACGGCTATGCGAAGGGCCGCGGGGCCGGCGAGCAGGAGGGCGCCGAGATCAAGAAGGAGCTGGAGGCGAGCGGCCTGTTCAAGGTCACCCTCAAGGGCTACGAGTGGACGGCCTTCCAGAAGCAGTGGGCGAGCGGCAGGCTCGACGCGTACGCCGTCGGCTGGGTCGCCGACTTCCCCGACCCGGACACCTTCGGCGCCGCGCTCGTCGGCACCGGCAGCGCCATGAACACCGGCTACAGCAGCAAGACAGTCGACCGGCTCATCAAGGACAGCCGGCGCTTCGCGGAGCGCACCGAAGCCGACCAGGACTTCCGCTCGGTGCAGCAGACCGTCGCCCAGGACGTCCCGGTGCTGCCGCTGTGGCAGGCCAAGGAGTACGTCGTCACCACCGAGGACGTCGGCGGCGGCCAGTACCTGTCGGACGGCACGGGCGTGTTCCGGCTGTGGAGCCTCACCACGCTCTGACGGCCCGCCCGGCCGCGGCTCAGGGGTCGGTGCGCCGCCGGGCCGCCGGATCGGGGATGGCGTTCGTCATCCCCGGCAGGAACTCCGTGAACAGCTCGTGCACCTCGCGCACGAGCGGCCGCAGCACCCGGAAACGGGCCAGGGCGACGCCCCGCGCGGTGAGCCGGGCGCCGCGCTCGGCGAGCCGGTAGCTGCGCTCGCGCCCCTCGGTGCGGTCGAAGATCCAGTACAGGACGAGTCCCATCTGGGACAGCCACATCAACTCGGGCAGGATGTCCCGCAGTTCCTCGGGGACCTTGGTCTTGGTTGCCCCGGCGAGCACCTCCCGGTGGACGCTGATGGCCTCCTCGCGCGCGTGCTCCGACTCGGGGGAGAAGGGGCTGAGCGGGCTGTCCGGGTCGGCGGCGTTCTTGAAGAACTGCACCGCGAACTCGTGGTAGGGCGCGGCGATGTCCAGCCAGGCCCGCAGCACGCCCGCCAGCCGGGCCTCCAAGTCGCGCTCCCGGTCCAGGATCTCCCGGACCGCCACCTGGTGCTCGGCGGCGATCCGGTCGTAAAAGCCCTGGATCAGGTGCTCCTTGCCCGCGAAGTAGTAGTACGCGTTGCCGACGGAGACCCCGGCCTCCTTGGCGATGGCCCGCATCGTCGTCTTGTCGTAGCCGCGCTCCTGGAACAGCCGCATGGCCGTCTCCAGGATCAGGGCGCGGGTCTGCTCGGACTTGGTGGGGGTGGCGCCGTCGTCGGGGCCGTCGTTCATCGCGGGCACGGGAAGAGAGCCTAACGTCAGCACCGGTGCGGCTGACGGGGGGCGCAGGTGCCGTCGGCGCAGCCCGGCGCGGTGTGGCTCCACCCGCTGCCGGGAGCGTACGACCAGCCGTCCGCGCGCCGGTACACCTGGCCGCCCCACTGCGCGCCGCCGCGCTGCCCCCGAGCCCCTCGCCACTTGGCGGCGGCGAGCACGGCCCCCTTGGCGAGCAGAGCGCCGGACGGGGTGCTCAGCCGGTGGGCGAGCCGGCGGTGCCCGCGCAGCGCCCATAGGGTGACCACCCAGGCGGCGGGGCCCCGGTAGACCTGCCCGGCGTCGCCGACGACGGTGATCTCGTCGAGGGTGGCTCCGTGGTCGAGGCCGGGAAAGCGCCGCCGGGCCTCCTCGGAAGCGGCCGGGACCAGCTCCAGCGGCACCAGCTTCGGCTGCCGCAGGAGCCAGTCGCGCAGGAACGCACACAGGGAGCACTCGGCGTCGTACAGGACGGTGAGCCGGCGGACGGGTGCGATGGCGTTCACGAGGCGCTCCGCTCAGGCCTGCGCCTGCGGGGCGACCCAGCCCTGCGGCGGCACCGGCGGGACCTGCTCCCGCTCCATGGCGCCCCGGCGCCGGATCCGGTTGAGCACGTAGACGTTGGCCAGGTGCATCACGCCGAGCACCAGCAGCACCACGCCGAGCTTGGTCGACAGGGCCTCGAAGATGCCGCGCGCGTCGGTGATGGTCTCGTCGTCGCTCAGGTACAGCGCCACGAAGCCGAGGTTGACGAGGTAGAAGCCGACCACCAGGAGGTGGTTGACGGCATCGGCGAGCTTCTCGTTGCCGTGCAGCACGTCGGCGAGGAAGACCCTCCCGTTCCGGCTGAGCGTGCGGGCCACCCAGATCGTCAGGCCGATGCTGACCAGCAGGTAGATGACGTAGGCGATGACCGTGCGGTCCATAGCCCCACCCTTCTTGAACACGTTCAAAACGCTGTCGGAGATGACTCTAGACCTACTTTTGAACATGTTCAACACGATGGCGCGGAGTGCTTGCCAGTGGCCTCTCGTACGTTCCCGGCATGGGAGGAGCCGGTCGGAGGGCGGGAAGACGAACGGGCCCGACGTGCCGCCGTGCGGTGGAGGCGGTCAGGTCGGGCTGCGGTATGCCGTCGGAGGAGACGGTGACGACGAACGGGGGATCGTCAGCGTGCCGTTGGAGGTGTCAGGAGCCCTGCGACGGGTGGCCGGAACCGGCCTGCATCCGGCCGGTCCGGGGCCCCGCGACTCAGTCGCTCGTTCTCGCCCGGCCGGCCTGGAGAATCTCCGCCACGTCGAGGGTCACCTTCGCGCCGACGGAGTCGGGGAGGGTGACGAGCTCGCCGGGGGCGTGGGGGCGGTGGTTCTCGTAGCCGCTTCCCACCGGGTCGGTCAGGACGTGGAGGCGTTGGTGCTTGCGGTCCACGATGACGTAGACCGGGACCTTCGCCTCGGCGTAGGCGGCGACCTTGGTCTTGAGGTCGTCCTTCCAGTTGCCGGAGGTGACCTCCAGGACGAGACGGAAGCAGGCCGGGTCGTAGGCGTTGTTCTCGACGAGGTGGTCGTCGATGTCGGCGTCCACCACCACGAGGTCGGGGATGGCGTAGTCCTCGGCGCCGGTGGGGAGCCATAGTCCTACGTTCTGGAGAACCTCGGTTTCGCCGTCGTCCAGTCCTGCTGCGATGAACGGACGCATGAGTTTGGTCAGGGCTCGGGCGTGAGGTGCATCCGGGGACGGGGTCACGAGGAGATGGCCTCCGATGATCTCGACGCGGTAGCCCGGATGGCGCTCCATGATCTCGTCGGCGATGGTCGTCAGGGTGACCGGCTCTCCGTCGTGGAAGGGCTGCTCGACGGAAGCTGCGGACATCAGGTGCCTCCTGGGAACTGGTGTCGAGAGCATCATCGTAGGTCGGACACCCCCCGCACGTCCGGTCCCGGACTCGTTCACCCGGTGGTGTGGCATATGCCAGAGGGCCCCGTCTCCAGCGGAAACGGGGCCCTCAAGCGCAAGCGGTCGACCTCAGTAACGGCGCGTGATCAGCGCCCGCTTCACCTCGGCGATCGCCTTCGTGACCTCGATGCCGCGCGGGCAGGCGTCCGTGCAGTTGAAGGTCGTGCGGCAGCGCCACACGCCGTCGCGGTCGTTCAGGATCTCCAGGCGCTGCTCGCCGGCCTCGTCACGCGAGTCGAAGATGAAGCGGTGCGCGTTGACGATGGCGGCCGGGCCGAAGTACTGGCCGTCGTTCCAGAAGACCGGGCACGACGTGGTGCAGGCCGCGCAGAGGATGCACTTCGTGGTGTCGTCGAAGCGCTCGCGGTCCTCGGCCGTCTGGAACCGCTCACGCGTCGGCTCGTTCGTGTCCTTCGTGATGAGGAAGGGCATGACGTCGCGGTACGCCTGGAAGAACGGCTCCATGTCGACCACGAGGTCCTTCAGGACCGTGAGGCCCTTGATGGCCTCGACCGTGATCGGCTTCTCGGGGTTGATGTCCTTGATCAGCGTCTTGCAGGCCAGACGGTTCTTGCCGTTGATCCGCATCGCGTCCGAGCCGCAGATCCCGTGCGCGCAGGAGCGGCGGAACGTCAGCGTGCCGTCCAGGTCCCACTTGATCTTGTGGAGGGCGTCGAGGACACGCTCCTTGGGGTCGATCTCCACCTGGAAGTCTTCCCAGACCGCCTCGGCGGCGACCTCCGGGTTGAACCGGCGGATGCGGAAGGTGACCGTGATGTAGGGGGAGTCGGCGAAACCGGGCTCGGGCTTGCCGGCCGCGTCTTCCTTGTCCAGAACGGGAGTAGCCATCAGTACTTACGCTCCATCGGCTGGTAGCGGGTCTGGACGACCGGCTTGTAGTCGAGACGGACGGTTTCGGAACCGTCGGCGCCGACCTCGCGGTACGCCATGGTGTGCCGCATGAAGTTGACGTCGTCGCGGTTGGGGTAGTCCTCGCGGTAGTGACCGCCGCGGGACTCCTTGCGGGCCAGCGCGGAGACGGCCATGACCTCGGCGAGGTCGAGCAGGTTGCCCAGCTCGACAGCCTCCAGCAGGTCCGTGTTGAACCGCTTGCCCTTGTCCTGGATCGCCACGTTCTTGTAGCGCTCGCGCAGCTCCGCGATCTTCTCGACCGCCGTCTTGATCGTCTGCTCGGTGCGGAACACCATGACGTTGGCGTCCATGGTCTCCTGGAGCTCGCGCCGCAGCTCGGCCACCCGCTCGTTGCCGGTGGCGTCGCGCAGCCGCTCCACCTGCTCGACCACGAGCTCGGCCGGGTTCTCCGGCAGCTCGACGAACTCCGCCTTCTGCGCGTACTCCGCGGCCGCGATACCGGCGCGCTTGCCGAAGACGTTGATGTCCAGCAGCGAGTTCGTGCCGAGGCGGTTGGCGCCGTGCACGGACACGCAGGCGACCTCACCCGCGGCGTACAGGCCGGGAACGACGGTGGTGTTGTCCGCGAGGACCTCACCCTCGACGTTCGTCGGGATGCCGCCCATGGCGTAGTGCGCGGTGGGCTGGATCGGGATCGGGTCCGTGTAGGGCTCGATGCCGAGGTAGGTGCGGGCGAACTCCGTGATGTCCGGGAGCTTCGCGTCCAGCTGCTCCGGCGGGAGGTGCGTGAGGTCGAGGTAGACGTGGTCGCCCTCGGGACCGCAGCCGCGGCCCTCACGGATCTCCGTGTAGATGGAGCGGGACACGACGTCACGGGACGCGAGGTCCTTCATGACCGGCGCGTACTTCTCCATGAAGCGCTCGCCGTCCTTGTTGCGGAGGATGCCGCCCTCACCGCGGGCGCCCTCCGTCAGCAGGATGCCCATGCGCCAGATGCCGGTCGGGTGGAACTGGAAGAACTCCATGTCCTCCAGCGGCAGCCCGCGGCGGTAGACGGCCGCCTGGCCGTCACCGGTCAGCGTGTGCGCGTTCGACGTCACCTTGAAGAACTTGCCGCAGCCGCCGGACGCGTAGACCACGGACTTCGCCTGGAAGACGTGGATCTCGCCGGTGGCCAGTTCGTAGGCGACCACACCGGCGGACTTCTTGACGCCGTCGACCTCGGTGATCAGCTGGTCCAGGACGTAGAACTCGTTGTAGAACTCCACGCCCTCCTTCACGCAGTTCTGGTACAGCGTCTGGAGGATCATGTGGCCGGTGCGGTCGGCCGCGTAGCAGGAGCGGCGGACCGGGGCCTCGCCGTGGTTGCGGCTGTGACCGCCGAAGCGGCGCTGGTCGATGGTGCCGTTCGGGGTCCGGTTGAACGGCAGGCCCATCTTCTCCAGGTCGAGGACGGAGTCGATGGCCTCCTTCGCGAGGATCTCGGCGGCGTCCTGGTCGACCAGGTAGTCACCGCCCTTGACCGTGTCGAAGGTGTGCCACTCCCAGTTGTCCTCCTCCACGTTGGCCAGCGCGGCGGCCATGCCGCCCTGCGCGGCGCCCGTGTGGGAGCGGGTGGGGTACAGCTTGGTCAGGACCGCGGTGCGGCTGCGCTTCGTGGACTCGATGGCCGCGCGCATGCCCGCGCCACCGGCGCCGACGATGACGGTGTCGTACTTGTGGATCTTCATGATTCTCGCAGCCCCGTGCCTAGCGGATGTTCGGGTCGAAGGTGAAGATCACCAGCGTGCCCAGCAGGATGGTGAACACCGTGGCCGTGTAGAGCAGGCCCTTGAGCCACAGCCGGGTGTTCGCGCGCTCCGCGTAGTCGTTGATGACCGTGCGCAGGCCGTTGGCGCCGTGCAGCATGGCGAGCCACAGCATCAGCAGGTCCCAGACCTGCCAGAACGGGGACGCCCAGCGGCCCGCCACGAAGGCGAAACCGATCTTGGAGACGCCGCCGTCCAGCACGAGCTGGATCAGCAGGTGGCCGAGGACCAGGACGACCAGCACGACGCCCGACAGGCGCATGAAGAGCCAGGCGGCCAGCTCGAAGTTGCCCCGGGTGGTCTTCGGGGTCTTCTTGGTGCGCTGGCGCGGGGCCTCGATGAAGGGCGCCGGGTTGTCGACGGTGTAGACGGCGCCGCCCTCGACGGGGCCGACGCCGGCAGCGGTCTTGTCAGTCGTGGACATGTGCGTCAGCTCCCGAACAGTTCACGAGCGGCGTGGCCGAGGACGGGGTAGATGGCCCCGAGCATCAGCACGACCCACAGGGCGACGACGGTCCAGAGCATCTGCTTCTGGTAGCGGGCGCCCTTGATCCAGAAGTCGACAGCGATGACGCGCAGGCCGTTGAGCGCGTGGAAGAGGATGGCGGCGACGAGGCCGTACTCCAGCAGCGCGACGATCGGCGTCTTGTACGTGGCCACGACGGTGTCGTAGGCCTCCGGGGACACACGGACGAGGGCGGTGTCCAGCACGTGAACGAACAGGAAGAAGAAGATGAGGACGCCGGTGACTCGGTGAGCCACCCAGGACCACATTCCTTCCCGGCCGCGGTACAGCGTTCCAGCCGGCACGGAAGTTTCCTCCGGGAGCGGGGATTGGGGCCGCGCCGGCTTGGTGTGTCGGTCGGGCCCGGCCGGGTACGGTCCACCGGCCCCCAGCATCGTAGCCATGCGCTGCGGCCGGGCTGCGCCGGGGTCCCTGGGTGTGATCAAACTGGCACGCAAAGAGGTACTGGTGGGCTAGTGCGGCCAGGGGGGTGGTGGGGGTCCGTGGGGTCGCCGGGGTGCGGGCGGTCAGGGGTTGATCGCGCAGTTCCCCGCGCCCCTGAGGGCATGCAGCAGACGTCCCCTCGCGAGGCGCCGGAGTTCGTCCGCCACGACCGCCCGCTCCTCCTCGGCATCGTTGGTCAATCGTGACCGGATGGACGCGAGGAGGCGGTCCAGGGTCTCCGACGGGGACAGACCGTCCAGGCAGATGACGAACACGTGTCCGAAGCGGGCCTCGTAAGCGGCGTGGGCCGCGCTCAGGGCGGTGTGCGCCGCGGAGTAGGTGTCCGGCGGGAGGGTGGGGAGGGGCTCGGCCGTCAGCGCTTCCGTGAGGTCGGGCCAGGACAGGTCGTAGGCCGCCTCGTCCGCTGCGGCCAGCAGGGAGTCCACATCCGGGTAGGGGCGGTGGTCCGCGACGCGACGGGCCCAGCGGAGGCTGCGCAGGCAGGAGAGCAGGGCCTGCTCCAGCTCCTGTGGGGAGGCTGCGTTGAAGTGCTCCACCGGTATGGCGAGTCGGCCGGGGAGGTCTGGGAGACGGTGCGCAGGCAGCGTGGTTCCTCGTGGGCGTCACGTGTGTCAGCAGGGCGAGCTGTGAGAGATGTGACGTCACGCTATCGAGTACGACCATGAGGTGTCCGAAGGATGCCTGAATTTCACCCGGGAGGGAGAGATTCGGCACGCGTGGTGGACGCGCGCCATGCGGCCCCGGGTTTTAGGTTGGCTGAGTGAGTCAGCACAGGCGCCGGACTTCGGCGAAGCAGGAGAAACAGCGGCAGGTGCTGGTCGTGGCCATGGCTGTAGCCCTGGTCGTGGTCGCGGCCGGGGTGAGTCTCGGGCTCTGGGCGGCCTCGGGCGGCGACGGCGGGTCCACCGGCGCGGAGGCCAGAACCTCGCAGGGGGCCACGGCGGCCGCGCCCCCGGACCAGGCGCCGGAGGCGGCCCCGACCCCCGGTCCGACGCGCTCCTACCCCCTGTCCGAGGCACCCCGCACCATCCCCGCCGTGCGCGACCACGAACCGGCGCGCGGCCCGGGCTGGCAGCCCGGGAAGGGCAACCGGGTCGTCGTGGACGACCCGGCGCTGGCCGACGAGGGCCGGCTGGTCGCGGGCGAGCTGGGCATGGCGTACGCGGGTGAGAAGGCCGACAAGAAGGCCGGGGACCTGCGCCTGGCGCTGAACGGCGACGAGGGCGCCAACCCGGAGTCGTACACGATGACCGTGCGCGACGGGCGGGTGGAGATCGCCGGGCCTTCCGACGCGGGGGTCTTCTACGGCACCCGCACGCTCAAGCAGGAGACCCACGACGGCGGCACGGCGCCCGAGGGCGTCGTGAAGGACGAGCCGGCCAAGCCGCAGCGCGGGTTCATGCTGGACATCGCGCGCAAGAACTTCACGGCCGGCTGGATCGAGGACCGGATCCGGGAACTGGGCGACCTGAAGTTCAACCAGCTGGGGCTGCACTTCTCCGACGACCAGGGCTTCCGGATCGAGTCCTCCTCCCATCCCGAGGTCGTCTCGCGGCAGCACCTGACCAAGGCCCAGGTGCGGAAGATCATCGACCTGGCGCGGAGCCGGCACATCACGATCGTCCCCGAGATCGATTCGCCCGGGCACCTCGGCGCGGTCCTCGACGCCCACCCCGACCTCCAGCTGCGCTCCGCGCAGGGCTCGGCGGTGCAGGGTGCCATCGACATCTCCAAGGCCGAGAGCGCCGAGATCGTCGACGACCTGCTGAACGAGTACGCGGACCTCTTCCCCGGCGGGCCGTGGCACCTCGGCGGCGACGAGTACCAGGCGCTGACCCGGTCGAACCCGGAGGCGTCGTTCCCGCAGCTGGCCGCCGCCGCCCGGGAGAAGTACGGCTCCGGCGCCACGGTCGCCGACCTCACCACCGGCTGGCTGAACGACCGGGCCGACACCGTCCGGGGGCACCAGCGCGTCCCGCGGGCCTGGAACGACGGTTTCTTCCGCGGTACCTCCGTCCAGGCCGCCAAGGACATCCAGGTGGCCTACTGGACGGGCAAGGAGATCGGCGCCCGGGCTCCCCTGGAGTACCTGGAGGCCGGCCGCAAGGTGATCAACTACAACGACGAGTTCCTGTACTACGTGCTCGGCGAGCCGCAGACCTTCGTGTACCCGACGGGTCAGCGGATCTACGAGCAGTGGACACCCCGGGTGCTGCGCGGCACCGCGGCCGTCCCGGCGCGCTACGACGGCCAGATCCTCGGCGGGTCCTTCGCCGTCTGGTGCGACCTCGCGGACTCCCAGACACAGGATCAGGTGGCGGCCGGGATCCGGATGCCGCTGCGGGCGACGGTCCAGAAGCTGTGGGACCCGGACCGGCCCGAGCTGTCCTGGGCGGAGTTCCGGGCGCTGGCGGACCGGCTCGGCTGACCGGAACGAATTGGCGCATACGGCTGCGAACTCCCGTACGGCTGTGGTGGTCTTCTGACGCGAGTGGAGTCGAATATGCCGGGGGGAACCGGGACATGGGCTACTGGGGATATTTCGTCGTGGGCCGGGGGGAGCGGCCGCTGCCGGAGCTGGACGCGCTGGCGGGGGCCGGGGAGGGCCCGACGCAGCGCGCCTCGGCGCCGGGCGGGTGGCAGGTGTGGGAGTACCCGAGCAGCGACGGCGACATCGGGAACATGAACGCCCTGGCCCGGGAGACCGGGGCGCCCGCGCTCTTCGGGTACGTCATGAACAGCGAGTGCGTGGTGCTGGAGGCCGCCGCTCCGGAGAGCGGGGCGTGGACGACCTGCCTCGCGCGTTCCGCGATGGCCGGGTACCTGGGGGCGGGCCGCGAGGGCCTCACGCTGGAGGACTACTTCCTGGAGCCCGGTGACGCCGCCGAGCGCGCCGTGCGCTGGGCCGCCGAGGCCGGGTGCGATGTGAACGCCGACGCCGTCCTCGCCGTACTGACTTCAGACCCTGACCCCCTGGCCGAAAACCTCTTGTTCCGCTTCCTCGACCGACTGGGTGTGGTGCCCCTGTGACACTCCGGGGCCGTTGCGCGCAGTAAGGGGAAGTGCGGGTTCCGTGAGGGGTGAGGGCTGGTGGCGGCCTGATCGGGCCCCTGAGAAGGCCCGCGGAGGGAGGCGTGGATGAGCCTGGTGGAGTTGATCGCACAGGCCGACGAACGCGGGCTGGCCGCGAGCGGGCTGGCTTGTCTCGATCGGTGCGTGCCCCTGCTGGGCGGCGACGACGAGACCTTGCGGCCGGTGTGGGCGAGCCTCGCCGACGACGCCGGCGCCGGCGAGTGGGGCGAGCGGCTGGAGCAGGCGCGCTGCAAGCTGGATGCGGCCGGCGCCGGGGACGAGGCCGTCACGCTCGCCCACCGGATGCTGGAGGCCGCTCCCGCCGAGCGCTCGGCACCGGGGCTCCGGGTGTGGGCCGACGCCTGCTCCGTCGCCTCCCTTCAGATCCACCGGCTCCTGGACACCGCCCAGGACGAGGCCTCGTCCGTCGACTCCCGCCGCGAGGGCCGTACGGACGGCATGTCACCCCTCGTCGCCGCCGAACTGCGCCGCCAGGTCATCGTCCTTGAGGTCCTGGCCGGACACGGCCCGGCCGGGCTGCGCCGGGCGCTGGAGGTGTCGACCGAGGGGCGGCGGGTGCTGCGCGCGGTGGTCTCCCGCCGGAACCGGCAGCAGGACTGACGGGGCGGGCCTTCAGGTGCCCGACCGGCGTAAACCCCGTTCCTGGGAAAGTCCTGTGACTGTCCCTTGGGTGAGGTGGGGCGGTCCTGCGCCGCTTCGGGGAAGTCGCCGAATCCGGGTGACGAAACGCTTCGCCGCAGCGCTTTCCGGGATGTGACGACTCAAGCGGAGACCAGGCCATCGGCGGCTGCGAAGCCGCTGCGATGGGCGGCGGACACAGTGGCGACGATGCGCGAGGGAGCACGGCTGCGCCTCGACTACTCGGCACAGAGTCTGTGGAGCATCGACCGGATGATCGAGGGGATACGGCGGGAAGGAGCGCCCGAGGCCGCGGTCCACCAGGTACTGCGCGGCTTCGGCGCCTACACCGGTGAGGTGATCGTGCGTCAGACCGGCGCCGAATGGTGGGCGACCGGCGGCGACCACTGGATCCGCACCCCCGACGGGCGGCTGTGGGACCCCATCGACGAGGCCCGCCGCTGCTACGCAGGCCACGGCTCGCTGCGGTTGCTGTGCCGGGACGCGGTGAGCACCGGGCCCCGGCGGTAGCGTCAGCGCCCGAGCACGTCCTCGTCCTCCTCCGAGGGCCCGGGCTGTTCCACTGCCGGCGCGGCCGGCTCGCCGGCGTTCGCGGCCAGGGTGCGGATCTCGGGCAGGTCGTCGTACAGGTTCTGGCCGGGGCACGCGGTCGGGTAGCCGTCGCGGTGCCCGGAGATGCGGTGGAACGTAACCTTCTGCCCCAGCTTGTACTTGCCGTTGTCGGCACCGGCGGTCAGTACGACCGTCCCGGTCGGGTCGATGCCGTAGAGGCCGAGCTTCCACGCCGCGACCTTCGCCACCGACGCGCGCACCGCGGCGTTGGTGGCCGCCATGGAGTAGTCGCCGAGCACCGAGACGCTGCTGGTGGCGGTGTTGAACCCGTAGGCGTGCGCGCCGAGGACGGGCTTGTCGATGCCGCCCGCGCGGCCCTCGAAGACGGTGCCGCACTTGTCGACGAGGAAGTGGTAGCCGATGTCGTTCCAGCCGTTGCTCTGCACGTGGTACAGGAACACGCCGCGCACGATCGACGCCGACTCGGAGCAGGCGTAGTCGTTGCTGCCCGCCGTGTGGTGGACGAACATCGCCTTGGTGTCGCCGGTCATCGTGGGCGGGTCCTTCACCAGGGACTCGTCGGCGCCCCAGGCCGAACGCGACGTCACGACGGGACGCTCGGCGAAGAGCGGCCCGGCGGCCGGCCCGGCGCTGTCCGGCGCGATGTCGTCCGGTTCGACGACCGCGGTGTGCACGGCGTCCGACTCGGCCTCGGGGTCGACCAGTTCGACACGCAGCCCGGCCGGCAGGCGGGTGCCCGAGACACGTACCTGGAAGCCGTCCGAGGGCCCGGTCCACAGCGGCTGGGTGCTGCCGCGCACCCCGGGCCGATCGCGGTCGGGGCCCGCCTCGGGCGCACGGACGTCGGTCTCCAGGGGGCGCCACGCGCTCCACGCGCCGCTCTCCCGGGAGCGGGTGCGCACCTCGGCGATGCCGTCCAGGGCCGCGTCCGGGTCGTCCCAGGTGATACCGATCAGGCTGAACGGCTCGGAGGTGCGCGGGGCGAGGGACCGTTCGTGGGGGTCGCCGTCCGGCACCCGGACGGTGTGCACCTCGTCCGAGGAGACGGCCCGGGCGGGCTGGGCGAGGCCGAGGGCACCGAGGGCCAGGGCGGTGGCGACGGCGGTGCGCAGGAGGCGGGGTGTCATACGGCGCTCACCTTTCGTGGGCGGTGGCATCGCGAGCAGAGCTCCCCGGTGCGTCACTTGGCCGAAACCTCCCCGGGGCCGGGCTCCCGAGGACGGCGGGCGGGGTTGACCCGAACGGTCGCCCACGCCCGGAGCCTGACGCGCTGTGACACTTCCGCGAGCACCGGCGCTGATGACCGTGGGAGGACGCGCTGCCGGCACGGACGAGGACGGTACTTGGGTCAGGGAACGGAACGCCGGCGCGGACAGGCGTACGACGGGGAACTCGGCGCGGCCGTCGCGAAGGCCCAGCAGGGTGACGAGGCGGCCTTCGCGGTCGCGTACCGGTTCGTGCAGCCCGGACTGCTCGGCTATCTGCGCGGCCTCGTCGGTGACGACGCGGAGGACGTGGCGTCCGACGCCTGGCTGGAGATCGCCCGGGACCTCGGGCGGTTCCGGGGCGACGGGGCCGGCTTCCGCGGCTGGACGGCGACCATCGCCCGGCACCGGGCGCTGGACCACCTGCGCCGGCAGCGGGTACGGCCCCGGTCGTCCGCGCTGGAGCAGGACGTCCTGGAACTGCCGGGACCGCAGAGCACGCACGACCAGGCGCTGGAGGCACTCTCCACCGAACGCGCCCTGGAACTGGTGCGGGGGCTCCCGCGCGACCAGGCCGAGGCCGTGCTGCTGCGGGTGGTGGTGGGCCTCGACGGGCCGGCCGCCGCACGGGTGCTGGGCAAGCGGCCGGGCGCGGTGCGCACGGCCGCCCACCGGGGCCTGAAACGCCTCGCCGGGCAGCTGGGCGCGGAGAAGAGTGTGACGGATGAGGCTCCCCGGACGCTGGGTGAGTCGACGTGAGCGGAACCGGCGGTTTCGCTCACGGGCCGGGCGGGTCGCGCGGATCCGTCGTCCTGAACAGGGCGGAGCGGCGTGACGTACTGGGGCTCGGCGGACCGGGCGCGGCCGCCCGAGCGGACGGATCGATCGGATCGAGCAGGAACGGAAACGGACATGGGTGAACGGCAGAGCGACGGCGGGCTGTCCGGCCGTGGTTCCCGTCACGCCCTCCTCGACTCCGACGTGGAGGCGCTGATCATCGCCTCCCTCATCCGGGACGGCGTCGACGCGGAGGCCGAACAGCGGGCCGTGGCCGCCTTCCGGGCCGCCCGGGACGCCGGAGCCCCGGGGACGCGCACCCGCCGCCGGGACGACTGGCGTGCGCGGCAGCGGCGCTACCTGGGGCGGTCCCTGAAGACGACGCTCTCCGTGCTGCTCGCCAGCCTCACACTGGGCGGTGTCGCCGTGGCGGCGATCGGCGTGGCCGGATCGCCCGACGAGGGCCCGAAGGACACCCCCGACCGCTCGCCCGCGCCGAGCAGCGCCCCGCGCGACCCGGCGCAGAAGCCGCCCCGCGGCAGCCACAGCCCCGGCGCCGGCTCTTCTCCGGTCCGGCCGGACCGGCCGGGCCCCGCCCAGGACACCGAGGCCCACTGCGGCGCCTACGAGCGTGTCGGGGGACGCGGCGACGCCATGGACGCGACGGCCTGGCAGCGGCTCGTGGCAGCCGCCGGCGGTGAGAGGAACGTCACGGCCTACTGCGCCGGGCGACGGGACGAGCCGAAGGCCGGGAGCGGCGGCCCCGGGAGCGGCGGGCCCGCAGCGGGCGGCGGCGCACCGGCCGCGAACGACGGTGCGGACAAGGGGAAGGACAACGGCGCGGCCGACGACGGGCCGGACAGCGGCGCGGGCAGGAGCGGGAGCGAGGGCAAGCGCTCCCAGCCCGAAGGCCGGCCCAACGGCCGTCAGGGATAAGGGATTCCACGAAGCGCCGGCCGGCACCGCCCGGGGGCGCGCAGCCGCCGGCACCTGCCTTGGCAACGGCCGAGGCCGCCACCCCTGGCCCGGCAACGGCATAAGAGGCCTCTGACCAGGCGCTTTGCTGTTTAGGCGCAGGTTTTTGCTTCCCGGCCAGCCTGGCCCTCATCTGGGTGTTTCCGGCTGTTCCTGACCGCTACTGGTCACGCCTGGTCACGTGACCAATCTTCGGTCGGCCCTTGTCGGCCGCAGGGACGACCGGCCGCATGGACGACCCGTAACGCGTCACTTCGGCCTGGTTTCGCTCGGTGAGGTGGTGTGAGGCCGATCCAGGGGCTAATTCGAGTACGACGGAATCTGTCTAAGTATACTTAGACGCAATGCGTCGTGGTCAGGTGTAGGAGGGCGAGTGACGAAGAGCCTGTTGGCCAAGCCGGACGACGTGGTCGATCGGGACCGGGAGTGGAATTTGCTCACGGAGTTCCTCACCGATCCGGACCCGGCGATGCGGCTCGGCATCGTCTCCGGGCGGCGGCGGCACGGGAAGTCGTACCTTCTTCAGGCCCTGTCCGAGCAGGTCGGCGGCCTGTACGTCACAGCGGTCCGGGAGGAGGGGCGGCTGCCCGCAATCCAGCGCTTCAGCGACGCGGTAGCCACTCACGCCGGTCTTCGGCCAGGGAGTCTGCGTCTGACCGACTGGCGTGACGTTCTGTCCAACGCTCTTGATGTGACGGCCCGTTCGTCGAATCCGCTCCTGGTGATCGACGAGTTGCCGTACTTGCTCCAGCACTCGCCTGAAATTCCGGGACTGCTGCAACAGCTTTACGACGAGCGCCAGCAGGGCGCCCGGCCCGGTGCCGGGCCGGGCCCACGGCTGATCCTGTGCGGCTCCGCGATGAGCGTCATGCACGAGCTGCTCTCGGGGACCAAGCCGCTGCGGGGACGTGCCGTGGTCGACCTACGGCTGGGTGCCTTCGACTATCGCAACAGCCGGGACTTCTGGAAGATCACCGACCCGCTGACCGCGCTGAAGGTGCACTCGGTCCTGGGCGGAGCGCCTGGCTACCGACCGGTGGCTGGCCGACCGCATCCGGACGACGGCTTCGATACCTGGCTCACCCGGACGCTGCTGGACCCGGGGCGGGCGGTGTACTCGCGTACCGAGACCGAGTACCTGCTGCGCGAGGACCCGAGGATCACGCAGCACACGCTGTACTACGACATCCTCACCGCGATCGCGAACGGGGCCACCACCCCGAGCAAGATCGGTGCCGCGCTGGAGCGTCCGCGCAACGCTGTCGCTCACCCTCTCGGAGTGCTGGAATCCACCGGCTACATCCGACGGGAACAGGACATCCTCCGCTCCAGGCACCCCGTCATCACCCTCGCTGACCCTGTGATCCGCTTCAACCAGCTCATCACCCTCCCGCAGGCCGCCGCCGTGGAGCAGGGCTTCGCCGAGCAGGTGTGGCAGCAGGCCGCCCCGACCTTCAACTCCAAGATCCTCGGGCCGCACTTCGAGGACCTGGCCCGCGACTTCACCCGTCGTTACGCCCACACCCTGCTGCCCGGCGGTCTGCCCGGCCCGGTAGGCACCACCGAGGTCGCCGACCAGGCTGCCCGGACGAAGCACGAGGTCGACGTGATCGCCCTGGCCGCAGGCGAGCGCCCGCAGGCTCCCCGCGTGAGGATCGCGCTGCTGGGCGAGGCCAAGGCGACCGCCGCCCGCCGGGGCACCGGTGACCTGGAGCGTCTGGAACGTATTCGTGCCCTGCTCTCGGATCAGGGGTACGACACCGCTGCCACCGCCCTGGCCCTGTACTCCCTGCACGGCTTCTACCCCGATCTGGTCGACCTGGCCGACCGCCGTGACGACGTCCTCCTGGTCGATCTGGTCACCCTCTACAGCAGTTGACACCAAGAGCGGCCAGTCTTCGAACCAGTCAGGTGCCGCTGGTCGTCGGTGCGCCGACGGCCCGGGGAGGACCGACGAACTCCAGTGCGTCGCCGCTGAGGCCGGGATCGAGGATCTCGTGGTCGGCCCACCGCCGCAGTCCGAGGCTGTGCAGCGCGTACCCCGCCGGCACGCCGATCAGCCCGCCGATCACGCCGATCGCGGTCACCGAGACGAGCACGAGGCTCATGGTCTGCCGCGGCGACATGCCGATCGCCTTGCAGACGCCCAGGTCGCGGATGCGTTCCCGGGTGTCGAGGACCACGGAGTTGAGTACTGAGAGACCAGCCACGGTGATCAGCATGAGGGTGAGCAGCACCGCCATCGCGGCCATGATGAGGATGACGCCGTCCGGCCCGGAATCGGAGCCGGTCGTGGCGTCGCCTCCCAGCGGCTGTACGACCGCGGCGACCTCCCGGGCGTACTCGTCGGCGGAGACGCCGGACTTCGTTTCTCTGGAAGGCGAAGCTCGGCTCGCTCTGGGGTGACCAGGGTCTCGTCTTCGCGCGGGACGGAGGCATGCTCCGCGGGGACAATCCAGGCAAATCCCCAGTAAGAGCCCTAAACCGCGGAGACGGCCGAGGCCGCCACCCCCCACAGGAGAGGCCCCGGCCGTCGCGCGGCACGGGCCGCGCGGCGGCCCGTACTCCCTACAGCGCCCGGTGTGCGTTTTCTGTCACACCCCGCCGCGTCACGGCTCGGTTGCATCTCGGACGGCCATGGACGGGGAGTGGTTTCAGGTCGTAACGTGCCATTCGCGCCAACGCGGAGGCGGCAAGACCACCGCAACCACCTGCGGGCTTGTATCCGCAACCACCAATTGAGCAACCACAACGGCGAGAACCCGGTCCGCGAGAGCGGCGCCGGTCGAGGCGCAGAAGGGCGCGCGGTGCTGGGGGACGACGCGGAGCTGACCGCCGCGGTGCGAGCGGCACAGCACGGAGACGAAGACGCGTTCCGGACTGTGTACCGCACCGTTCACCCGCGGCTGCTCGGGTACGTACGGACGCTCGTCGGCGACCCCGACGCCGAGGACGTGACGTCCGAGGCGTGGCTCCAGATAGCCCGCGATCTGGAGCGGTTCACCGGCGACGCGGACCGGTTCCGCGGCTGGGCCGCCCGGATCGCCCGCAACCGTGCCCTGGACCACATACGCATGCGCGGGCGCCGGCCCGCGATCGGCGGTGACGAGACGGAGCTGACCGGCCGGGCCGCCGAGTCGGACACCGCCGGCGAGGCCATCGAGGCGCTCGCCACCGACGGCGCGTTCTCCCTGATCTCCCGGCTGCCGCAGGACCAGGCCGAGGCGGTCGTCCTGCGCGTGGTGGTGGGGCTGGACGCGAAGACCGCCGCCGAGACGCTCGGCAAGCGTCCGGGCGCGGTCCGCACGGCGGCGCACCGGGGTCTGAAGCGGCTCGCCGAACTGCTCGGCGACGACCCGCAGGCCGATCCGGAATCGGCCGGGGTGCTCGACGCCCTGCCGCCCCAGCGAGAACCGCGCGGCGGTGCCGTGACGTCCGCAGGTGTGACGCGTAGCGTTGCGCGGACGCAGAAGGATGTGTGATGGCCGACGAGCAGTACAGGTGGCTGGACCGCGAAACGGCGGAGCGTTTGCTGAGCGGAGAGCCACCCGGAGCTGTCGAAGGCGCCGGCCGGGACCAGGCCGAACACCTCGCCAGGACCCTCGGCGCACTGTCCGCCACACCCCCGCTGACCAGCGATGAACTCCCCGGCGAGGCCGCCGCGGTGGCCGCCTTCCGCAAGGCCCGCGCGGAGCGCGCCGACGCGACCGCGGCCCGTGCGGCCACCGGCGGACAGCAGGCTGCCGGGATCACCGACGCCGGGCTGGTCCGTATCGGTACCCCCGGCGGCAGCGGCGGCGGGACCGCCCGCCGGCCCCGCTGGGCTCGTCCCGCGCGCTTCGCCCTGGCCGCCGTGCTGGCCGTCGGCATGGCCGGCGGGGTAGCCCTGGCGGCCGGAACCGGAGCCCTGAGAGCACCGTTCGGCGGCGACGAGCCCGACCCCGGCGCCTCCGTCTCGGCCGCCGCCACGCACCCGGAACGCCCGCTGGTCTCGCCCTCGCCGAGCGACGCCGTGCAGGGCGGCTCCACCCCCGGCGACGCCCCGGGCGGCTCGGCGGCGGGCGGGTCCGGTACCGGGGACCGGGACGAGCGGCGCGACGGCGCGGCCGCGAAGCCGGACGAGCGGGAAGGCCGCTCCGGCGGCCACCACGAGGAGATCACCTCAGCCTGCCGCGACCTCCGCGACGGCAAGCGGCTCGACCACGACCGCAGGCGCGCCCTGCGGGACGCGGCGGACGGCCTCCGGGTGTGGAAGTACTGCAAGGGCGTGCTGTCCGAGGCCGGCCCCCGCTCCGGGGAGCGACGGCACGACGACCGCGCGGACCAGGGCCGGCACCACGGCAAGGGCGCGGACCGCGGCCGCGACCACAACCAGGACCACGACCGGAACCACGACCGGGACCGGAAGCAGGACCGGACGTCGGACCGGAAGCAGGACGGGAAGAGCGACCGGAAGTCCGACCGGAAGTCCGATCGGCGCTCGGGGAAGAAGGACTGACGGAAGCGCTCTCGCACCGCGGTGACCTGCGGTTTCGCGCTCCCTGAAAAATCTCCGGCCGAGGGTGTGACGTTTTCGGCCGCCCCGGCGCAGTAATGAGTGAGCCGACTGGTCATCGGCCGTCGCACAGAGCCGGGGTTCCCCCCGTACCTACGGCTCGTGCACCTGAGCGCGGGCGGGACACGTTCCCCCGGTCCCGCCCGCGCCCCAACTTCCTCTCCCCGCCGTCACCAGGACACGACGACCTTGTCCCCGTTGCGGACCTGCGCGTACAACTGCGCGATCGCCGTCTCGTCCCGCACGTTGACGCAGCCGTGCGAGGCGCCCGCGTAGCCCCGGGCGGCGAAGTCCGCCGAGAAGTGCACGGCCTGGCCGCCGCTGAAGAACATCGCGTAGGGCATGGGCGAGTCGTAGAGCGTCGAGACGTGATCGCGGGACTTCCAGTAGACGGAGAAGACGCCCTCCCGGGTCGGCGTGCCCCGCGAACCGAAGCGGACCGCCATCGTCGACACGGTCCGTCCGTCGACCATCCAGCGCAGCGTCCTGCTGGTCTTGTCGATGCAGAGCACCCGGCCGGTCCGGCAGCGCGCGTCCGGCGGGTCGGCCCGCTGGCCGCCCATCAGATACAGGTCCCACCGGCCCGGCTCGCGCGTCATGCGCAGCAGCCGCTGCCAGGTCACGGTGTCGGTCTTCCCGGTGCGCGGCAGCCCGCGCTTGCCCTGGAAGCCGCTCACCGCCCGTTCCGTCGGCTCGTCGTAGGTGCCCGTCGGCCCGGCGAACAGCCAGGCGACCTGCCGCAGCCGGGCCTGGAGCTCCCGGACGCCCCGGCCGGTGTCGCCGCGGGACCACAGCACGCGGGGCGGGGCGGGTGCGGTACGGGGCTTGTCGTCGTCCGGCCGCGGCGTGGGGTCCGGCCCGCCGCCGTCACCGGCGGGGGAGCGGCCCGGGGGCGGGGTGCCGCTGGGCAGCTCGATGTGCACCGGCGAGCGGCGCTTCCCCTCGCCGGCGGGGGTCTGCACCGTGCAGCCGGTCAGCGCGGCCACCACGACGAGTCCCGCTACGAACGCTCTCCCCATGCCCGTGGTACGCACACGGCCCCCCGCTCGTCTCACCGGTGTGCCCGGATGTCACCTGAGATGTTCCCCGGGCGTGACCGGCCGCGAACCAGGGGGCATGGTGGTGAGCGAGGTCACTCTCAGCGGGAGGCAACCCACCATGGTGCGTGAGTCGGAGTCCGGACTGCCCATCGAGCCGGTCTACGGGCCGCAGGCCCTCCAGGGCTGGGATCCGGCCGAGAAGCTGGGGGAGCCGGGGGAGTTCCCGTACACCCGCGGTGTGTACCCGTCGATGTACACGGGCCGTCCGTGGACGATGCGCCAGTACGCGGGGTTCGGTACGGCCGCGGAGTCCAACGCCCGCTACCGGCAGCTGATCGCGCACGGGACGACGGGTCTGTCGGTCGCCTTCGACCTGCCCACCCAGATGGGCCATGACTCCGACGCCCCGATCGCGCACGGCGAGGTCGGCAGGGTGGGCGTGGCCATCGACTCGATCGAGGACATGCGGGTGCTGTTCGGCGGGATTCCGCTGGACCAGGTGTCGACGTCGATGACGATCAACGCCCCGGCGGCCCTGCTGCTGCTCCTGTACCAGCTGGTCGCGGAAGAGCAGGGGGTCGGCGCGGACCGGCTGACGGGCACGATCCAGAACGACGTGCTGAAGGAGTACATCGCCCGGGGGACCTACATCTTCCCGCCGAAGCCGTCGCTGCGGCTGATCGCGGACATCTTCCGGTACTGCCGGGCCGAGATCCCGAAGTGGAACACCATTTCGATCTCCGGCTATCACATGGCCGAGGCGGGTGCCTCGCCCGCGCAGGAGATCGCCTTCACCCTGGCCGACGGCATCGAGTACGTGCGCACCGCCGTGGCCGCAGGCATGGACGTGGACGACTTCGCCCCGCGACTGTCGTTCTTCTTCGTGGCACGGACCACGATCCTGGAGGAGGTCGCGAAGTTCCGTGCCGCGCGGCGGATCTGGGCGCGGGTGATGCGCGAGGAGTTCGGGGCGCGGAATCCGAAGTCGCTGATGCTGCGGTTCCACACCCAGACGGCCGGGGTGCAGCTGACGGCCCAGCAGCCCGAGGTGAACCTGGTCCGGGTCGCCGTGCAGGGCCTGGCCGCGGTGCTGGGCGGCACGCAGTCGCTGCACACCAACTCCTTCGACGAGGCGATCGCCCTGCCCACCGACAAGTCGGCCCGCCTGGCCCTGCGCACCCAGCAGGTCCTCGCCCACGAAACCGACGTGACCGCGACCGTCGACCCCTTCGCCGGGTCCTACGTCATCGAGAGGATGACCGACGACCTCGAAGCCGCGGCCGTGGCGCTGATGGACAGGGTCGAGGAACTCGGCGGCGCCGTCGACGCCATCGAGCACGGCTTCCAGAAGGACGAGATCGAACGCAACGCCTACCGCATCGCCCAGGAAACCGACTCCGGGGAGCGGGTCGTCGTCGGCGTCAACCGCTTCCAGCTCGACGAGGAGGAGCCCTACGAGCCGCTGCGTGTCGACCCCGCCATCGAGGCCCGTCAGGCCGAACGCCTGGCCGAGCTGCGGGCACAGCGCGACCAGCCGGCCGTGGACGCGGCCCTGGCGGCGCTGAAGAAGGCCGCCGAGGGCGACGACAACGTCCTGTACCCCATGAAGGAGGCCCTGCGCGCCCGCGCCACGGTCGGCGAGGTCTGCAACGCCCTGCGCGAGGTATGGGGGGCGTACGTCCCGTCGGACGCCTTCTGACCGCCTGCCGGGGCGGGGATGTCGGACCCGCGTGCGACACTCATGCGCATGTTCGGCGTCGTTGATCTGCCCACCTATCTGGCGGGCCTCGTCCTGATCGTCCTGCTGCCCGGTCCCAACTCGCTGTACGTGCTGTCCGTGGCCGCCCGCCGTGGCGTGCGCGCCGGGTACCGGGGCGCCGCCGGGGTCTGGTGCGGGGACACGGTGCTGATGACCCTGTCCGCGGCCGGCGTCGCCTCGCTGCTCCAGGCGAACGCCGTGCTGTTCGCCGTCGTCAAGTACGCGGGGGCCGGATACCTGACCTGGCTGGCCGTCGGCATGCTGCGGGCCGCGTGGGGCATGTGGCGGGAGCGCGGGGAGCGGACCTCCGGTGGCGAGGCGCCCGCGCCGGCCGAGGAGCGGCCCTTCCGCCGCGCCTTCGTCGTCAGCCTGTTCAATCCCAAGGCGATCCTGTTCTTCGTCGCCTTCTTCGTGCAGTTCGTGGATCCGGCGTACGCCTATCCCGCCCTGTCCTTCGTCGTCCTCGGCGTCCTCGCGCAGCTCGCCAGCGTGCTCTACCTCAGCGCGCTGATATTCGGCGGCACCAGGCTGGCCGCCGCCTTCCGCCGCCGCAGGCGCCTGTCGGCGGGGGCGACCTCGGCGGCGGGTGCCCTGTTCCTGGGCTTCGCCGTGAAGCTGACGCTGGCGGGTCCGTAGGGCAGGCTGGCTAGCACCGGCCGAAGCGGGCCAGGTAGTCCGGGAGTCCTGCCGCCGTGTCCGCTGCCCAGCCGACATAGCCGTCGGGGCGGACGAGGTACAGGCCGGGCCCGTACGGGCCGGGTGCCGGGCCCCGCACGACCCGGATCCGCCCGCCGGGATCCGGTGCCGGCGCGCCGCCCAGGGCCAGCAGCGTCCAGTGCGGGCCGCGGAACGCGTCGAAGAGCCGGACGCCGGCCACCGTCCCGTCGGGTGCGCGGTCGCCCGCCCGCAGCGGGCCCGGGTCCGTCCGGGTCTCGCGGGTGAGCGGCGACTTCCGGTAGCCGAGCCCGAGTTGGCGGGTGGCTCCGCCGCGCCGGGTCTCGCCGCGGTGCACACGCGTGGACAGTCCGAGCATGTCGGCGGCCACGGGCCGCCGCTCCTCCTCGTAGGAGTCGAGCAGGGCCGCGTCGGCGCCGTCGCGCAGCACCGCGCCCAGCTTCCAGCCCAGGTTGTAGGCGTCCTGGACGCTGGTGTTGAGGCCCTGACCGCCCGCTGGGGAATGCACGTGCGCCGCATCGCCGGCGAGGAAGACCCGCCCGGAGCGGAATCGGTCGGCGAGGGCCGCCCGGGGGCGGAAGTCCGAGGCCCAGCGCAGCTCCGTGACGCACTCCGGCGCGAGGTGCGAGCGGGTGCCGACGACCTTCCGGATGCCCTCCAGGGAGAGGTCCGGTGCCGTCCCGTCCGGGAACTGCGCCACCAACTGGAAGTCCTCGGTGCCCGGCAGCGGGCAGATCGCGAGGAAGCCCTCCCCCTCACCGGGTGGGAAGACGTGCCAGTTGTCCCGGTCGAGGCCGCTGATCCGGACGTCCGCCACCAGCGTCGGGTTCGGGTCGACGGTCTCGCCCGTCATGCCGATGCCGAGCAGCCCGCGCACGGTCGAGCGGCCGCCGTCCGCCGCCACGGCGTACCGGGCGGTGACGGCGTCGCCCGAGGCGAACTGCGCGCGCACCCCGCCCTCGTCCTGCGTCAGCCCGACGAGCTCCATGCCGAAGGCCACCTCGCCGCCCAGCTCCGCCAGCCGCGCCCGCAGGATCCGCTGCGTGCGCCACTGCGGCACCATCCACGGTTCGTTGTACGGCGCGTCCTCGGTCGGCTCGGCCGTGTCGAACATCCGGTGCTCGCCCGCCCGCCGGCCGTCCTCCCAGATCATCCCCACCGGGTAGGTGCCGCCCGCCGCCCGGATCGCGTCCAGCACGCCCAGGTCGTCGAAGACCTCCATCGTGCGCGGCTGGATCCCCTTACCGCGCGAGCCGGGGAACAACGCCCCCGCCCGCTCGACGACCAGCACGGCCACGCCCCGCCGGGCGAGGTCGATCCCGAGTGCCAGGCCCGTCGGGCCCGCGCCCACCACCAGCACGTCCGTGTCCCTGGTCGTCCTCATCGGCAACCCTCTCCTTAACGCTGTTAAGTAGCTCATTTTCACGAGGGTCGCCTTAACGGTGTTAAGTTGTCAAGCGTGAGTACGGAACGACGCGAGCCCCTGGACCGCCGCCGGGTCGCGGACACCGCGCTGCGGCTGCTGAACGAGACGGGCCTGGACGGCCTGACCCTGCGTGCCATCGCCCGGGAGCTGGACGTGAAGGCGCCCGCCCTCTACTGGCACTTCAAGGACAAGCAGGCGCTGCTCGACGAGATGGCGACGGAGATGTTCCGCCGGATGATCGCCGGTACCGTCCTCGACCCCGCCGACACCTGGCGGGAGCGGCTGCTGAGGACCAACCGGGGGCTGCGGGCGGCGCTGCTCGGCTACCGGGACGGTGCGAAGGTGTTCAGCGGCTCACGCTTCACCGGCGTCGAGCACGCGGGGCAGATGGAGGACAACCTGCGCCTGTTCACGGCCGCCGGGTTCACCCTCGCTCAGGCGGCCCGCGCGCTCACCACGGCCTACCTGTACACGCTGGGCTTCGTCACCGAGGAACAGGGTGTCCAGCCGCTGCCGGGCGAGCGCCGCGAGGGCTACGACATGGACGAACGCGCCCGCCTGATGGCCGACTTTCCCTTGTCGGCCCAGGCGGGCGCGGAGATCTTCGAGGACTACGACCGGCACTTCGAGGAGGGACTCGCCCTCGTGATCGAGGGGATCGGGGCGCGCTACGGGGTGTCATGAAGCGGTCCGGCGCGTCAGGACCGTTTCGCGCGGGCCCGGCGCACCGCCCGGGTGATCACGGGCGGCAGCAGGTCCTTGGCGAGCCGGCGGGCCCGGGAGGGGGCCGGCCGGGCCGGGCGCGCCGCGGCCGACTCGGCGACCCGGGGAGCGGGGGCCGGCGCGGCCACGGGCTCCACGTAGTGCCGTGAGGGCGGGAAGGGCGGCGGCTTCATGCCCCGCGAGCGGGTCCGGATCAGCCGGTGCCCGGCCGCCTCCTGGAGGCTCAGCCCGACGTCCGAGCGCTGCCGCAGCATCTGGAGCAGTTCCTCCTGGAGCGGCTCCGGATCGCCCCAGGTGGCGTACAGCTTCTGCGTGCTGAGACAGATCGGGCGCAGACCTCGGTTGAGGACGGCCTCCCAGGCGGCGACCGCGACACCCGGGGTGTGCTCGGACCGGAAGTCGTCCAGGACCACGACGCCCTCGGGCAGCAGGATGTCGTGGGCCGCGCCGATATCGCCGTACACGTGCTCGTACAGGTGCGAGGCGTCGATGTGGATGAAGCGGCAGGTGTCCGGGGCCACCTTCTCGTCCACCAGGGAGCTGGGGCCGGTGATCACCGTCGGCAGCGTGTCGTGGAAGGAGAGGTAGTTCCGCTCGAACGCCTGCTGGGTGAGCGAGGCGTACGACTTCGAGGACTCCGCCTTGTTGGCCTCGTCCGGGGCGTCGCCCTCGAAGAGGTCGCAGACGGTGAACTGTTCGCCGTCCTGGAGGTGGTGGCCGAGGAGGATCGCGCTCTTTCCCATGTAGACGCCGAGCTCCAGCAGGTCGCCCTTTATGCCGGCCTTCTTCTGCTGTTCGAGGAACCAGGTGAACAGCGTCTGGTCCAGCGGCGGGAACCAGCCCGGGACGTCGGCGAGTTCGCCGGGGTGCGTGTCGGTCGCTTGTGCTTGGGTCATGAGGCGAGCCTTCTCTTCGAGCATTGCCCCGATCGACGGCCGGTTGAACGTCCCGTGAACAGGGTCAGCGGGTCTTCGTCAGGGCCGCCCGCAGCCGGGGCGTCAGCGGCTTCTCCACATACTTGTGCAGCAACCACGCCAGCAGCAGCATTGACGCCACCGTCAGCGCGAAGGTCACCCCTGAGGTCAGCCCCAGGCCGCGGTGCAGGGCGTGGATCACGACCCAGCCGAGGTGCTCGTGGACCAGGTAGAAGGGGTACGTCAGCGCGCCCGCGACCGTCAGCCACCGCCAGTTCACGCGGCCCAGCAGGCCCAGCGCGATGGCGGCGACCGCCACGAAGCCGAACGTCACGACGGCGACGATCCCGAACGAGGAGCGGTAGGAGAAGGCCTCCGGGTCGGGCGCGTGCCACAGCCCCTGCACCGCGTAGTGCTGGCCGATCAGCCAGCTGACGGCGACGATGGCCCAGCCGTAGACGTCCCGCCGGTCGCGGTGCACGAGGTAGAGGCCGACACCGCCGATGAAGAAGGGCGCGTACTCGGGCATCAGGACGATGTCGAGCAGCGGAATGTTCGCGTTCTCGGCGATCACCGCCGCCAGCGTCCAGCCCGCGCAGAACATGACCACCCGGCGGCGGTTCGCTCCGGGCAGCACGACGCACAGGGCGAACAGGGCGTAGAAGCGGACCTCCGCCCACAGGGTCCAGCACACCCCGAGCACCCGGTCCACGCCCAGCGGCATCTGAAGCATGGTCAGGTTGACCAGGGCGTCGCTGGGCGAGACGGCCCGGTAGGCCACCACCGGCAGCGCGAACACCGCCGTGACGAGGAGCACCGCCACCCAGTAGGCCGGCAGCAGCCGGGAGGCGCGGGAGGCGAAGAACGACTTCAGGGGACGGCCCCAGCCGCTCATGCAGATCACGAACCCGCTGATCACGAAGAAGACCTGGACGCCGAGGCAGCCGTAGGCGAACAGCGAGTGCAGGGTGGGGAACTGGTCCCTGGGCGAGGTGCCCCAGGCCTCGGCGACCTCACCGCCGCGTCCGCCGTAGTGGTACAGCGCCACCATCAGCGCGGCCACCAGCCGCAGTCCGTCGAGGGCACGCAGCCGGCCGCCGGAATCCCTTCTGCGCCGTGGGACGGTCGTGGCGCCCGGTGGATCGACCAGCACGGCGACACCGGGCTGGGGCTTGCGGGTGCTGACGACCGTCTCGGTCACGCTGGAAACCTCTGTGTGGCTCGTATGTCCTTCGTCTGGGCCGCCTGTGGGCGGGCGCCTGTCACCCTAGGACGAGAGTTGACGCAAACGCGTTCGACGGCGACAGGCTTCGCCCGCCGGTCTCCATGGGTTCATCTGGATGTCGCCCGGGGGCGGGGCGCCGGGCGGGACCGGCTTCAGCGGCGTACCGCCTTGCGCAGCGCCCGGGCCCTGCGGACCACCCGGCGTGCCGTGGAGTTGCGCGGCAGGAACGCCAGCCGCTGCGGGATGCCGCCGGGCAGCCCGAGCGCGGTCAGGCGGCGCTTCTTGAAGTAGCGCCGGGTGCGCGGCCCGAGGTGCCGGGCGAGGAACTGCTCGGCCTGCGGGCGCAGATCCGGGTAGATCTGCGGCTGCATGGTGAACCCGAGGGCCGTCAGGAGGCCGGACAGCCGCTCGGCCGGCAGGAGGTCGCCGTCCTCGCCGCTCTCCAGGTCGGGCAGCAGCGCGTCCGCCAGGGTGGCCGGAACCCGGTTGCTGTTCTGGTACGGCGTCAGCCGTTCCAGCAGCAGTTCGGTGCCGATGCGCGCGGCCGGCAGGTCGTAGAACACGGAGGCGGTGAACAGCGCGGTCGAGAAACAGCCGACGACCAGCGCGGGCCGGGCCCGGTCGAACAGCACCTCGGCGAGCACGGGCGTGTCCAGGACCGTGAGGTCCACGCCGAGCTTCTCGGCCTCGGTCTCCAGGGCACGGCTGTAGCGGGCCGGTGCGGTCGGGTGGGGCTTGAAGACGACCGTGCGGTGGCCGCGGGCGACCGCGCCCCGCATCATCCGCACGTGCAGGTCCTCTTCCTCCTCGGGAGAGAGGATGTTCAGCGCGGACAGGTACTGGCCGAGCAGCAGCGCCGAGTCGCCGGGCACGTCCGGCAGTTCGGGCACCGTCTCGGTGACCTCGCCGAGCACCTTCAGGAACGCCGGCGTCGGCACCAGGTGCGCCGGCACGCCGAACTCGGTGAGCAGCACCGGCGTGAGCCCCGGCACCAGATCCAGGTGCAGCAGCCGCCGCACGCGTGTGCCGACCAGCGGGTCGAGCTTGTTGCGCGTGGGGCCGTAGCTCATCAGTCCGTCGGCGTAGACGTCGATGGGCGCGTCGGTGAACAGCTGGGCCAGCGTCAGCGCGGGCGCCACCTGGATCGACTCCAGCACCAGGCTGACCCGGTCGTCACCGAGGCCCCACAGCAGCCGCAGGTGGCGCTCGAAGAGCGGGACGTCGTCGGCGCGCGGCGCCCAGGCCCCGGGGTGGAAGGGGCGGATGGCCTCGTTCCAGGACAGCACCTCGTCGAAGTGCTCGCGCAGCGGCGCGAAGCCCGGCATCTCGTCGAGGGCCGGAGTGGTCTCCGGGGTCGTGGAGTTGTTGAACACCAGCAGCACCCGGCGGTCCGGCTCCTCGAAGAGGCCGGAGTCGATCGCGGCGGCCAGGGTGGCGACGCCGTAGAGCGTCGAGGCGCAGAAGATCTGAGTGGTCCCGGGCATCAGGCGGCCGCTCCCGTCGGGGTGACCCGGCGCCGCAGCCGCCGCAGCTTGGACGAGCGGTCCATGTCCATGGCCTCCAGTGCGTCGGCGAGCGCGTCCTGCGGCATGCGCTTGATGGCCGCCGCGCTCATCGACCGCAGCTGCCTGGCCACGGCCGGTTCGAACCTCTCCTCGTTGGAGAGGTGGTGGGCGATGATCGCGCAGTAGGTGCGTACCGCCTTCGGCAGCAGCCGGTCGGCGTCGCGGTCCGCGGCCGTCTCCTCGATCACCTGGTCGAAGGCGCGGATGAAGTCGAGCTGGCGGACGTCGCCGATCTGCGTCAGGGACGAGGCGACCCCGCGCCGGTAGAACACGCCCAGCAGGCTCACCACGGCGAACGACTCCGACTCGCGGTGCAGCTTCCAGATCCACGGCCGGTCCTCGGCCGTGCGCAGCCCGTCGGTGAAGTGGAGCAGGCCCTTGTCGACGAGCCGGCGGTGGTAGGCGCCGGCCCAGGCGTAGGCGTAGTCCACCGAGGTCGAGCGGTGGGCGGGCAGGATCGCCTCGCGCGGGCTGAACACCTCCCAGCGCCGGCCGATCGGCACCCTGCTCACGGAACGGGCCCGGGCGGTGGCCTGCACATGGTCCGTGCGCACGAAGTCGCACCCCAAGTCGTCCATCGCGGACACCAGTTCGGCGAAGTAGCCGGGGGCCAGCCAGTCGTCGCCGTCCAGGAACGTCAGGTACTCGCCCTGCGCCGCGTCCAGGCCGGTGTTGCGGGCGGTGGCGAGCCCACCGTTTCGCTCATGCCGGATGTACCGCACCTGGGCGACATCCGAAAGGTCCTCGGCGGCTCGTTCGAGAATGGCCGGAGTTTCGTCCTTCGAATGGTCGTCGACCAGGATGAACTCGAAATCGCGGTCGGCGTTCAACCGAAGGCTTCTGAGGGTGTCCGGGGCATATTGCTGCACGTTGTAGAACGGCACGATCACGGAAAGCTTAGGCACCCGCAAAACGTTAGGAGGCCGCCCGGCAGTGGAACTTTCCGATGAAGGTACACCGGGTGAACTCCATGTGTCAGAACGGTGCACCCCGTGTACTTCCCGCCTTCCAGCAGGCCAGTTCGGCTCTCGGTGGGCTGTTGTTAACTTTTCGTTGAGTCGCGGTTCCGCCATACCTAGGATTCGCTTCCTAGCGTCTTCGACGTGCCAGTAAGTACACCGAAGCGCCCGCGAATCGCGGTCCTTGCGGACTCCGACACCCGATGGAAATGGGGTGCGCTGACCGCGGACCGCATCGCACCGGGACCGTCCATGGAAACCGCACCGCGCAAGGGCGCGCAAGTCCGCCCCCGACTCGACGGATTCCTGCTGCGGGGCCGGGCGACGCCCACCCCGCGCCAGCTTCAGGAAGTGGGCGTGCGCGCCGACTCACTGCGGGAGGTCACCGCCGTCGAGTTCCTGCGCGCCATGGCCGAGGAGTCCTACGACCTCCTGGTCCTCTCCCTCGTGGGCGGCGGTGTGCAGGCAATGCTGCACGGGCTGAAGCACGCCTGGCAGGACCGCACCGCGCGGCCCGTCGTCGTCACCGGCTACGTCGGCGTCGTCTACGAGAAGCTCGCCGACGGCCTGCTGCTGCGGCACGGCGCGGACCTCGTCCTCGCCAACTCCCGCCAGGACGCGGACCGCTTCCGGGCCGTGTACGAAGGGGTCGGCGCGGACGCCTCGGCGGTGACCGAGGTGGCCCTGCCCTTCCTCGGCGGCGCGTCGTACGAAGGTGAACACGACCCCTGCACGGTCGTCTTCGCCGCCCAGCCCTCCGTCCCGGAGAGCCGCAGGGACCGTACGTACCTGCTGAACCGGCTGGTGCAGCACGCCCGCCGGCACCCCGAGCGCGAGGTGCTGCTGAAGCTGCGCTCCAAGCCCGGCGAACACACCACCCACATCGAGGAGTTGCCGTACCAGAAGCTGGTGCAGCGCCTCGATCCGCCCGCCAACTTCCGCCTGGTGTACGGCAACATGGGCGAGGTTCTGGACCGGACCGACCTGCTGGTGACGGTCAGCTCGACGGCCGCCCTGGAGTCGCTGCACCGACGGATCCCCACGGTCGTCCTGACCGACCTCGGCATCCGCGAGTCCCTCGGCAACCACCACTTCGTGGGCTCCGGCTGCCTCGCCTCCTGGGACCAGCTCGACGCCGGGCACCGGCCCGTGCCCGACGAGGAGTGGGTCTCCCGGCAGGGCGTCGCGGCGGACGGTTCCTACGCCTCGGCCTTCGACGCGGCCCGGGGGCGCATCGCCGAGCTGCTCGACCGGCCCGGCGGCCTGCCCCCGCTGGACCCGTACTACACCCCCGTCACCGCGCCCGGCTATCTGCCCGGGATCCTCGCCCGCCACCACCTCGGCCCGGACGGCGCCCCGCTGCCCGGCGCGCCCGCCGCCGACAAGGACCCCGGACCGGTCCGGCAGATCGTGCGCCGGGCGGCACGCGGCGCCTACCGGCACGGCGTGCAGCGCGTGGCGCCCGTCATCCGGCGGATGGGCGAGCTGTGAGCCGCCCCGACACCCCTGCCCAAGGAGTAGACCCCATGTCCCGACCGGAAACGGGCCGAGGTGCCTCCGTGCGCCGCGTGCTCGCGGTGATCCCCGCACGCGGCGGCTCCAAGGGCGTGCCCGCGAAGAACCTCCTCCCCGTCGGCGGCGTCCCGCTGGTGGCGCGGACGGTGCGCGAGTGCCGCACGGCCCGGCTGGTGACCGACGTCGTGGTCTCCACCGACGACCAGGCCATCGCGGCCGCCGCCCGGGAGGCCGGCGCCGAGGTCGTGCTGCGGCCCGCCGCCATCGCCGGCGACACCGCCACCTCCGAGGCCGCCGTACTGCACGCCATGGACGCCCACGAGGCCCTGCACGGTGCGGTCGTGGACGTGGTCCTGCTCGTGCAGTGCACCAGCCCGTTCCTCGTCCGCGAGGACGTCGACGGGGTCGCCGGCGCGATCGTCGAGAACGGCGCCGACACCGCCGTCACCGTCGCGCCCTTCCACGGGTTCGTCTGGCGCGACGCCGACGACGAGGTGGCCGCGGGCAGCGTCTCCGAGGCCGACGCGGCCGTCGGCGGCGGCTACGGCGTCAACCACGACAAGTCCTTCCGGCCCCGCCGCCAGGACCGCCCGCAGGACCTGCTGGAGACCGGCGCCGCCTACGCCATGGAGGCGACCGGCTTCCGCAAGCACCAGCACCGCTTCTTCGGCCGCACCGAACTGGTCCGCACGGACCCGGCGCGCGTGCTGGAGATCGACGACCCGCACGACCTCGCCCGCGCCCGGGCCCTCGCCCCGCTCTTCGACGCGGACCGGCCCGGCGCGCTCCCGACCGCCGACGACATCGACGCGGTCGTCCTCGACTTCGACGGCACCCAGACCGACGACCGGGTGCTCGTCGACTCCGACGGACGGGAGTTCGTCTCCGTGCACCGCGGGGACGGACTCGGTATCGCGGCCCTCCGCAGGAGCGGCCTGAAGATGCTGATCCTGTCCACGGAACAGAACCCTGTGGTCGCCGCCCGGGCCCGGAAGCTCAAGCTCCCGGTCCTGCACGGCATCGACCGCAAGGACCTCGCGCTGAAGCAGTGGTGCGAGGAGCAGGGCATCGCGCCGGAGCGCGTGCTCTACGTCGGCAACGACGTCAATGACCTCCCGTGCTTCGCCCTCGTGGGCTGGCCCGTGGCGGTCGCGAGCGCCCACGACGTCGTGCGCGGCGCCGCACGCGCGGTCACCACCGTCCCCGGTGGCGACGGCGCGATCCGAGAGATCGCCAGCTGGATCCTCGGCCCCTCTCTCGATTCCCTCACCAAGTAAGGACATCTGCCATGAGCACCAACTCCCGTATCCGCCGGTTCGGTTCGCGCGAGGTCGGCCCCGGCCGCCCGGTCTACGTCTGCGGCGAGATCGGCATCAACCACAACGGCGAGCTGGAGAACGCCTTCAAGCTCATCGACGCCGCCGCCGAGGCCGGCTGCGACGCCGTCAAGTTCCAGAAGCGCACCCCGGAGATCTGCACCCCGCGCGACCAGTGGGACATCGAGCGCGACACGCCCTGGGGCCGGATGACCTACATCGACTACCGCCACCGCGTGGAGTTCGGCGAGGACGAGTACCGCGCCATCGACGACTACTGCAAGTCCAAGAACATCGACTGGTTCGCCTCCCCGTGGGACACCGAGGCCGTCGCCTTCCTGGAGAAGTTCGACGTCCCCGCCCACAAGGTCGCCTCCGCCTCCCTCACGGACGACGAGCTGCTCCAGGCCCTGCGCTCCACCGGCCGCGCGGTGATCCTCTCCACCGGCATGTCGACGCCGAAGCAGATCCGTCACGCGGTCGAGGTCCTCGGCTCCGACAACATCCTGATGTGCCACGCCACGTCGACCTACCCGGCGAAGGCCGAGGAGCTCAACCTGCGGGTCATCAACACCCTCCAGCAGGAGTTCCCGAACGTCCCGATCGGCTACTCCGGCCACGAGACCGGCCTCCAGACCACCCTCGCCGCGGTCGCCCTGGGCGCCACCTTCGTCGAGCGCCACATCACCCTCGACCGCGCCATGTGGGGCTCGGACCAGGCCGCCTCCGTGGAGCCGCAGGGCCTGACCCGCCTCGTCCGCGACATCCGCACCATCGAGGCCTCCCTCGGCGACGGCGTCAAGAAGGTCTACGAGTCCGAGCTGGGCCCGATGAAGAAGCTGCGCCGCGTCACCGGCGTGGTCGCCGAGGCGGAGATCGCCACGGCCGCGGGCGAGCCGGTCGGCGTCTGAACGCACCACCCCCACAACCCCCCTTACGACGGGACGGTCGTACGTCGATGAGCCCCCGCGCCGGGAACGCCGGCCCCCACACCCTCGCCTTCGTCGAGAGTCCGGTACAGCTGCTGAACGTGCTGGAGTGGGCGCACGCGCACGCGCCCGGCGTGGGGCTCACCCTCGTGGTGCTGTCGCCCCTCGACCCGATGACCCGCGGCCAGCTGCGGCGGATGTCCGACCTGGCCCGCGACGAGGGGCACCAGGTCCGCTGGGAGGAAGCGCGCGGCGGACCCCTGGCGCCCTTCCAGACCATCGGCGGCCTGACCGGCCTGCTCCGCAGGGCACGCCGGGTCGTCCTGGGGGACCCCTTCTCCCGCTACGTCCAGCTGCTGCTGACGATCACCCATGCCCGTGACCTGGTCGTCGTCGACGACGGCACGGCGACCATGGAGTTCGTCGGGCAGCTGGCCCGGGGCGAACGGCTGGTGCGCTGGCACCGCAAGGGCGGCCGCCCCGGCCCCCGCGACGTGATCTTCGCACCCGTGTCGGCCTCGGCCCGCCGCCGCCTGACCCCCTCCGCCGGCCGCCGCATCGAGATCTTCTCCTCCATGCCGATGGAGGAGACCCCCGCGGGCGTCACGGTCGGCGCCAACACCTTCGCCTGGACCCGGGCCCGCTTCGGCCCGCCCCGCATCACCAAGGGCGCCGACATGGTGGGCACGTCCCTGGTGGAGACCGGTGTGGTGGACGACGGCCGCTACCTGGAGGCCGTCCGCGTCCTGGCGCAGGCCCACGGTGCCACGCGCTACTTCGCCCACCGCCGCGAGGGCACCGACAAGCTCCACCGCCTCGCCGTCGAGACGGGCCTGGAGATCGTCCGGCCCGAGCTGCCCCTTGAGCTGATCGCCCGCCGCGGCCCGATCGGCCGCACGATCCTCAGTTTCCCCTCCACGGTCGTCCACACCCTGCCCCTCGCCCTGTCCGGCACGGAGGTCCGCGTGGCGGTCTGCGACATCGACCCGGCCTGGCTGACCGAGAACGCCTCCCCGCGCGCCCAGGGCTTCCTGTCCGGAGTCACGGGCACGGCCCGGGACGTCCACCGGCTGTCCCCGACGGCCACACCGAAGCCGGCCGACCCCACGCAATCGGCGGGCACGGCCGGCTTCACAGCCCCACCGGGCCCGGCAGGTCTGACCGGCCCGGCCGCGCCGCCCGGGGCCGCCGGCGCGGTGGCCGCGGGCTGAGGCGAGCCCGGCGGATCGGTCACAGCGGCCGGCGGGCAGCCGGTGCCCGCACGCCGGGCTCGGGCGCCGTGCGGGCCCGGTGAACGCCCCGGGTCATGGCCGTCCGGGGGGCCGAGCGGATCCGACGGGACCGGGACCTGCCCGCGTTCCCGGCCTTGCCCGCGCCGGTGCCGCGCCGGTGCCGCGCCGTCGCCGCGGCCGGGGCCGGTCGCGTCACGCGGATTCCCCCGGTCGCCGTCCCGCCCGGCACGTGTGGCCGCGGATGCGGAGCCGGCTCGCCTGCGTCGCGCCGCGTCGCGTGGCGGTCAGCCGGAATCTGCGTCGGTGACCTGCACCGGAGCTGCGGGCGCCTGGTCCGTGACAGCCGCGCCCGACGGCACCGGCCGGCGCGCCAGCAGGAACGCGCGCGGCATCGACTCCTGGTCCTGGGGCGCGCGCAGCACCCGGGCGTACATCTCCAGGCCAGCCGCTTCGAGGTGCGCGGCGACCGTGTCCGGAGTGCGCCAGTAGTAGTCGAGCGAGATCTCCTGCCCGTAGCGCTCGGTCAGGCGCTGGTGCCCGTCCTCGTCCCCGGACTGGAAGCCGAGCAGCACGGGGGCGCCCGGCAGCAGGACCCGGCGGAACCCGGCGAAGACGGACGGCAGGTGATCGTCCGGCACATGAATGATCGAGTAGAGCGCGACGATGCCGCCCAGCGTCTCCGCCGGCAGGTCCAGCGCCGTCATCGAGCCCACGTGGAAGCGCAGCTCCGGGTGGGCCCGGCGGGCCAGGGCCACCATGCGGGGGGAGGCGTCGACCCCGAACACCGGCAGCCCGGCCTCGTGCAGCCGCGCCGTCACGTACCCCGGGCCGCTGCCGACGTCCGCGACCGGTGGCCCGGCCGTGCCGGCCGCCCGCGCCAGCTCCACGAAGGTCGTCAGCAGGGCCCGCTCCAGCGGTCTTCCGGCCAGGCTGTCGGAGTGCTCGGCGGTGTAGGCCTCGGCGATGGCGTCGTACGAGGCCTGAGTGGACTGTAAGAAATCGGGGGCGCGCACGGGGCGCAGACTAGCGGGGCGCTCGTCCGGCAGATGAACGAGCCCGTGTTCGCCGCGCAGAGCGTGGTATCCGTGGAGAGGATGGATGGATACCGGAGTCGTGACGCTGGTGTGGTCGAAGTCACACTCCGGGAGATGGATGGCCCGTCCCGGCCCAAAAGGCAGGCGAGCATACCCATCTCACTTGATAGCTATGCGTCCGGCGGTCATATTTTCTTCCCCTTTCGGGTTGAAGTTTTGTTGATCCAGGGTCGGTCGACCGCCTCGGCGCCCTACCCTTCAAAGGGTGAAGCCACTGATGTCACTGGAGTCCGAGGTCGATCTTCCCGGCGGAGCCGTGCTCCCCGGTGCACTGCCCGACGCTCTGCGGGCCGAGCTCATCGCGTTCCGGCGCGACATGCACATGCACCCGGAGCTCGGCAACCAGGAGTTCCGCACGACCGCCGCGATCAAGGAGCGGCTGGAGCGGGCCGGCCTCAAGCCGCGCGTCCTCGCCGTGGGCACCGGACTCGTCTGTGACATCGGTGTGGAGGGCGCGCAGTGGGACGGCGGCCCCAGCATGCTCGCCCTGCGGGCCGACATCGACGGCCTGCCCATCCCGGACACCAAGACGGAGTGCCCGTACCGCTCGACCGTGCCCGACCGCGCGCACGCCTGCGGCCACGACGTGCACACCACCGTCGTCCTGGGCGCGGGCCTGGTCCTCGCCGAACTGCACCGGCGGGGCGCGCTGCCCCGCCCCGTCCGGCTGATCTTCCAGCCCGCCGAGGAGGTGCTGCCCGGCGGCGCCGCCGACGCCATCAAGAGCGGGGCGCTGGAAGGCGTCGGCGCGATCATCGCCGTCCACTGCGACCCCCGCGTGGACGCCGGGAAGATCGGGCTCCGTGCGGGCCCCATCACCTCCGCCTGTGACCGGCTGGAGATCGGCCTCGACGGCCCGGGCGGCCACACCGCCCGCCCCCACCTCACGACCGACCTGGTCACCGCCGCGGCCCGCGTCGTCACCGACGTGCCCGCGCTGGTCGGCCGGCGCTTCGACAGCCGCAGCGGGCTCGCCATCACCTGGGGCCGCGTCGAGTCGGGCCACGCGCCGAACGTGATCCCGCAGCACGCCGAGCTCTCCGGCACGGTGCGCTGCCTCGACATCGAGGCGTGGCGGCAGGCCCCCGACGTCGTGGTCGCGGCCATCGACGAGGTCGCCAACCTCCACCGCGCCAAGTCGGAGATCAACTACGTGCGCGGCGTCCCGCCGGTCGTCAACGAGCCCGGCGTCACCGAGCTGCTGCGCGACGCCATGATCGCCCGGCGCGGCGTCGAGTCCGTCGAGGGCACCGAGCAGAGCCTCGGCGGCGAGGACTTCTCCTGGTACCTGGAGCACGTCCCCGGCGCGATGGCCCGCCTGGGCGTCCGCACCCCCGGCGAACGCCACGTGCGCGACCTCCACCAGGGCGACTTCGACGTCGACGAGTCCGCCATCACGGTAGGAGTGGAACTCTTCACAGCCGCAGCCCTGGTCAACGGCCTCCGCTAGCCCCCGACCCGGGGGACCCCGGCCTTCGTGCCCACGCGGGGGCTCCCAGCTTCGTACCGACACGCGGGACTCCGACCTTCTTGGGGCGCGGGGAACTGCGCGGCCGGCCACGACGCCCCCGCACACGGCCAACGGCCCAAGCCCTCAAAGCCGTACCCGTACGGCAGACCCCGCCCCTCTCGGGGCACAGAGGAACCCGACCGTCCCGGGGGGCGCGGGGAACGGCGCGACCAGCCCCGACGCCCCGGCACACAACAAACGGCCCCCCCACCCGGGCCACCCCGACAGCACCCCCGAAACACCCCCCGGTTGCGAGCGGCGCAGCCTCACGGCAGCCTGGTGCGCGTGGCGAGGTAGACACGCGCCGTGTCCCCGAGTACACCTTTCGACCCCGTTCGATCCCGTGGTTCACAAGGGCGTAACCGGCCATCGGCACGAATGGATAACGGCCCCGCGGCGAACCGTTCCCAGGAGTGTCTACGCGCGTTAATGTGCGCCGAACCGAGCACCCACTGCGGGGCTTTGGAGAATGGGGAACTTCAGATGCGTCGGATTTCCAAACTGACCCGCGTCGCGGTGGGGGTCGCGTCGCTCGGGCTCGTCGCCACGGCCTGCGGCGGCACCAGCAGCGACAGCGGCGACAGCGACAGCAGCGAGCGCGGCGTCGCGATCGCGTACGACGTCGGCGGCAAGGGCGACCAGTCCTTCAACGACGCCGCCTACGCCGGCCTGACGAAGGCCAAGGACGAGTTCGGCTACAAGACGGCCGACATCGAGCCCACCGAGGGCGAGACGGACGCCGACAAGGAGCAGCGCCTGGCGTCGCTGGCCAAGCAGGGCTACAACCCGGTCATCGGCGTCGGGTTCGCCTACGCCCCGGCGATGAAGGCCGTCGCCTCCAAGTACCCGGACACCACCTTCGGCATCGTGGACTCCGTGGTGGAGGGCAAGAACGTCGCCTCCCTCGTCTTCGCCGAGGAGCAGGCCTCGTACCTCGCCGGTGTCGCGGCCGCCAAGGCCACGAAGACCGACGTCGTCGGCTTCGTGGGCGGCGTGGACATCCCGCTGATCCACAAGTTCGAGGCCGGCTACAAGCAGGGTGTCGAGGACACCAAGCCCGGCGTGCAGGTCCTGTCCCAGTACCTCACCCAGACGGCCGAGGAGGGCGGCTTCGCCAGCCCGGACAAGGGCAAGGCCGCCGCAGAGGGCCAGATCGAGAAGAAGGCCGACGTGCTCTACGCGGCCGCCGGCCTGTCCGGACAGGGCGTGATCGAGGCCGCCGCCAAGGCGAAGGTCTGGGCGATCGGCGTCGACTCCGACCAGTACAAGCAGGCCGCTCTGGCCCCGTACAAGAACTACATCCTCACGTCCGCGCTCAAGGACGTCGGCGGAGCGGTCTACGCGCTGTCCAAGTCGGTCCAGGACGACAAGCCGCTGACCGGCACGAAGACCTTCGACCTGAAGGTCAACGGCGTGGGCCTGTCCGAGTCGAACCCCGAGTTCGCCAAGGTCGCCGGCCTCAAGGAGGCCGTGGACAAGGCGAAGCAGGGCATCGACGACGGCACCATCAAGGTGAAGACCGAGTAGGAGCAGACCCCTCACAGGGCAAGAGCGGGCGGACACCCCACGGTGTCCGCCCGCTTCCGCGTTTCCGGCCTCTCACGCAGCAGATCAAGCAACCGGATCACCCAGCGCCACCCCCCGTTTGCGGTCGGCAACGCCCCGGCCAAGGCGCGGTGATGGCTTGGCCACGGGCGCATAACAAGGTGGACAGAAGGGGTTTTCAGGCAGGTCTACGCGCGTTAATCTGCGGCGAAGCCAGCGCTGAAGCTGAACCGTCCCGGCGCTGTGCGACCTCGTTGTACGACAGGAGCACCCACACATGCGCCGGATTTCCCGGATCACGGTCGCAGGCGCAGCGACCGCCTCCCTGGCCCTCGCGCTCTCCGCCTGCGGCGGCACCTCGACCTCCGCCGGGTCGTCGGACTCGAAGGGCGACAAGGGTCTCGCCATCGCCTACGACGTCGGCGGCAAGGGCGACCAGTCCTTCAACGACGCCGCGTACGCGGGCCTGGAGCAGGCGAAGAAGGAGTTCGGGTACCAGACGGCCGACGTGGAGCCCACCGAGGGCGAGACGGACGCCGACAAGGAGCAGCGCCTGGCGTCGCTGGCCAAGCAGGGCTACAACCCGGTCATCGGCGTCGGCTACGCGTACGCCTCGGCCGTGAAGGGTGCCGCCGAGAAGTTCCCGGACACCACCTTCGGCATCGTCGACGACTCCACGATCAACACCAAGAACGTGGCCGACCTGGTCTTCAACGAGGAGCAGGCCTCCTACCTGGCCGGTGTCGCCGCCGCCAAGACCAGCAAGAGCAAGGTCGTTGGCTTCGTCGGCGGTGTGGACATCCCGCTGATCCACAAGTTCCAGGCGGGCTTCGCGCAGGGCGTGAAGGACACCGACCCGAAGGTCAAGGTGCTCTCCCAGTACCTCACCCAGACGGCCGAGGAGGGCGGTTTCGCCAGCCCCGACAAGGGCAAGACGGCTGCCGAGGGCCAGATCGAGAAGAAGGCCGACGTCGTCTACGCGGCCGCCGGCCTGTCCGGCCAGGGTGTCATCGAGGCCGCCGCCGCCAACAAGGTGTGGGCCATCGGTGTCGACTCCGACCAGTACCAGCAGGAAGCCCTCGCCAAGTACAAGGACTCCATCCTGACCTCGGCGATGAAGGACGTCGCCAAGGCGGTGTACAACCTGGCGAAGTCGGTCGAGGACGGCAAGCCCGAGACCGGTATCGTTCGTGGCGATCTGAAGACCGGCGAAGTGAGCCTGTCGAACTCCAACCCGAAGTTCGCGGACGACGCCGAGCTTCAGGCAGCCATCAAGACGGCCAAGGAGAAGATCATCAGCGGCGAGATCAAGGTCAAGAGCAGCTGACGAGCGACTGCCTCGAAGCAGGCGGTAACCCCCGGGGTTACGTCCGCTCGACGGGGTACGGGGAGCTGCTCCTCGTACCCCGTTGCCGCGGGGCGTCGGCCCCTTTGTATGCCGTAGGGGCGCTACGCGCGTAGACGGCCCCCGTCCCCAGGAGAGTGCGCCATCAACGCGTCCAGCAGCCCTCCGGCCGGAGCGGCGGTCAACGAATCGGTGACCGCCGTCGAACTCGCCGGGATCACCAAGCGTTTCCCCGGTGTCGTGGCCAACCACGACATCCACCTCACCGTCCGCAAGGGCACCGTGCACGCCCTCGTCGGCGAGAACGGCGCCGGCAAGTCGACGCTGATGAAGATCCTCTACGGCATGCAGAAGCCGGACGAGGGCACCATCGCCGTGAGCGGCGAGCAGGTCAGCTTCTCGTCGCCGGCCGACGCCATCGTCCGCGGCATCGGCATGGTCCACCAGCACTTCATGCTCGCCGACAACCTCACGGTCCTGGAGAACGTGGTCCTCGGCAGCGAGAACCTCTACGGCATCGGCGCCAAGGCCCGCCGCAAGATCAAGGAGCTCTCCGAGCGCTACGGCCTCGGCGTCGAGCCCGACCTCCTGGTCGAGGAGCTCGGCGTCGCCGCCCGCCAGCGCGTGGAGATCCTCAAGGTCCTCTACCGCGGCGCCACCACCCTCATCCTCGACGAGCCGACCGCCGTGCTCGTGCCGCAGGAGGTCGACGCCCTCTTCGCCAACCTGCGCGAACTGCGCTCCGAGGGCCTGTCGGTCATCTTCATCTCGCACAAGCTCGGCGAGGTGCTCTCCGTCGCCGACGAGATCACCGTCATCCGCCGCGGCACCACCGTCGGCACGGCCGTCCCCGCCGAGACGACGCCCCGTCAGCTCGCCGAGATGATGGTCGGCAGCGAGCTGCCCACGCCCGAGACGGCCGAGTCCACGGTCACCGACCGCCCGGTCATCAGCGTCGACAAGCTGCGCCTGGCGGCCCCCGGCGGCAAGGCCCTCCTCGACGACATCAGCTTCACCATCCACGCGGGCGAGGTCCTCGGCATCGCCGGCGTCGAGGGCAACGGCCAGACCGAGCTCGTCGACGCCCTCATCGGACTGAGGTCCGCCGACACCGGCACCATCCGGCTCGCCGACGAGGAGATCACGGCCTGGCCCACCCGCCGCCGCCGCGAGCAGGGCATCGGCTACATCCCCGAGGACCGGCACCGCCACGGCCTCCTCCTGGAAGCGCCCCTCTGGGAGAACCGCATCCTGGGCCACGTCACCGAGAAGCCGCTGGCCAAGGGCGTCTGGCTGGACCCGAAGGCGGCCCAGGAGGACACCCGGCGGATCGTCACGGACTACGACGTCCGCACCCCCGGCATCGACGTCACCGCCGCCTCCCTGTCCGGCGGCAACCAGCAGAAGCTGATCGTCGGCCGCGAGATGAGCCACAAGCCGCGCTTCCTCATCGCCGCCCACCCCACCCGGGGCGTGGACGTCGGCGCCCAGGCCGCCATCTGGGACCACATCCGCGAGGCGCGCCGCGAGGGCCTGGCCGTGCTGCTGATCTCCGCCGACCTCGACGAGCTGATCGGCCTGTCCGACACGCTGCGCGTGATCTACAACGGCAAGCTGGTCGCGGACGCCGACCCGGCCACCATCACCCCCGAGGAGCTCGGCTCGGCCATGACCGGTGCCGCCACCGGGCACCTGGAGCACGACGACACCCCCGAGATCTCGAAGGCCGACGCCCCCGAGTCTCCGGAAGACGAGGCCCGCTGATGAAGAAGTTCGACAAGGAGCGCGTGCTCCTCGCGGTGGCCGGACCGGTCATCGCGCTGGCCGTGGCCTTCGTCCTGAGCGCGATCGTGCTGCTCGCGTCGGGCAAGAGCCCCTTCGAGCCGTTCGCCCTGATGTTCGAGCAGCTCGGCTTCTCCGACATCCAGGTCCTGATCATCAACCAGGCCTCGATGTACTACATCGCGGCCCTCGCGGTGGCCATCGGCTTCCGGATGAACCTGTTCAACATCGGCGTCGACGGCCAGTACCAGCTCGGCGCCATGATGGCCGCCATCGTCGGCGCCCATGTGAACATGCCCGCCGCGATCCAGGTGCCGCTGCTGCTCCTGACGGCCGTGCTCACCGGCGCCTTCTGGTCCGGCATCGCCGGTGTCCTCAAGGTCACCCGTGGCGTCAGCGAGGTCGTCGCCACGATCATGCTCAACGCGATCGCCACCTCCGTGATCGCCTACCTGTGGCTGCCGAACGTCTTCGGCGTGAAGGTCGGCAACAACAACACGACCGGCGAGATGTACGAGTCCGGCTGGATCCCCGGCATCCCCATGGGCGCGGCCGGCGAGATCTACGGCCTGGTGCTGCTCGCCGTGCTGCTCGGCATCGGCTACTGGGTCGTCCTCAACCGCACCCGCTTCGGCTTCGACCTGCGCGCCTCCGGCGCCTCGCAGACCGCCGCCGCGGCCAGTGGCGTGGACCCCAGGCGCATGGTGCTCAGCGCCATGCTGATCTCCGGCGGCATCGCGGGCCTCGCCGGCCTGCCGATCCTGCTCGGCGACACCCACACCTACAGCCTGAACTTCCCCACCGGCATCGGCTTCCTCGGCATCGGCATCGCCCTGCTGGGCCGCAACAGCCCCGTCGGCATCGCCTTCGCCGCCCTGCTGTGGGCCTGGCTCGACAAGGCCTCGCCCGAGCTCGACTTCCACGGCTACGACAAGGAGATCGCGGTCATCATGCAGGGCCTGATCGTCCTCTCGGTCGTCGTCTCCTACGAGGCCGTCCGCGAATGGGGCCTGCGCCGCCAGCAGCGCCGCGTCGGTGCCGAACTCGCCGCCGGTCACGTCCTCGGCGCCCAGAACACGAAGGAGGTGGCTGGCCGATGACCACCGCGACCGACGTCAACCAGCCCTCGCTGCAGCCCGCGGCGCCGACCGGCCGCCGCCTGTCGTGGCCCGTCCTGCTGCTCATCATCGCCGGAGGCCTGGCGCTCACCTCGATCGTCCGCATCATCACGGGCGCCGACGGCATCACCAACGTCAGCCAGATGTCCACCGCGCTCCAGCTCGCCGTGCCGATCGGTCTCGCCGGTCTCGGCGGTCTGTGGGCCGAGCGCGCGGGCGTGGTCAACATCGGCCTCGAAGGCATGATGATCCTCGGCACCTGGTTCGGCGCCTGGGCCGGCTTCCAGTGGGGCCCGTGGACCGGTGTCCTGGTGGGCATCGCCGGCGGTGCGATCGGCGGTCTGCTGCACGCCTTCGTCACCGTCACCTTCAACGTCAACCACATCGTCTCCGGTGTGGCCATCAACATCCTCGCCCTCGGCGCCACCCGCTACCTCGCGCCCCTCGCCTTCGAGGGCCACACCGGCGGTTCCGCCAAGCAGTCCCCGGCGGTGGAATCCCTCGGGAACTTCACGGTGCCCGGACTGTCCGACGCCCTGCGGGACCTCAACGCCCACGGCTGGTTCCTGATCTCCGACATCGCCGGCCTGCTCGGCGGCCTGGTCACCAACGTGTCCTGGCTGACGCTGATCGCCGTCGCGCTGATCCCCGCCACCTGGTGGATCCTGTGGCGCACCGCGTTCGGCCTGCGCCTGCGCTCCTGCGGCGAGAACCCGGTGGCCGCCGAGTCCCTCGGCGTCAACGTCTACAAGTACAAGTACATCGCCGTCGTCATCTCCGGAGGTCTGGCCGGCCTCGGCGGTGTCTTCCTGTCCATCGTGGCCAACCCCTTCTACCTGGAGGGCCAGGTCAGCGGCCGCGGCTTCATCGGCCTCGCGGCGATGATCTTCGGCAACTGGATGCCGGGCGGCCTCGCCCTCGGCGCGGGCCTGTTCGGCTACACCGACAGCCTCAACCTGCGCGGCGGCTCCTCCAACGTCCACGCCCTGCTGCTGCTCGGCGCGCTGCTGCTGATCATCGGCGCCGTCTGGCTGATCGTCCGCAAGAAGTACGTCCCGGCCGTGTGCACGCTGGTCGCCGGCGCCCTGGTGTTCGCCTGGTACGCGACCACCGACGAGGTCCCGAACCAGGTCGTCTCCGCCACGCCGTACGTCATCACCCTGGTGGTCCTCGCCCTGTCCGCGCAGCGGCTGCGGATGCCGAGGGCGAACGGCATGCCGTACCGGAAGGGGCAGGGCAAGTGACCGACGCCGGCCCCGCCGTCGACTGGGAGAAGCTGCGCGCGGTGGCCCGGGACGCCATGTCCCGGGCGTACGCCCCCTACTCCGGCTACCCGGTGGGCGTCGCGGCCCTGGTCGACGACGGGCGGATCATCTCCGGCTGCAACGTCGAGAACGCCTCGTACGGACTCGGCCTGTGCGCCGAGTGCGGTCTGGTGTCGGAGCTGCACAACAGCGGCGGCGGCCGGCTGACGCACTTCACCTGCGTCGACCGCAACGGCGACACACTCGTCCCGTGCGGCCGCTGCCGTCAGCTGCTCCACGAGTTCGGCGGCCCGGACCTCCTGCTGGAGACCCCGGCGGGGATCCTGCCGCTGTCCGCGATGCTGCCCCAGGCCTTCGGCCCGGAGCACCTCAGCAAGTAACCCCCGTGCGGCCCCTCTGAGTTGCTCACGCGACCGGCTCAGAGGGGCCGTGCGGCTTCTGGAACCCTCGGAAGGAAGCCAATCCATGGCCATGGACGTCATCTCCGTCATCCGCACCAAGCGGGACCGCGGTGAACTCAGCGACGCGCAGATCGACTGGGTCATCGACGCGTACACCCGCGGGGAGGTCGCCGACGAGCAGATGTCCGCCCTCGCCATGGCGATCCTGCTGAACGGCATGAACCGCCGCGAGATCGCCCGCTGGACGGCCGCGATGATCGCCTCCGGCGAGCGCATGGACTTCTCGTCCCTGTCCCGCCCGACCGCCGACAAGCACTCCACGGGCGGCGTCGGCGACAAGATCACCCTGCCGCTGGCCCCCCTGGTCGCCGCCTGCGGCGCCGCCGTACCGCAGCTGTCCGGCCGCGGCCTCGGCCACACCGGCGGCACGCTCGACAAGCTCGAAGCCATCCCCGGCTGGCGTGCGCTGCTCTCCAACGAGGAGATGCTGAACGTCCTCGACACCACCGGCGCGGTGATCTGCGCCGCGGGCGACGGCCTGGCCCCCGCCGACAAGAAGCTGTACGCCCTCCGGGACGTCACCGGCACGGTCGAGGCCATCCCGCTGATCGCCTCCTCGATCATGTCCAAGAAGATCGCCGAGGGCACGGGCTCGCTGGTCCTGGACGTGAAGGTCGGCACCGGCGCCTTCATGAAGACCATCGAGGACGCCCGCGAACTGGCCTCCACGATGGTCGGCCTGGGCACCGACCACGGCGTGAAGACGGTCGCGCTCCTCACGGACATGGCCACGCCCCTCGGCCTGACCGCCGGCAACGCCCTGGAGGTCCGCGAGTCGGTGGAGGTCCTGGCGGGCGGCGGCCCCGCGGACGTGGTCGAGCTGACGATCGCCCTGGCCCGCGAGATGCTGGACGCGGCCGGGGTGAAGGACGCCGACCCGGCGAAGGCCCTGGCCGACGGCTCGGCCATGGACGTGTGGCGCCGCATGATCGCGGCCCAGGGCGGCGACCCGGACGCGACGCTGCCGGTGGCCCGCGAACAGCACGTGATCAAGGCCCCGTCCTCCGGCGTCCTGAGCCGCCTCGACGCCTACGGCATCGGCGTCGCCGCCTGGCGCCTCGGCGCGGGCCGGGCCCGCAAGGAGGACCCGGTGCAGGCGGGCGCGGGCGTCGAACTCCACGCCAAGCCCGGCGACACGGTCACCGAGGGCCAGCCCCTCCTGACCCTCCACACGGACACGCCGGAGCGCTTCGAGTACGCCCTCCAGGCGGTCGAGGGCTCCTACGACATCGCGGCCCCGGGAACCGACTTCACGGCGTCGCCGGTGGTGCTGGAACGCATCGCCTGACCTGGGGGTTTCCCTTTCGGGTGAACGGGACCGGTGGACCGCCGCCGGTCCCGTTCGGCATGCTGGGATCGGTGACGCACCGATGGGAGACCCGCCATGAGCGCACTCACCGTGAGCCAGGACCCCGAGCAGAGCTGGGACGACCTCGTCCGGTTCTGGGAGGATATGGATTGGCCCGAGGGCAGCAAGGTGGAGATCATCGAGGGGATCATCACCGTGTCACCTGCTCCCGCTTACCGCCACAATGTGATCGCGGCCCGCATCCAGCGTCGCCTCTACTCCGTGATCCCCGAGGACTGGGAGATTTTCCAGACACTGGCGATCGCCGTGCCGTCACGTCTCGGCATGCTCATCCCAGATCTCGTGGTGGCCCCCGTGCGGGAGGACGCTGACACGGACACCCACATCCCGGCCGCCCTCGCCGAACTCGTCGTCGAGGTCACGTCCAAGTCCAACGCTCGCCACGACCGGGTCAGCAAGCCGGCCGCCTACGCCACTGCCGGTATTCCGCTCTACCTCCTCGTGGACCGCTGGGCTGCCGACGGCCCCACCGTGACGCTCTACGGCGAGCCCAAGGGCGATGTCTACCGCCCCCTGGGCACCGCGAAGTTCGGCGAGTCGATCAAGCTGCCGGCTCCCTTCGACCTTGTCATCGACACCGGCGAGTTTCCGGAAGGCTGAGTCACCCCAGCACCGCCGCCGCCACCACCAGAACCGGCACCGACAGCACCGTCGACAGCAGGATCGCCTCCCTCGCCAGCACCTCGCCCACCCGGTAGTTGCTCGCGTACGTGAAGAGGTTCTGCGCCGCCGGCAGCGCGGACGTCACCACCACGTCGAGCAGCAGGGCACCGTGCAGGCCGAAGACGCCCGCCGCGAGGGCCCAGGCGACCAGGGGCTGGACCACGGACTTCAGGACTACGGCGAGGAGAACCGGGGCCCGTTCCGCGCCGCGCAGCGGAAGCGTGCTGCCCCGCAGGGAGATGCCGAAGGCCAGCAACACCGCGGGCACCGACATGTTGCCGATCAGGTTCAGGGGGTCCATCAGCGGGCCGGGCACCGCGAGGCCCGACGCCGAGACCGCCACCCCGGCCAGGGAACCCAGCGCTATCGGATTGCGCAACGGCGTGAGCAGCCGCTGCCACAGGGGCCGCTTCCGACCGCCGCTCGCCAGGTCCAGGACCGTCAGCGCCACCGGTGTGACACCGACCAGCTGGAACAGCAGCACCGGCGCCACCAGGGACGCGTCACCCAGCACGTACACGGCGATCGGGATGCCCAGGTTCCCGGAGTTGACGTAGCTGGAGCACAGCGCGCCGATCGTCGTCCGGCCCACGCCCCAGCCGCGCACCGCCCCCACCGCCACGAAGATCCCCGCCGCCGCTGCCGTGCTCATCGCCGTGACCAGCAGCCGGTCGGAGAAGATCACGGACAGGTCGGCCTGCGCGAGGGTCGTGAAGAGCAGCGCCGGCGAGGCCACGTGGAAGGCGAGCTTCGTCAGGACCTCACGGCCGCCGTCCCCCAGATACCCCCGCCGGCCGATCAGATAGCCGACGCCGATGACGACGGCGATCACCGCGAACCCGCTCAGCACCCCCTGCACGGCACCTCCCCACCGGCGACGAGGGCACGGGGCAGCGCGGCAGAACCGGATCGGTGGGGCATACAGCCAACCCTTCGGGGAAGGCGCTGCCCGGGTCAATGTGATCCTTACGGCGCCGACCCGACGGACCGCCGCGATGAGTTACCGCCGCCCGCCCGGTCTACCGATCGTGGACGCCATGACACCGCCCGTGCTCGTACTGCCCGGCCCCGTCACCCGGGACGAGGTGAGAGGGCTCAGCGACGATGTCCGGGCACTGCTGCACGGCAGCGGTGCCCGGGTCGTGGTGTGCGATGTCGCGGGCCTGGGGCCGCCGGGCCTCGCCGCCGTCGACCTGCTGGCGAGGCTCCAGCTGGCCGCCCGCCGCGCCGGGGGGCGGATTCGGCTGCGCGACCCCGACCCGGCCCTACGCGCCCTGCTCGACCTGGTCGGTCTCCGCTTCGAGGTGGAGGGGGAGGTCGAAGAGCGGGAACCAGCGCTGGGTGTCGAGGAAGCAGTGGAACCCGGTGATCCGGCCGTCTGAGATCTCCAGCACCTGGACCGCCCACGGCGTGAAGCCGCCCTTCTCGGGGTCCGGCTTGTACTGGGCGAACCCCGGCAGGCCGTTGACCTGGACGGGCACCAGCCGGGAGCCCGCGCAGGGCGCGCCGAGGGTGGTCATGAAGCCGGTGATGTCGCGCGTGCCGGTCAGCCACAGGTCGAACGGCGGCATCGTCATGACCGCGTCCTCGTGCAGCAGCGCCGTCAGCGCCGTCATGTCGTAGCCCTCGAAGGCCGCCACATAGCGGTCCAGCAGCTTCTGCTGGTCCTCGTCCAGCGGGTCGGAGACGGCCGCCTCGGCGCCCGGCTCCTGCCGCTCGGCGAGGGTGGCGCGGGCCCGCTGGAGGGCGCTGTTCACCGACGCCACCGACGTGTCCAGCAGCTCGGCGACCTCGCTGGCCTTCCAGGCCAGGACCTCGCGCAGGATCAGCACGGCCCGCTGCTTGGCCGGGAGCTGTTGCAGGGCGGCCATGAACGCGAGCCGTACGGACTCCTTGGCGATCGCCGCCTCCGCCGGGTCACCGGTGGTGGGCAGCACACGGCCGTCCGGCATGGGCTCCAGCCAGGTGTTGTCCGGTCGGGGGGAGAGGGCGGCCTGGGCGAGCGGGGTGGACTCGGTGAGGTCCATCGGCCGGGCTCGCTTGTTGCCTGCGGTCAGCATGTCCAGGCACACGTTGGTCGCGATGCGGTAGAGCCAGGAGCGCAGGCTGGAGCGGCCCTCGAACTTGTCGTAGCTGCGCCAGGCGCGGACCATCGTGTCCTGCACCGCGTCCTCCGCCTCGAAGGAGGAGCCGAGCATCCGGTAGCAGTACCCCGTCAGCTCGGTCCGGTGTGCCTCCAGCCTGCTGTCCAGGTCCGTCGGTGCCGCCGTGCCGTTCGCCATCTCCACCCACCCCTGTGGACGTTCTGTTCACGCGCCTTCGCGCTCCAGCACTTGGGAAGCTACCGCAGCCCACTGACAACGGCCCCCCGAGCGCGCAAAGGCGCAGGTGGAAGCCGGTGATCCAGGCCGGCGGTGACAGATGTGCGGGCCTTCACGCGAGCTCCTTGACCGACATCAGCAGATGCCGGTGCTCCCCGGCCGCCGCGTCCGCACCCTCCTCCCCGTCGCCCGGCACCGCGTGCAGCAGCGCCCGCTGTCCCGCCCCGAGCAGTTCCAGCCGTACCCGCGGGCTCTCGAAGGACGTCAGGGCGTCCAGCAGGTAGGCCGGGTTGAACGCGACCGGCATCTCGTCGGCGCCGCTCAGCGTGGCGGGCAGCCGCTGGGCCGCCACGTCGTCGCCGTAGCCGGCGCGCAGCCGTACGGATCCGCCGGCCGAGAAGTCCAGCCGCACCGGGCTGTTCGCCTCCGCCACCACCGCGACCCGCCGCACCGCCTCCGCGAGGTCCTCGCGCTCCACCTCGGCGACCGCGGCCCCCGCCATGTCGAACAGCGACGTGTACGCCGGCAGCCGTCCGTCCAGCAGCCGCAGCGCGGTCCGCGTCCGCCCGCCCTCGAAGCCGACCAGACCGCCGCCCCCGCCCGGCTCCCACCCGATCCGCACGTCCCCGCCGCGCCCCAGCGACCGCGCCACGTCCAGCAGCCGCCGCGCCGGCAGCAGCGTCTCCACGACCCCGTCACCGGCGGCGGCCTCCGGCTTCCACTCCAGCCGTCGCACCGCGTACCGGTAGCGGTCCGAGGCCGACAGGGTCATCTCCCCGCCGTCGAGGCGCAGTTGTACGCCCGTCAGCAGGGGCAGCGTGTCGTCGCGTCCGGCGGCGACCGCCACCTGGGCGACGGCGGTCGCGAAGGCGGCGGCGTCGACGGTGCCGTAGGGCGCGGGCGGCCCGGGCGGGGACGGGTACTCCGCGAGCGGCAGCGTCGACAGCCCGAAGCGCGTACCGTCCCCCTCCACCGTGAACCGCGAGCCCTCCAGCACACAGCCCACCGGCCCGTCCGGCAGCACCCGGCAGACGTCCAGCAGCCGCCGCCCCGGGACCAGCACCCGCCCCGGCGCCGTGACGTCCGCGTCGGCCTCCACCCGGACCGCCGCCTCGAAGTCGAACCCCGTCACGGCCAGCCGCCCCGCGTCCGCCTCCAGCAGCAGCCCGCCCAGCACCGGCACCGGCGTGCGCCCGGGCAGCGCGCGGGCCGCCCGGCCCACGGCATCGGCGAACTCCGTACGGTCGATGCGGAACTCCATGAAAAATCCCCCTGCTCGGAACCGGTGATCAGCCGGCGCGGACGTTATCCGCACCCACTGACAACCGGCCCCGACCAGGGGGGATGCCGCGAAGTCTCAGGCGGCCGTGGCCAGTTCCCGGCGCTGGAGCCGGGCCGCCCGGGTGCCGAAGACCGTGATCGTGACGACGCCCAGCACCGCCAGGAGGCCGACCCCGACCGTCCCGGCCCAGCCGCCCGCGTGGAAGGCGATCGCGCCGACCGTGCTGCCCGCGCTGGAACCGATGTAGTACGCGGACTGGTACAGCGCCGAGGCCTGGGCGCGGCCGTGCGTGGCCGTCTTGCTGACCGCGGAGGAGGCGACCGCGTGGCCCGCGAAGAAGCCCGCCGTGATGAGGACCAGCCCCGCCAGGACCAGCGGGAGCGAGTCCGCGAGGGACAGCAGCAGGCCCGTCGTGGTCGTGCCGCCCGCCGCGTACAGCGCGCCCCGCCGGCCGAGCCGCCCGACCAGGCGGCCCGCCGTCGACGCCGACACCGTGCCGACCAGGTACACCAGGAAGATCGAGCCGATGACGCCCTGCGGCAGCGAGAACGGGGCCTCGGTCAGCCGGTAGCCGATGACCGTGTACACACCGCCGAACACCGTCATGAACAGCGCGCCGATCGCGTACAGCCGGCACAGCAGCGGGTCGGACAGGTGGGCGCGGACCGTGCGGGCCAGGACGCGCGGCCGCAGCGAACCGGCCCTGAAGTGCTTCGGGGCGGGGAGCAGCAGCCGGAAGGCCACCGCGCACGCCACAGCGATCACACCGATGACACCGACGGCGATCCGCCAGCCCCACTCCTGAGCGACCCAGCCGGTGATGACCCGGCCGCTCATCCCGCCGACGCTGTTGCCCGCGACGAACAGTCCGATCGCCGTGATCAGCGCCTTCGGGCTGACCTCCTCCGCGAGATACGCCGTCGCCGACGCGGGCAGCCCGGCGAGGGCGGCGCCCTGGAGCGCCCGCAGCGCGATCAGCACACCGAGGGAGGGGGCGAACGGCACCAGCAGCCCGAGCGTGACGGCCACCGCGAGCGACGCGGTCATGACCGCCCGGCGTCCGAAGCGCTCCGACAGGGCGCTCATCGGCAGCACGAACAGCGCCAGCCCGCCCGTCGCGGCGGCCACCGTCCAGCTCGCGTCGCTCGCCGCCACCCCGAACTCGCCGGAGATCAGCGGAAGCAGCGCCTGGGTGGAGTACAGCAGCGCGAAGGTCGCGACACCCGCGAGGAACAGGGCGAAGCTCATCCGGCGGTAGCCGGGGCCGCCCGGGGAGACACGTGAATCGGGGGTGGGAACAGAGGCATCGGCGCCCACGATCGTGGACGCCCCGGTACTGGCGGGAGACATGCCTCGAACCTACGGACGACTCACTCATCCGTCCAATGCATGGAACGGTCATAATCGTTCCCATGGTGCATCAACAGAGCTCACAGCCCCGCCTGTCACCAAGCAGTGACACAGAAGACATGGCAGAGATGTCGAAGCTGCTGGCGCCGCGCCTCGCGTACTTCGCGGGCGTCGCCCGCACCGAGCACGTCACCCGCGCCGCCCAGGAGATGAACGTCCCCCAGTCGACCCTGTCCCGGTCCATGGCGCGCCTGGAGCAGGACCTGGGCGTCGACCTGTTCGCCCGGCACGGCCGCACGGTCTCCCTCACCCCGGCCGGCCGCACCTTCCTCAGCTCCGTCGAACGCGCCCTGGCCGAGGTCGAACGCGCCGCCGAGGAGGTGCGCGCCGACGCCGACCCGACCACCGGCAAGGTCGCCTTCGGCTTCCTGCACACCATGGGCGCCGAGACCGTCCCGGGCCTCCTGCACGCCTTCCGCGCCGACCACCCGCGCGTCCGTTTCAGCCTCGTCCAGAACTACGGCGAGGCCATGCTGGAACGCCTGCGCGCCGGCGAGCTCGACCTGTGCCTGACGTCCCCGGTGCCGGACGCCCCCGACCTGGTGGCCCGCCGCCTGGACGAGCAGAAGCTGCGCCTGGTCGTCCCCGCCGACCACTCCCTGGCCGGCCGTCGCCGCATCCGCCTCGCCGAGGCGTCCGACGAAACCTTCGTGACCCTGGAACCCGGCTACGGCCTGCGCCGCATCACCGACGACCTCTGCAAGGAGGCCGGCTTCAAGCCCCGCATCGCCTTCGAGGGCGAGGAGGCCGAAACGCTGAGGGGTCTGGTGGCGGCGGGCCTGGGAGTCGCCCTCCTGCCGCCACCGGCCGTCCCGCGCCCGGGCGTGGTGGAACTGACGGTCACGGCCCCGAGGGCGGCCCGTGAAATCGGAGTCGCCTGGCTGGAGGGCCGCCCGGACACGCCTCCGGTAGCGGCTTTCAAGAGGTTCCTGCTCTCGAGAAGAGGCAGCCTGTTGCCCACCTGAAGGGGCGCGGGGCTGTATCGATCTGCGGCTCCGCCGCGGGGGCGCGACCAGCCACGACGCGCCCGCAGCCCGAAGGCCACCAGTGCGAGGACGGCGCTACCGCCTCGAAGGACTGAACCCCGCCGCGAGCGGCATCCGCAGCCCCAACGGCGGCGGCGCCGCGAACGCGTCCCGCACGGGCCGCGACACCACCCGCCCGAACAACGCCCCCATCACGAAGTCCTCGGCCAGCGCCAGCACTTCGTCCCGGTACTGATGCAACCCGTGCCCGTCCGCGTGCACTTCGAACCGGCACACGTCCCGGTTCGCCTTCTTCGCCCGCGCCGCCAGCCGGAACGACAGCTCGGGATCCGTCCGCCCGTCGTTCGTGCCGTGCACGATCAGCACCTGGCGTCCGACCAACTGCTTCACCGGTTCGGGTGGTGCCGCGACGTCCTCCTCCGGCAGCCAGGGGGCCAGCGCCAGCACGGAGTTGACGGCGTCGTGGCCGCCCGCCCGCAGCCCGGCCCGGCCACCCATCCCGAGACCCACGAGGCAGACCGGGACGTCCCCGTAGCGCCGGACGACCTCGTCGGCCGCCCAGGTGGCGTCCTGCGCGAGACGGGCCTCGCTGCCGTTCCACCCGCGGTAGCGGTAGTGCACCACGTGCGCGGCGAGACCTTCGTCCCGTCCCGCGCGGGCCAGCCGTCGCCCGACGGCGCGCATGGAGGCGGTCGCCAGCATGGGCGACGGTCTGCGGGCGGAGACCTCGTCACCGCCGGGGAGCAGCAGCACCGCGCCGCTCACCGCCGTCGGCTGCGGACCGAGTGCCCTGCCCAGCCGGGCCCTGCGAACCGGCGTCGCTTGGTGTGCCATGACAGAACAGTGTCAGAAGCGCGGGTGTACACGACCCGTCCTCGGGGTCACCGTTACGTATCGACGAAAAAGTAAAGCTGCCGGGGCCGCGCCCTCTACGCGCGTAGGAGTTAGAGTGCGGAAATGACGAGCCAGACCACCGCGAACACCCCGACAACGGACCAGATCCGCCGGGCGCCCAAGGTTCTGCTGCACGACCACCTCGACGGCGGTCTGCGCCCCGGCACCATCGTCGAACTCGCCCGCGAGAGCGCCTACACCCAGCTCCCCGACACCGACCCCGAGAAGCTCGGCGTCTGGTTCCGCGAGGCCGCCGACTCCGGTTCCCTGGAGCGGTACCTGGAGACGTTCTCCCACACCGTCGGCGTCATGCAGACCCGGGACGCCCTGGTCCGGGTCGCCGCCGAGTGCGCCGAGGACCTGGCCGCCGACGGCGTCGTCTACGCCGAGGTGCGCTACGCCCCCGAGCAGCACCTGGAGGGCGGCCTCCGCCTCGAAGAGGTCGTCGAGGCGGTCAACGAAGGCTTCCGGGAGGGGGAACGGCGCGCCCGCGAGAACGGACAGCGCATCCGCGTCGGCGCGCTGCTCACCGCCATGCGGCACGCGGCCCGCGCCCTGGAGATCGCCGAACTCGCCAACCGTTACCGCGATCTGGGCGTCGTCGGCTTCGACATCGCCGGTGCCGAGGCCGGCTACCCGCCCACCCGCCACCTCGACGCCTTCGAGTACCTGAAGCGCGAGAACAACCACTTCACCATCCACGCCGGGGAGGCCTTCGGGCTGCCCTCCATCTGGCAGGCCCTCCAGTGGTGCGGCGCCGACCGGCTGGGGCACGGCGTGCGGATCATCGACGACATCCAGGTCCACGAGGACGGCCGCGTCGAACTCGGCCGGCTCGCCTCCTACGTCCGCGACAAGCGCATCCCGCTGGAGCTGTGCCCGAGTTCCAACCTCCAGACCGGGGCGGCCGCCTCGTACGCCGAGCACCCCATCGGACTGCTGCGCAAACTGCACTTCCGCGCCACGGTCAACACGGACAACCGTCTGATGTCCCACACCAGCATGAGCCGGGAATTCGAGCACCTCGTCGAGGCATTCGGATACACGCTCGACGACATGCAATGGTTCTCCGTCAATGCGATGAAATCAGCGTTCATTCCTTTCGATGAACGACTGGCCATGATCAATGACGTCATCAAGCCCGGGTATGCCGAGCTGAAATCCGAATGGCTGTTCCGTCAGACGGCTTCCACCAGCGGTTCTGCCGATTTCGAGGGCTGATCCGGGCGTATTCGGCGCACTGCGGATGCGGCCGGCGTTCACAATCCGTCCGCATTTCGATGTTTGCGGCGGGTGGCGCCGGGTGTTTACGGTCGCTGGACCGCTCACCCACCCCGTCATCCCGTTACGAGGACGCATTTCATGAAGCAGTCTGCTGCCAAGTCCCTCGGTGTCGCCGCTCTCGGTGCCGCCTTCGCCGCCGCCGGTGCGGGCGCCGCCAACGCCGCCCCGGCCCTCCCGGACACCGCCCAGACGCTGGAGACCGTCACCACGGCGCTCCCGGCGGAGCAGCTCTCCCAGACGCTGCCGGGCTCGGGTGAGGCGCTGGGTCAGGGGCAGACGGCGGCCGGTGCCGGTCTGGCCGCCGCGCAGCCGGTCGCCGAGCAGCTGCTCGCCAAGGGCCCGACGGGCCCGGCCGCCGGCCTGCTGGGCGGACTCCCGGTGCAGGGGCTGCCCACGCACGGCCTGCCGGTGAACGGCGTGCCGGTCGGCTGACCCACCCGCCGAGGCGGACACACACGCCGATGGGGCGCACCCGCACGGGGTGCGCCCCATCGGCGTTCTCACAGGGGGGTTACCAGGCCGTCCGGGTCTTGCCGTGCACCTTGTCCTCCGAGGGCAGCACGATCCACAGCGCGATGTACAGCAGGAACTGCGGGCCGGGCAGCAGGCACGAGACGAGGAAGATCACGCGCATCGTCGTCGCGGAGGTGCCGAAGCGCCGTGCCAGCGCGGCGCACACTCCGCCGATCATGCGGCCGTGGGTGGGGCGGGCGAGGCGGGACATGTGCGACTCCTTCAACGTCGGTGTGCGTGGGGCTTCTCGTCCGAGTACCCCATCTGCACTCCACGCTACGGAGACGAAGGGGGCAAAGCGTCGCTCCACGGGGCGATCCCGACCCTGGGAATCGTCGGGGTCCGACCCTGAGCCGGCTCCTCCGGGGGGAGGGGCGCACGCAGCGCGCCGGCGGCGGTACGGCGGCGCAGCCAGGAACGACCCGCCGGGACCAGCGCGAGATGCGCGAGGGCCACGCCCGCGGTGTTCAGGAACAGCGAGTCGACGTCGACGACCTGACCGGGCACACCGGTCTGCACCAGTTCGATGCCCCACGACAGCAGGGCCCCGGCCGCGACGGTGCGCAGCAGGGACGCCAGCGGCGAGACGGCCAGCCTGCCGCTCACCACCGGCAGCAGCACACCCAGCGGGGCGAGCAGCGCCAGCTTCTCACCGATGTGGCGGGCCGCCTCCGGCCAGCCCAGAGCGAGGTCGGCTCTGATCCCGGCGAACGGCCGCAGATTGGCCGGCATCACCCAGGGCACGTCCAGCGGCCGCAGCGTGAACCAGGCGACGAACGCGAGGTGGGCGACGAGGAGGACACCTCCTGTCACACGGATGCGGAACGCGGCGCTGCCGCCGATGGAGCCTTGACGCTGCACGCCCCCCTAGACGCGACCTCCGGCAGGATCGGTTCCGGGACCGGCCCCGACAGGTGTGTGAGGCATGCGCCACAACCCGCCGGCGTCACTCCCGGGCCACCGCCTTCGACGGCGGTTCCGTGCTGCCGGGCCGGGCCCGCACCTCGTCCGTGCACTCGAAGCGGCGCGGTGCCTCGGCACCGGGTCCGCCCAGGACCACCGAACCGTCCCCCTCGGCCGCCGCCGAGTCGGAGAAGGTGCAGACGATCTGCGCGAGGGCGTACGAGGTGAGTCCGGCCGGTGCCGTGCTCAGCCGCAGGGTGTCCTCCGGGTCGCCGGGGCGCGGCCCGCCGACGGTGATGCCGTCGCGGACGTCCGTGCTGTAGCCGGCTTCCTTCTCGGCGGCCGACGGTGGTGTGGCGAGCTGGTCCAGCAGGCCCTGCGCGACGAGCATGCGCCGCTCGGAGTCGGCCGCGCCGTCCGGGACCCGCACGGTCCGGTCGACGGTCACCAGCGCGGACCCGCACAGCAGGAACACCTGCACCGGCAGCCCCCGGGCCGCCTGCGTCGAGACGTCCGGCTCGGAGAGCGAGCACTGCACCCGCGAGGGCGCGGCCCCGAAGTTCGTCGGCACCTCCGTGGCCCGGATCCCGCAGCCGGCCAGCAGCACGGCGAGCGCCGGGGCGGCCAGCAGCCGGGGCACGGCCGTGAGACGGGCGGTCATCGTGCGTCCCCCTTCGCGTCCTCGCCCGGGGGCCGGTCGGTGTCGCTCCCGGGCTCCAGACCGCCCTCGGCGGGCTGCTCCTCCGCGTCTGCGGGGGACGTGCCGCGCGGGAGCCGCAGGGTGAACACCGCGCCGGAGTCGGGCGAGTTGGCCGCGGTGATCTCGCCGCCGTGGATGTGGGCGTTCTCCAGCGCGATGGACAGACCCAGGCCGCTGCCCTCCGAACGCGGCCGGGAGGCGCTGGCCTTGTAGAAGCGGTCGAAGACGTGCGGCAGGACGTCCTCCGGGATGCCGGGCCCGTGGTCCTGCACCTCGATGACGATCGAGTCGTCCGCCTCCCGCACCGACACCCGCACCGGGGAGCCGCCGTGCTTGAGCGCGTTGCCGATCAGGTTGGCCAGGATGACGTCCAGCCGGCGCGGATCCAGCCGGGCGTGCAGACCGCGCTCGGCGTCCAGCTCGACCGCGTCCAGCCAGGCGCGGGCGTCGATGCAGGCGGTGATCTGGTCGGCGAGGTCGACGTCGTCCAGGACCAGCCGGGCGGTGCCCGCGTCGAAGCGGGTGACCTCCATCAGGTTCTCGACCAGGTCGTTCAGCCGCCGCGTCTCGCTGACCACCAGCCGGACGGCGGGCTCGATCATCGGGTCCATGCTCCCGGTCTCCGCCTCCAGCTCCTCCTCCAGCACCTCCGTGACGGCGGTGATGGCGGTGAGCGGCGTGCGCAGCTCATGGCTCATGTCGGCCACGAACCGCCGGGACGCCTCGTCCCGGGCGGCCATGTCGGCGACCCGCTTCTCCAGCGCCTCGGCCGCGTTGTTGAACGTCCGGGACAGATCAGCGAGTTCGTCGGTCCCCGACACCCGCAGCCGGGTGTCCAGCTTGCCCTCGCCGAGCCGCCGCGCGGCCGCCCCGAGCCGCTGCACCGGCTTCAGCACCGTCGTCGCAGCGGCCTGCGCGAGCAGCGCCGAGCCGATCAGCGCGAGGCCCGTGGCGATGCCCAGCGACCAGGCCAGCGAGTTGAGGTCCTTGGCCTCCGGCTCCAGCGACTTGAGCATGTAACCGGTCGGACCGCCGCCGATCACGCGCGTACCGGCCACCAGGTACGGCGTGTCGTGGTCGACTATCCGCTGCCAGTACAGGTGGTACGGCTGCTTGTTGCCGCCGTCGACCTTCTGCGCCTTGTTCACCGCCGTGCGCAGCGAGGCCGGCACGTCGCGCAGCGAGAAGCCGCTCAGGCCGCCGGAGCTGCCGTAGACGGTCCGGCCCGCGGTGTCGCGGCCCACCAGCAGCACACTGAAGCGCTGGTCGCTGCCCGCCATCTGGCCCGCGGTGTGCTGGAGCTCGTCCTGCGTGGGCCGCTCGGGCAGCGCGGCCGCCCGGTTCTGCATCTCCTGCTCGAAGTCGCGCAGCACGGCGTCCTGGGTGCGGGTGAGCACGGCCTCGCGGTTGAGCCAGTACGCGATCGCGGACGCGGACACGGCGGCCGTCAGGGCCACCAGGCCGAAGACGACGACCAGCCGCAGCCGCAGGCTGGTGAAGCGCAGCCGCGACAGAACTCCCTTGCGCGCCCCGGTCCAGCCGCGGGCCCCCCCTTGGTGCGCCTGGGTCACTGAGGCGCGTCCAGCCGGTAGCCGACACCCCGCACGGTACGGATCAGCGTCGGGGACGACGGCACGTCCTCGACCTTGGCGCGCAGCCGCTGGACACACGCGTCCACGAGCCGCGAGTCGCCCAGGTAGTCGTGTTCCCACACCAGCCGCAGCAGCTGCTGCCGGGACAGCGCCTGGCCCGGCCGCCGGCTCAGCTCCAGCAGCAGCCGCAGCTCGGTCGGCGTCAGCTGGAGGTCCTCGCCGTTCTTCGTCACGGTCATCGCCGAGCGGTCGATGACGAGGCTGCCGAAGCTCGCCGCGTCGTTCGACTCCCGCTCGCCGCGTCGCAGCACGGCCCGGATCCGGGCGTCCAGCACCCGGCCCTGCACGGGTTTGACGACATAGTCGTCGGCGCCGGACTCCAGCCCGACCACCACGTCGATGTCGTCGCTGCGCGCGGTCAGCAGGATGATCGGCAACTGGTCCGTGCGCCGGATGCGCCGGCACACCTCGAACCCGTCGATGCCGGGCAGCATCACGTCCAGCACGATCAGATCCGGCCGCTGCTCGCGGAGCAGCTTCAGACCGTCCTCACCGCTGGCAGCGGTCGCCACGCGGTGACCCTGGCGCGTCAGTGAGAGCTCCAGGGCCGTCCGGATGGCGTCGTCGTCCTCGATCAGCAACAGGGAAGGCACGCGCTCATTCTGGCCCATGGAGGGGTCGGGGTTCGACCGGTGGGGCCCACTCGGTGCGGCCGGTACCGCCGACGCGTGTGTACGACCTGTGGGCGGACTGTGGCCGACCCCTGTGACAGGTCTGTGACAGTCGGCGGACACGGCCATGAAAGTGCGGCGGCAAGCTTTTCGGCACAGGCAAGGAAGCCCGCCCCAACAGGCGGGCCGCACACCGGAAGTCCACGACGGGGGGCGCGAGATGAACACGCTGCACGGCATCAGCACCAGCGCAGTTGTCACGCGTCTGCACGACGTGCACAGGGTTTCCGAGAAGTCCGGTGCCGATGGGGGTACCTCCCTGCTCGAGCGTAGTCGAGAGCTTGGGGGAGGGCGGGGGTGCGCTCGCGGCGCCGGGCGTCAGCACACCGCGTTCATGACGGTGGTTGACGCACCCACGGGGGAGAGCAAGGGGACGGGGGCGGCGCACGGGGGAGCCGCGTACGGGGAGGGCTCGGGGGAGCGTCGTTCGCTGACGGAGGCGGAGTTCACCGCCTACGTCCAGGAGCGCCGTGCCTCCCTGTACGCAACCGCCTACCACCTCACCGGTGACCGCTTCGAGGCCGAGGACCTGCTGCAGAGCGCGCTGTTCTCGACCTACCGGGCGTGGGACCGGATCAGCGACAAGGCCGCGGTCGGCGGGTACCTGCGCCGCACCATGACGAACCTGCACATCAGCGCCTGGCGGCGCCGCAAGCTCAACGAGTACCCGACCGAGGAACTGCCGGAGACGCCCGGCGACACGGACGCGATGCGCGGCACCGAGCTGCGCGCCGTCCTGTGGCAGGCGCTGGCCCGGCTGCCCGAACTCCAGCGCACCATGCTGGTCCTGCGCTACTACGAGGGCCGCACGGACCCGGAGATCGCGGAGATCCTCGACATCAGTGTCGGCACGGTGAAGTCCAGCATCTGGCGGTCGCTCCGCCGGCTGCGCGAGGACGAGGTCCTCAGCTTCGGCCGTGACGAGGAGGACGCCTTCGGCGAGCTCGTCGCCTGAAGGTCGGGGGGGAGCACCACAAGGGGGCCCACGGGGGAACCGTACGGACGCTGGGGGGCGTCTTCGCGGGAGAGTGGGGACTCGGGGGAGGACAACGGGGGAGCACAGGAGCGGGACTGGAGGGCCGGGGGGTCCGTCCAGTCCCGCTTTCCTTTGTGCTCCGGCACCCTGGAGCCGGAACCGCCGCCCTCGGCTGGGCCGCCGTCGGCTAGGCCGCTGTACGCAGGCCCGCGCACCGGCCGGCCGCCGCCGCGGCCAGCCGGCCCATCGCCTCGTCGCGGTCGCAGGCGTACGCACCCAGTGCCGTCTGGCGGGCGACGATCGTGCGCTCCTCCCGCATCAGGCGCCAGCCGCGGCGCAGCAGGAACGGCACCGACTTGCGACCCTCCCTCAGATCCCGCAGGAAGCGGCGGCGGAAGGTCTTCACCGGGCCGCGGCTCAGGCACAGCGCGTCGGCCAGGACGCCGAGTTCACGGCAGCGTGTGACGATCTCCGCGGCGAAGATGCCCTCCGCGATGAACAGCGGGGTCCGTCCGATGTCGACCGTCTCGTCGCCGGTGCGGGCGCTGAGAGAGATGTCGTAGACGGGAACGTCCGTACGACCTGTGCGGCACAGCCGGGTGATCGCGGCGACGGCCGTGTCCGCGTCCCAAGAGTCCGGATGGTCCCAGTCGATGTCGGAGCTCTCCGCCACGAGCGGCAGGGTCGGGTCGTCGCCCTCCTTGTAGAAGTCGTCGAGCCGCAGCACCGGGAGGCCGGAGCGGGCCGCGAGGAGGGACTTGCCGGAGCCGGAAGGGCCGCAGAGCAGCACGACTCGCGTCGATATGGGCGATGGAGAACTCACGGGACACCAGTGTGAGGCATCCACCGGGGGCCGTACGACCCCGCGGGTCGGCTTTGATGCGCGCGTCACACCTCAACTACCCTCGGTCCCGATCCGATCACCCAGTGCATCAGAAGGTGGCAGTCATGGCCCGACACGACTCTCCCAAGAAGCCGGCCGCCCAGCGTGCCCTGGCCGTCCTCGCGACCGCGGGCGTGGCACTGGGGGCGGGCACGGCGTCGGCCGCGGCGGACCCCACCTCGATCCTGGGCGTGGTCAACACCCGTCCCACCTCCCTGGGCAAGATCGACCCCCACTCCGGCCTCCAGGCCGCGACCGGCACCGTCGGCTACGTCACCGGCCCCGTCGCCGGCCTCAAGCCCAACCCGCTCGCCGGCACCGGGGTCGACCCCCTCGACAACGGCATCGGCACCGACCTCGCCGACTTCAAGCCCATGACGTCCCAGGCCCTCACGGGGCCGGTGGCGCAGGCGCAGTCGATCGGGAGCATGCCGGTGGTGGGACAGGTGGCGGGACTGCTGTCGCAGCAGTAGGCACGCGGAGAAGCCCCGGCCCTCCCGGACGGAGGAGGGCCGGGGCTTCGGCCTGTGGGGGGCGGGCTAGTACGAGGAACCCGACGCGCCCAGCGAACCCGTGGGGTGCCAGACCGTCTTCGTCTCCAGGAACGCCGTCATGCGGTCGATGCCGGGGGTCTCCGCGTAATCCACAGGCTGTGGACGGAGGACGCGCTTGAGGTTGTCGGCCGCGGCGGTCTCCAGTTCCTTCGCCAGGGCCTCGTCGGCGCCCGCGAGGTCGATCGCGTTGACGTCCTGGTGGGCGGCGAGCGGGGTCGCGATCTCCGCCGTACGGCCCGACAGGACGTTGACCACGCCGCCGGGCACGTCGGAGGTGGCCAGCACCTCGGCCAGGGACAGGGCCGGCAGCGGGGCCTTCTCGCTCGCCACCACGATCGCCGTGTTGCCGGTCGCGATCACCGGGGCGAGCACCGACACCAGGCCCAGGAAGGACGACTCCTGCGGCGCCAGGACGGCGACCACGCCCGTCGGTTCGGGGGAGGACAGGTTGAAGAACGGGCCCGCGACCGGGTTGCCGCCGCCGACCACCTGGGCGATCTTGTCGGTCCAGCCCGCGTACCAGACCCAGCGGTCGATCGTCGCGTCCACGACCGCCGCCGCCTTGGACTTCGACAGGCCCTCCGCGTCGGCCACCTCACGGGTGAACTGGTCGCGGCGGCCCTCCAGCATCTCGGCCACGCGGTAGAGGACCTGACCGCGGTTGTACGCCGTCGTCCCGGACCAGCCGCCGAACGCCTTGCGGGCGGCGACCACCGCGTCCCGGGCGTCCTTGCGGGACGACAGCGGCGCGTTCGCCAGCCACTTGCCCTTCGAGTCGCTCACCTCGTACACCCGGCCGCTCTCGGAACGCGGGAACTTCCCGCCGACGTACAGCTTGTAGGTCTTGAACACCGACAGTCGTGCATCAGACATCGAGGTACGCCTCCAGGCCGTGGCGGCCGCCCTCGCGGCCGAAGCCCGACTCCTTGTAGCCGCCGAACGGCGACGTCGGGTCGAACTTGTTGAACGTGTTGGACCAGACGACACCCGCGCGGAGCTTGTTCGCGACCGCCAGGATCCGGGAGCCCTTCTCCGTCCAGATGCCGGCGGACAGGCCGTACGGCGTGTTGTTGGCCTTGGCGACCGCCTCGTCCGGCGTGCGGAACGTCAGCACCGACAGCACCGGGCCGAAGATCTCGTCCCGGGCGACGGTGTGCGCCTGGGTGACGTTCGTGAACAGGGTCGGGGCGAACCAGTAGCCGCTCTCGGGCAGTTCGCACGCCGGGGACCAGCGGTCGGCGCCCTCCGCCTCGCCCTGCTCGACGAGCGAGGTGATGCGGGTGAGCTGTTCCTCGGAGTTGATCGCGCCGATGTCCGTGTTCTTGTCCAGCGGGTCGCCGAGACGCAGCGTGGACAGGCGGCGCTTGAGGGAGTCGAGCAGCTCCTCCTGGATCGACTCCTGCACCAGCAGGCGGGAGCCCGCGCAGCAGACCTGGCCCTGGTTGAAGAAGATGCCGTTGACGATGCCCTCGACGGCCTGGTCGATCGGGGCGTCGTCGAAGACGATGTTCGCGCCCTTGCCGCCCAGCTCCAGCGTGACCTTCTTGCGGGTCCCGGCGACCGTGCGGGCGATCTCCTTGCCGACGGCCGTGGAGCCGGTGAAGGCGACCTTGTTCACGTCGGGGTGGGCGATCAGCGCCGCGCCGGCGTCGCCGTAGCCCGGGAGGATGTTGACGACGCCCTTCGGCAGGCCGGCCTGGCGGCAGATGTCCGCGAAGAACAGCGCCGAGAGCGGGGTGGTCTCGGCCGGCTTCAGCACGACCGTGTTGCCCGTCGCGAGCGCCGGGGCGATCTTCCACGCCAGCATCAGCAGCGGGAAGTTCCAGGGGATGACCTGGCCCGCCACACCCAGCGGCCTCGGGTTCGCCCCGTAGCCGGCGTGGTCGAGCTTGTCGGCCCAGCCCGCGTAGTAGAAGAAGTGCGCGGCCACCAGGGGCAGGTCGGCGTCGCGCGTCTCCTTGATCGGCTTGCCGTTGTCGAGGGTTTCGAGGACGGCGAGTTCGCGGGAGCGTTCCTGGATGATGCGCGCGATGCGGAACAGGTACTTGGCGCGCTCCGCGCCCGGCAGCGCCGACCACTTCTCGAAGGCCCGGCGCGCGGCCTTCACCGCGCGGTCGACGTCCTCGGAACCTGCCCGGGCGACCTCGGAGAGGACCTCCTCGGTGGACGGGGAGACGGTCTTGAAGACCTTGCCGTCCGCCGCTTCGACGAACTCGCCGTCGATGAACAGGCCGTACGAGGGCGCGATGTCGGCGATCGCGCGCGACTCGGGGGCCGGGGCGTATTCGAATACGGGTGCCATGGTGATCAGTCCACCGTCACGTAGTCGGGACCGGAGTAGCGGCCGGTGGCCAGCTTCTGGCGCTGCATCAGCAGATCGTTGAGCAGCGAGGAGGCGCCGAAGCGGAACCAGTGGTTGTCCAGCCAGTCCTCGCCCGCGGTCTCGTTGACCAGCACGAGGAACTTGATGGCGTCCTTGGAGGTGCGGATGCCGCCGGCCGGCTTCACACCGACCTGGATGCCGGTCTGCGCCTTGAAGTCACGCACCGCCTCCAGCATGAGCAGCGTGTTCGCCGGGGTCGCGTTGACGGCGACCTTTCCGGTGGAGGTCTTGATGAAGTCCGCGCCCGCGAGCATTCCGAGCCAGCTCGCGCGGCGGATGTTGTCGTACGTCGAGAGCTCGCCCGTCTCGAAGATGACCTTCAGGCGCGCCGAGGTCCCGCAGGCCTCCTTCACGGCGGTGATCTCGTCGTACACCTTCAAGTATCGGCCCGAGAGGAACGCCCCGCGGTCGATGACCATGTCGATCTCGTCGGCGCCCGCGGCGACGGCGTCACGGACGTCGGCCAGCTTGACGTCCAGCGCGGCGCGGCCGGCCGGGAACGCCGTGGCCACCGAGGCGACCTTCACGCCGGAGCCCGCGACGGCCTCCTTGGCCACGGCCACCATGTCGGGGTAGACGCAGACCGCCGCCGTGGACGGCGTCGTACGGTCCGTCGGGTCGGGCTTGACCGCCTTCGCGCCGAGCGCCCGGACCTTGCCCGGGGTGTCCGCGCCTTCCAGCGTCGTCAGGTCGACCATCGAGATGGCGAGGTCGATGGCGTACGCCTTGGCGGTCGTCTTGATCGAACGGGTGCCGAGCGAGGCCGCACGGCCTTCGAGCCCGACCGCGTCGACGCCGGGGAGCCCGTGGAGGAAGCGGCGCAGCGCGCTGTCGGACGCGGCGACGTCCTTGAGGGGGTGAGCTGCGGTGAGTGCAGAACTGGGCATGGTCACCAGACGAGCATATCTACGCGCGTAGCGGCTGTACAGCCCCCCGGTTTCTCCGGGGCGGATCCGCCGGGCGTTCTCAGGCGTGGGGGACCGTGGGGGACGTGGATGAGGGACGTGCGGACGGGTCCGGCAGAATCGAGACATGACGAGCCCCGAATCCCAGTCGCCGACGCCGCCGCCCGCGGAGCCCGAGTCCCGGGACCGGGTGTACCGGTCGGCCCCGGCCATCGCCGGCGGCGTGATGCTGCTCGGCATCGCCGGATGGCTCGGCGTCGACGCGGTGATCTCCGGGGAGGGGCGCACGCCGTGGCTCGCGCTCGCCCTGCTGCTCCTCGTGGTGCCGCTGGTCGTCGCCTTCACCCTGCGCCCGGCCGTGTACGCCGGCGACGACCGGCTGCGGATCCGCAACCCGTTCCGCGTCGTCGTCGTGCCCTGGGGGCAGGTCGCCTCGCTGCGCTCCGCCTACTCGAACGAGGTCCTCACGGAGTCCGGTGCGAAGTACCAGCTGTGGGCCGTGCCGGTGTCGCTGCGCGCGCGCAAGAAGGCCGCGCGGCGCGAGATGCGGGCGACGGCGCAGGCGCGGCGGCAGATGGGGCGGGACGAGAGCCGCGGCAGCGCGCTCGGCACGACGGAGGGGCTGCGGCAGGGCTTCAGCCGGGAGCCGCTGTCGGACGGGCCCGTGCGGGCGGACACCGACCGGATCATGGACGACCTGCGAGGGCTGCACGAGGCGCGGCGGCAGGCGGAGTCGGCGCGGGGCGAGGTGACGGTGCGGTGGGCGTACGAGGTGCTGGCGCCGGCGGTTGCGGGGGCGGTACTGGTGCTGATTCTCGTCGCGCTGGGGTGATGGAACGGCCGGTTCCCCCGGCACGACCGCCGGTTCGGGTGGCGGTGGGCTGACTGCCCGGCGGGTTCTGGTGGGCCGGCGTGCCCGGCGGGTTCTGGTGGGCTCCGTGCCCGGCCGGTTCTGGGGCCTGGGGTGACCGCACGCCCTGTTCTGGTGGGCTCAGGCGCCGTACCGGTTTCGTGGGCTGACCGCCTGGCCGGTTCTGGGGGCGGTGGGGTGGCCGCCCGGCCGGTTCGGGTGGCGGTGGGCTGACTGCCCGGCCGGTTCTGGTGGGCTCCGTGCCCGGCCGGTTCTGGGGCCTGGGGTGACCGCACGCCCTGTTCTGGTGGGCTCAGGCGCCGTACCGGTTCTGGTGGCGGTGGGGTGGGCCGCTCGGCGGGTTCTGGTGGGCCGGCGTGCCCTGTCGGTTCTGGTGGCGCTTCGGGGCTGACTGGTTCCGGGGGTGATGGGCCCCCGCCAGTTCTGCCGGTCCGCCGACCGGCCCGTTCTGGTCGGTCGGCCGGCCGCGCGGTTTTGTCGGTGGCGGCTTCCGGGTGCGCGTCCGGTGATGGAAAACCGGTGGAGCCGGTGTGCTCCCCGAGCCTAGGTTCGGGGCATGAGCACCCGTACCTTCCGTGTCACCGTCCGAGGCGTCTTCGACGGGCTGAGTGCCGACCAGCGGGCCGGTCTTCTGGAGCGGGCCGCGGAGCACGACGTGCTGCGCGCGGCCTTCACGCCCGAGGGGAGCCTCACGTACGACGTGGCCGTGCGGCCCGCCTTCACCTTCCGCTTCCTGGACTCCGGGGAGGCCGAGGAGGACATCCTGGAGGCGACCGAGCGGGCCGAGGAGTCGGCGCGGGCCTGGCTGGATCGGCGCGGGTACGGCTACAAGAACCTCAGGTCCAGCGCCGAGGACCTCTCCCAGGCGCCTCTCGGAAAGCGGCAGCGGCGGGAGGCCGCCCGGAAGAGTTCCTGAGTCCTCGGCGGGGAGCGGCGGTGCGGGCCCCCGGCCTCAGATGCCCGCCGCCGTGGACAGATCGCGCTTGATCGACTCCAGCAGCGCCGTCGCCTTCGCGCGGGCCTCCGGGAGGTCCGCGTGGGACCCGACCGGGATCACGACCTCCAGGTAGCACTTCAGCTTGGGCTCCGTGCCGCTCGGGCGGACGATCACCCGGGCGCCGTCGAGGGTGTAGCGCAGACCGTCCGTGGGCGGGAGCTCGGCCGTGCCCTTGGTGAGATCGTCGGTACGGGTGATCGGCAGAGCGGCCAGCTCCGTCGGGGGCTGCTCGCGCAGGCGCTGCATCGCGGCCGCGATGAGGGAGAGGTCCTCGACGCGGACCGAGAGCTGGTCCGTCGCGTGCAGGCCGTGCTCCACCGCGAGGTCGTCCAGCAGGTCGAGGAGCGTACGCCCCTCCTCCTTGAGCCGTGAGGCCAGTTCCGTGATCAGCAGTGCGGCCGTGATGCCGTCCTTGTCGCGTACGCCGTCCGGGTCCACGCAGTAGCCGAGGGCCTCCTCGTAGCCGTAGCGCAGGCCCTCGGCGCGGGCGATCCACTTGAAGCCGGTGAGGGTCTCGACGTGGGTGAGGCCCGCCTTCTCGGCGATGCGGCCGAGGAGGGACGAGGAGACGATCGACTCCGCGAAGGTGCCGGTCGCTCCGCGGCGGACCAGGTGCGCGGCGAGCAGGGCGCCGACCTCGTCGCCGCGCAGCATGCGCCAGTCGGTGCCGTCCTGGACGGCGACGGCGCAGCGGTCCGCGTCCGGGTCGTTGGCGATGATCAGGTCCGGGGCGGTCTCGCAGGCGCGTGCCGTCGCGAAGGCCAGGTCCATCGCGCCGGGTTCCTCCGGGTTGGGGAACGCGACGGTCGGGAACTCCGGGTCGGGTTCGGCCTGCTCCACGACGAGGACCGGTTCCGGGAAGCCGGCGCGGGCGAAGGCGGCCAGGAGGACGTCCTTGCCGACGCCGTGCATCGCCGTGTACACCGTGCGGGCGGTGCGGGGGGAGCCCTCGGACAGGACGGCGTCCGTGCGGGCGAGGTAGGCGTCGAGGACGCTGTCGCCGAGGGTGTCCCAGCCTTCGGTGGGGCGCCGGACGGTGGTGAGGGACGGGACGGCGGCGATCTCCGCCGCGATGTCGATGTCCGCCGGGGGGACGATCTGGGAGCCGTCGCCGAGGTAGACCTTGTAGCCGTTGTCGCGGGGCGGGTTGTGGCTGGCGGTGACCTCCACGCCGGCGACCGCGCCGAGGTGCCTTATCGCGAAGGCGAGCACGGGGGTCGGCAGCGGGCGGGGGAGGACGGCCGCGCGCAGACCGGCGCCGGTCATGACGGCGGCGGTGTCCCGGGCGAAGTCGTGGGACTTGTGGCGGGCGTCGTAGCCGATGACGACGAGGCCGTCGTCGTGGCCTTGCTTCTTGAGGTACGCGGCCAGGCCGGCGGCGGCGCGGATGACGACCGAGCGGTTCATGCGCATGGGGCCGGCGCCGAGTTCGCCGCGGAGACCGGCGGTGCCGAACTGGAGGGTGCCGCTGAATCGGGCGGCGAGTTCGGTGTGGTCCCCGGCGTCGATCAGGCGGGCGAGCTCGGCGCGGGTGTCCGGGTCGGGGTCCTCGGTGAGCCACGCCCGGGCCTGTGCGATGAGTTCTTCGTGCACGGTGTGGTGTCAGCCTCTCCGGTGTGGTGTGGGTCTGCGTGAGGTGGTGGGGGTGCGCGTCTTCGCCTTGCGCCGGGTGGTGGGTCGGGGCCGCGCCGGGGGGTGTCCGTCCTCGGAACGTCGCGATGGGCTTGGACGCCGACTGACTGTGCGTTGACGCGACAACCGCTGCGGGCGGACACCCCCCGACACGTCCCCTTCTCGCCGTGCGCGGGTGCGGGTGCGCCCGCTGCGGCCATGTCCCCAGTGCGCCGTGGCTGCCTTCTCGCGCGGGTGGCTGCAACCCCTCAGGGGCGCGGGGAACTGCGCGACCCGCAGCCGCCGGACCGCCTCCCGCAGCCTTCTCAGAGGCGGCCGAGGACCTGTGCGAGCAGGGAACCCATGCGCGTCGCGGAGTCGCGGCCCGCCTGGAGGACTTCCTCGTGGTTCAGGGGCTCGCCCGTCATACCGGCGGCGAGGTTGGTGACCAGGGAGATGCCCAGGACCTCGGCGCCCGCCTCACGTGCGGCGATCGCCTCCAGGACCGTCGACATGCCCACCAGGTCCGCGCCGATGACACGGGCCATGCGGATCTCGGCCGGCGTCTCGTAGTGCGGGCCGGGGAACTGGGCGTAGACGCCCTCCTCCAGCGTGGCGTCGACCTCCTTGCACAGGGCCCGCAGGCGCGGGGAGTACAGGTCGGTGAGGTCGACGAAGTTGGCGCCGATGATGGGGGAGGTGGCGGTGAGGTTGATGTGGTCGCTGATCAGGACCGGCTGGCCGGGGCGCATGCCCTCGCGCAGGCCGCCGCAGCCGTTGGTGAGGACGACCGTCTTACAGCCGGCCGAGACCGCGGTGCGGACCCCGTGGGCGACCGCGGCGACACCGCGGCCCTCGTAGTAGTGCGTACGGCCGAGGAAGACCAGGGCGCGCTTGTTGCCGATCCGGTACGAGCGGATCTTGCCTCCGTGGCCCTCCACCGCCGGCGGCGGGAAACCGGGCAGCTCGGTGACCTGGAACTCGGCCTCGGGGGCGCCCAGCGCGTCCACGGCCGGGGCCCAGCCGGAGCCCATCACGAGGGCGACGTCGTGGGTCTCGGCGCCCGTGAGTTCGCGCAGGCGGGCCGCGGCGGCGTCGGCGGCCGCGTGGGGGTCGCCCTGGATGTCGTCCGGAAGAAGAGATGCGTTCACGCCGATGAGGGTAGCCGGTGATTGCCTACGCGCGTAGATGGCAGAGCTCACGGGGTGGCGATCGTTGTCTTGTCGTTTCCGACGAGCGGCTCGTGCGGGCGGGCGTCAGCAGGGACGCTTGCGGAGTTCCATCACGTAGTCGTGGGGCGCGCCGGCCGACTCGGCCGCGTCGGCGATCTCGCCCAGGTAGCGGGCGGAGGGCAGGCCGCCCTCGTAGGCGTTCAGGGCGAAGGCCCAGGCGGAGTCCTCACCGTCCAGGGTGTGGACCCGGACGCGCGTACGACGGTAGATCTCCAGGCCCACGCCCTCCCAGCGGTCGAGTGACTCCTCGTCCATCGGGGCGATGTCGTACAGCGACACGAAGACCTGGGAGAGCGGGTCCTCCACGATCGTCGGCAGTGCGCCCTCCCAGCCCATGTGCTCGCCGCCGAAGGTCAGTCGCCATCCGTTCAGCCAGCCGGTGGCGCGCAGCGGCGAGTGCGGGGCGCGGCGGGACATCAGCCGCGCGTCGAGGTTGCCGGCGTACGCGGCGTAGAGCGACATGGGGAGAGGGTACGGCAGGCCGCCCCGGCGTCACTGTCGTAACAACCGTCGCATCGGCGGGGCCCCGGGGCGGTGGCATGTTGAGCAGTGCGGGACAATGGAGTACGTGACTCGGATCGTGATCATCGGTGGCGGACCCGGCGGATACGAAGCGGCCCTGGTGGCCGCCCAACTCGGCGCGGAGGTGACCGTCGTCGACTGCGACGGTCTGGGCGGGGCGTCGGTGCTCACCGACTGCGTGCCGTCGAAGACCCTGATCGCCACGGCCGAGGTGATGACCACCTTCGACTCCTCGTACGAGGAGCTGGGGATCATCGTCGCCGACGACACCCCGCACATCGAGCAGGCCGCCCGGGTCGTGGGCGTCGACCTGGGCAAGGTCAACCGGCGTGTGAAGCGGCTCGCGCTCGCCCAGTCGCACGACATCACCGCCTCCGTGACGCGTGCCGGGGCGCGCGTCATGCGCGGCCGCGGGCGGCTGGAGGGCATGCAGGCGCTCGACGGGTCGCGCAAGGTCGTGGTGCGCACCGCCGACGGGAGTGAGGAGACCCTGACGGCTGACGCCGTGCTCATCGCCACCGGCGGGCACCCCCGTGAGCTGCCCGACGCCCAGCCCGACGGCGAGCGGATCCTGAACTGGACCCAGGTGTACGACCTCGACGAGCTCCCCGAGGAGCTCATCGTGGTCGGGTCCGGCGTGACCGGTGCCGAGTTCGCCGGGGCCTACCAGGCGCTGGGTTCCAGGGTGACGCTCGTGTCGTCGCGGGACCGCGTGCTGCCGGGTGAGGACCCGGACGCGGCCGCCGTGCTGGAGGACGTCTTCCGGCGGCGCGGCATGAACGTCATGGGGCGTTCGCGCGCGCAGTCCGCCAAGCGGGTGGGGGACCGGGTCGAGGTGACTCTCGCCGACGGACGCGTCATCACCGGGTCGCACTGCCTCATGGCCGTCGGTGCCGTGCCCAACAGCGCGGGCATGGGTCTTGAGGACGCCGGTGTCCGGCTGCGCGAGTCCGGCCACATCTGGACCGACCGGGTGTCGCGCACGACCGCTCCGGGCGTGTACGCGGCCGGTGACGTGACCGGCGTGTTCGCCCTCGCGTCCGTGGCCGCCATGCAGGGCCGCATCGCCATGTACCACTTCCTGGGCGACGCCGTGGCGCCGCTGAACCTGAAGACGGTCTCGTCGAACGTCTTCACCGACCCCGAGATCGCCACCGTCGGCTACACGCAGGCCGACGTCGACGGCGGGAAGATCGACGCCCGGGTCGTCAAGCTGCCGCTGCTGCGCAACCCGCGCGCGAAGATGCAGGGCATCCGGGACGGCTTCGTCAAGATCTTCTGCCGGCCGGGCACGGGCATCGTCGTGGGCGGTGTGGTCGTGGCGCCGCGCGCCTCGGAACTGATCCACCCGATCTCGATCGCCGTCGACAACAATCTGACGGTCGAACAGATCGCGAACGCCTTCACCGTCTACCCGTCCCTGTCGGGCTCGATCGCCGAAGTGGCACGGCAGTTGCACACCCGCAAGGAGAACGGCGACGGCTGAGGCCGAAACCGGCTCCTCGCTGGTCACGGGGAGTGTTCGACCATGCGTACGGCATAGGCGGCGGGACTAGGCCTTATACCACTTCCCGCTGCTCGGTGCGAACATCTTCTGCTATTCAGCGCAAACTGCTGAAAGCAGACGGTCGCTGGCGTTACTGTCAGTTTCGTGTTCGCTGCAGAACGTCGCCAATTGATCCTCGAAATGGTGCGAGCCAACGGGGCCGTGTCGCTCCGTGAGCTCGCCCGCGTCGTCCAGACCTCCGAAGTGACCGTACGGCGGGACGTGCGCGCGCTGGAGGCAGAAGGACTCCTCGACCGCCGGCACGGCGGTGCGGTACTGCCGGGCGGTTTCACGCGGGAGTCCGGCTTTCCGCAGAAGTCTCATCTCGCGACCGCCGAGAAGACCGCCATCGCCGACCTCGCCGCGAACTTCGTGGAAGAGGGGGAGGCGATCGTGGTCGGGGCGGGTACGACGACCCAGGAGCTGGCGCGCCGGCTCGCCCGGGTGCCCGGGCTGACCGTCGTCACCAACTCCCTCCTCGTCGCCCAGGCGTTGGCCCATGCCAACCGGGTCGAGGTGGTGATGACCGGCGGTACGCTCCGCGGTTCGAACTACGCCCTGGTCGGCAGTGGTGCCGAGCAGTCCCTGCACGGGCTGCGGGTGTCGCGGGCGTTCCTGTCCGGGGCGGGGCTGACCGCCGAGCGGGGACTGTCCACGTCCAACATGCTGTCGGCGTCCGTCGACCGGGCGCTGGTGCAGGCCGCGGCGGAGGTGGTCGTCCTCGCCGACCACACGAAGCTCGGTACCGACACCATGTTCCAGACCGTGCCCACGGATCTCATCACGCGCCTCGTCACGGACGAGCCGCCCGCCCACGACGACCGTGCGGCCACCGAGCTCCAGGCGCTCGCCGACCAGGGCGTGCAGATCGCCGTGGCCGGGGGGCAAGGGAGTTCGGCGGGGTCGGGTCCGGGGGGCCCGGGGGGTGATGCCGTCCCTGCACGTCAGCAGCGCCGGGATGTGCCGGTGCCCGGGCCTCGGCGGCAGGTGCCGGGGGCCGGAGGGCAGTTGCGGTCCGCCTCCGCGTCGATGCTGGGTGAGCAGGGAACCGGGGCGGAGCGGGCCCGGGTGGCGGACATGCGGCGGCGTTGACGCCGACGGTGGGCTGAGCCGCGGTTGCTTTTCAGGCCCCGGCGTTGTCGCTGAGGCCGGGTGGGTCCGCAGCCCGGCGGAACGGGGTACCGCCTGCGCCCACCCTCCCCCAAGCTCTCGGCTTCGCTCGAGCAGGGGGGACCCTCATCGCCCCCAGCGGCACGCATGCCCGCAGGCTGCGCGGGTCGGGGTGCCGCCCGCGCCTGTCCACCCGCGTGCGGCGAGAAGGGGACGTGTCGGGGGGTGTCCGCCCGCAGCGGTTGGCGTGTCAACGGACAGTCAGTCGGCACGCAAGCCCATCGCGCCGTTCCGAGGACGGACACCCCCCCGGCGCGGCCCCGACCCACCACCCGCGGCATGCGAAGACGCGCACCCCACCCGGCGTCACGCGAAGGCGCGCCCCGAGGGGTAGGCCGGACACACCTCGGCGCGGCGCCCACCCCCGAGGGGCGGGCGCAGCGCCAGGGGGCGGAACCGTCAGTCCTTGATCTCGCAGATTGCCGCGCCCGACGTCACCGACGCGCCGATCTCCGCGCTCAGGCCCTTGATCGTGCCCGACCGGTGCGCGTTGAGGGGCTGCTCCATCTTCATGGCCTCCAGGACGACGACCAGGTCGCCCTCCTTGACCTCCTGGCCCTCCTCGACGGCCACCTTGACGATGGTGCCCTGCATCGGGGAGGCCAGGGTGTCGCCGGACGCCACGGGGCCCGACTTCTTCGCCGCGCGGCGCTTCGGCTTGGCGCCCGCCGCCAGACCCGTACGGGCCAGCGACATGCCCAGCGACGACGGCAGGGAGACCTCCAGACGCTTGCCGCCGACCTCGACGACGACCGTCTCGCGGCCCGGTTCCTCGTCCCCCTCGGCGTCGGCCGGCGCGGCGAACGGCTTGATCTCGTTGACGAACTCCGTCTCGATCCAGCGCGTGTGGACCGTGAAGGGGTCGGACGAGTCCGTCAGCTCGGGCGCGAACGCCGGGTCCTTGACGACCGCACGGTGGAACGGGATCGCCGTCGCCATACCCTCGACCTGGAACTCCTCCAGCGCGCGGGCGGCCCGTTGCAGCGCTTCCTTGCGGGTGCGGCCGGTGACGATCAGCTTGGCCAGCAGGGAGTCCCACGCCGGGCCGATGACCGAGCCGGACTCCACACCCGCGTCCAGACGCACACCCGGGCCGGACGGCGGGGCGAACGTCGTGACCGTGCCGGGGGCCGGGAGGAAGTTGCGGCCCGGGTCCTCGCCGTTGATGCGGAACTCGAAGGAGTGGCCGCGCAGCTCCGGGTCGCCGTAGCCGAGCTCCTCGCCGTCGGCGATGCGGAACATCTCGCGCACCAGGTCGATACCGGCGACCTCCTCGGTGACCGGGTGCTCCACCTGGAGACGGGTGTTGACCTCCAGGAAGGAGATCGTGCCGTCGAGGCCGACGAGGAACTCGACCGTGCCGGCGCCGACGTAGCCGGCCTCCTTCAGGATCGCCTTGGAGGCGGAGTACAGCTCCTCCATCTGCGCGTCGGACAGGAAGGGGGCCGGGGCCTCCTCCACCAGCTTCTGGTGACGGCGCTGGAGCGAGCAGTCACGGGTGGAGACGACGACCACGTTCCCGTGCTGGTCGGCCAGGCACTGGGTCTCCACGTGCCGCGGCTTGTCCAGGTACCGCTCGACGAAGCACTCGCCCCGTCCGAACGCGGCGACGGCCTCGCGGACCGCCGAGTCGTACAGCTCCGGCACCTCTTCGAGGGTGCGGGCGACCTTCAGACCGCGACCGCCACCACCGAAGGCGGCCTTGATCGCGATCGGCAGGCCGTGCTGCTCGGCGAACGCGACGACCTCGTCCGCACCGGAGACCGGGTCGGGCGTGCCGGCCACCAGCGGGGCACCGGCGCGCTGCGCGATGTGCCGGGCGGCGACCTTGTCACCCAGGTCGCGGATGGCCTGCGGCGGCGGGCCGATCCAGATCAGGCCCGCGTCCAGGACCGCCTGCGCGAACTCGGCGTTCTCGGAGAGGAAGCCGTAGCCGGGGTGGATCGCGTCCGCGCCCGACTCGCGGGCGGCGCCCAGCACCTTCTCGATGTCGAGGTAGCTGGTGCCCGGCGTGTCACCGCCCAGGGCGAACGCCTCATCCGCGGCGCGGACATGCAGAGCGTCCCGGTCCGGGTCGGCGTAGACGGCCACGCTCGCGATACCGGCATCCCGGCAGGCCCGGGCCACGCGGACAGCGATTTCGCCACGGTTGGCGATGAGCACCTTGCGCACGATTGAGGCTCCCTCCTTGAAACAAGCCGAGTTTAGGGACTGCCGACACGACACTTCGACCCGTCCCCAGTGGTGAGCTTGCCCACACGGAGCGTGATGCGAGGCTCGCTCGAGCGGCGAAATCCCTTGTCGCACCGCGGTACGCAGTACTCCTCCGGGAAACCCTAGTCCTCTCCTGTGGTCAAGGTCTCTGTCATCACGTGCTGCGGGCCACTCGGTTTCTTTGTCGAGTCCCTACGAATGGCCCAATGATTCTTTGCCGGCCGCCGGACCCTTGTCCCCCGGTTTACCGGTTAGTAGCGTTCGCGATGTCTTCGAGGGAAGAGGGTGGGCCCGGTGATACGCAGGCCGGTGGCGTGGGTCGTGGCGGTGGTGTTGTTCGCGGAGGCGTTCGGCGTCGCGGCCCTCAACTGGTTCCTGGGGATGGTCGTCGACCGGCAGGACATGTCGCTGGCCGGCCTGGACCCGCACATGATGGCGGTGTCGTCGAAGATCGGCGGGATCGCCTTCGGCCTCTACTTCGCCCTGTGCGGCCTGGTCGCCCTGCTCGTGGCGCTGCGGGACCGGCCCCCGGCCGGCTTCGGGCGCATCCTTCTGATCAGCGCGGCGGTCGTGCACGGCCTGCTGGGCGCGTTCACCTGGGGACCCGTCGGCGTGACCGCGTTCCTGTTCATGGAGCTGGTCCTCGCCCTGATCGTGTTGCTGCTGATGACCTACGACCGCCCGGTGGAGCCCGCCGACGCCGCCCCCGGGGACGGGAAGAGCGGCGACGGGTCCCCGGTCACTTCTCCGCCGGCGCCCACAACTCCGTGATGCCGACGCCCAGTTCCGCCAGCAGCCGCCGCACCAGGGGCAGGCTGATGCCGATGACGTTGCCGTGGTCGCCGTCGATGCCGTCGATGAACGGGGCCGAACGGCCGTCCAGGGTGAACGCCCCGGCGACGTAGAGGGGTTCACCGGAGGCGACATAGGCGGCGATCTCCTCGTCGGTGGGGTCGCCGAAGTGGACGACCGTGGACGCGGTGGCGGAGACGTAGCGGCCGGTGAGCGTGTCGTAGACGCAGTGGCCGGTCTGGAGGGTGCCGGCGCGGCCGCGCATCGACTTCCAGCGGGCGGTGGCCTCCTCGGCGTCCGCGGGCTTGCCGAGGGCCTGGCCGTCCAGGTCGAGCACCGAGTCGCAGCCGATCACGAGCGCGCCCTTGACCTCCGGCCGGGCCGCCACGACGGACGCCTTCGCCTCGGCCAGGGCGAGCGCCAGCTCGGCGGGGGTGGGGGCGGTGACGGCGTCCTCGTCGACGCCGCTCACGATCACCTCGGGGGCGAGGCCGGCCTGGCGGAGCAGTCCGAGCCGGGCGGGGGACTGGGAGGCGAGGACGAGTCGGCGGCGCGGCTGATCTGTCATGCGTTCAGCGTATCGGCGTCACCCGGTGCGTCTCACCTCACGCCGATCACGATCATCCCCAGCACCATGGCCAGGGCCAGGAGAACGCTCAGCCGCCGCAGCATGTCCTGCATGTCACGCATCTCTTCGGGCGGTTCGTTCTCGGGGTCGGACCACAGCATGTCACCAGCGTGCGGCCTGGCAGGGCGGGGCGCCTGAGTAGAGGTACTCAAATCGGCGCCCCGCGTCTGCGGCGTGATCCAAACGACAGGCCCTAGCCCGGCCAGTAGGTGCGGCCCCACGCCGACGGCCCCGGCTGGGGCAGGCGGTGGGCGGCGATGCGGGACGGGTCGGACCAGGAATCGCGGGACGTGGGCGCGCCGGGCGGGGCGGCCGCCGCCGCCGCGGCGCGCGCCCTGACCACCGCCAGGGCGGCGGCCAGCTCCTCCGGGGTCGGGTTGCCCCGTACGACCTTGATCGTCATGTGGGCCTCCTGGGCTCGCTGCGGACTAGAGGGGGATGTTGCCGTGCTTCTTCGGAGGCAGGGATTCCCGCTTCGTACGGAGCTGACGCAGACCCCGTACGACGTGCCGGCGGGTCTCGGACGGCAGGATCACGGCGTCGATGTAGCCGCGCTCGGCCGCGACGTAGGGGTTGAGGAGGGCGTCCTCGTACTCCTGGATCAGCCGGGCCCGGACCGCCTCCAGATCCTCGCCGTTCGCCTCGGCCTCCGCGATCGTGCGGCGGTGCAGGATGTTGACCGCGCCCTGAGCGCCCATCACGGCGATCTGGGCGGTGGGCCAGGCGAGGTTGAGGTCGGCGCCCAGGTGCTTGGAGCCCATGACGTCGTAGGCGCCGCCGAAGGCCTTGCGCGTGATGATCGTGATCAGCGGGACGGTCGCCTCGGCGTAGGCGTAGATCAGCTTGGCGCCGCGGCGGATGATGCCGTCGTGCTCCTGGCCGACGCCGGGCAGGAAGCCGGGGACGTCGACGAAGGTGAGGACCGGGACGTTGAAGGCGTCGCAGGTGCGCACGAACCGCGCGGCCTTCTCGCTGGCCTTGATGTCCAGGCAGCCGGCGAGCTGCGTCGGCTGGTTGGCGATGATGCCCACCGGGTGGCCCTCGACCCGGCCGAAGCCGGTGACGATGTTCGGCGCGTACAGCGGCTGCGTCTCGAAGAACTCCGCGTCGTCCAGGACGTGCTCGATCACCGCGTGCATGTCGTACGGCTGGTTCGCGCTGTCCGGGACGATCACGTCCAGCTCGCGGTCCTCGTCGCTGACCTCCAGGTCGGCCTCCTCGGGGAAGGCCGGTGCCTCGGAGAGGTTGTTGGACGGCAGGTAGGACAGCAGCTGCTTGATGTACTCGATCGCGTCCTTCTCGTCGCCCGCCATGTGGTGGGCGACACCGGAGGTCGCGTTGTGGGTGCGGGCGCCGCCCAGCTCCTCGAAGCCGACGTCCTCGCCCGTGACGGTCTTGATGACGTCGGGGCCGGTGATGAACATGTGCGAGGTCTGGTCGACCATGACCGTGAAGTCGGTGATGGCCGGGGAGTAGACCGCGCCGCCCGCGCAGGGGCCGACGACCAGGCTGATCTGCGGGATGACGCCGGAGGCGTGCGTGTTGCGGCGGAAGATCTCGCCGTAGGCGCCGAGCGAGGCGACGCCCTCCTGGATGCGGGCACCACCGGAGTCGTTGATCCCGATGACGGGGCACCCGGTCTTCAGGGCGAAGTCCATGACCTTGACGATCTTCTGCCCGTAGACCTCGCCGAGGGCTCCGCCGAAGACGGTGAAGTCCTGCGAGAACACGGCGACGGGACGGCCGTCGACGGTTCCGTACCCGGTGACGACGCCGTCGCCGTAGGGGCGGTTCTTGTCGAGGCCGAAATTGGTGGAGCGGTGCCGGGCGAACTCGTCGAGCTCGACGAAGGAGCCCTCGTCGAGCAGGAGCTCCACCCGCTCACGGGCCGTCAGTTTGCCCTTGGCGTGCTGCTTTTCGACGGCACGAGCGGAGCCGGCGTGTGTCGCTTCCTCGATGCGTCGCTCCAGATCCGCGAGCTTGCCCGCGGTCGTGTGAATGTCGGGCTGCTGCTGCTCTTCCGGCTCGGACATCGGGATGCGGCTCCCTGCCTGCTCAAAAGGGGGGACGGTTACTCATCCGTAGAGTAGTGGGGGCCCTCCACATCGGCAGTGCGGCGTTTACCACACCTAGGGTGGCTTGCATGACGCCGCGAGATGCATCAGAGCCGAACGGAAGCCGTTGGTCCGACCTGGACCGGCCACCCCTCAATGTCACCGCCCTGCGCCGGGGGCTGGTGCGGCCGGGAGGGCTGTGGTCGGAGGTGGACGTGGTGCAGCGCACCGGCTCCACGAACTCCGACCTGGTGGCCCGGGCGGCGAAGGGCGAGGCCACCGAGGGTGCGGTGCTGGTCGCCGAGGAGCAGACGGCGGGCCGCGGCCGTCTGGACCGCCAGTGGACGGCGCCGCCCCGCTCCGGCCTCTTCTTCTCCGTGCTGCTCACGCCGAGCGAGGTGCCGGTCGCTCGGTGGGGCTGGCTGCCGCTGCTCACGGGTGTCGCGGTGGCGACGGGTCTGTCGCGGGCGGCGGGCGTGGACACGGCCCTGAAGTGGCCGAACGACCTGCTGGTCACGGTGCGGGGCGCGGAGCGCAAGGCCGGCGGAATCCTGGCCGAGCGGGCCGGCGACGACGGGGTCGTCATCGGGGTCGGCATCAACGTCTCGCTCAAGGACGACGAACTGCCGGTGCCGACGGCGGGGTCCCTGGGCCTGGCCGGGGCCGTGAGCACGGACCGCGATCCGCTGCTGCGGGGGGTGCTGCGCTCGCTGGAGGACTGGTACGGCAAGTGGCGCGCGGCCGGGGGCGACCCGGGGCCGAGCGGGTTGCAGGAGGCGTATGCGGCCGGCTGCGCGACGCTCGGGAGAGTGGTGCGGGCGGAGCTGCCGGGAGATCGGTCGGTCGTCGGGGAAGCGGTGGCTGTGGACGGAGACGGGCGGCTGGTACTGGCGACGGAGGAGGGGATGCAGGAGCCGGTCGGGGCCGGGGACATCGTGCATCTGAGGCCGGCGTGAGCGCGGGCCGGGCGTGGGCCAGGTGCCTCCAGCCCGTCCGGCGACCGAGGACGAGGCAGGCCGATCGGGGGTCCGGGCCCCCTGGGGGCAGCGGCACAGACGTCGGGTTTCTTACAGCGCCGGGTACCTCACCCTTCGGCTGAACCTGACGGAGTGAGCTGGCGCACACCTGCCGTAGAGTTGAGGCCGGTCGATACATGACCGTGACAGATCGGAAGGGCAACACGCGTGACCGTCGACGACTCGGGTTCCGGCGAGGACGCGCAGGGCGCCGACTCCGGCGAGGATCCGCTCGCCCTGCGCCTCGAAGGGCTCATCCTGGGCGCCGAGCGCCGCTACACCCCGTTTCAGGCGGCCCGCAGCGCCGGTGTCTCCATGGAACTGGCCTCCCGCTTCTGGCGGGCCATGGGTTTCGCCGACATCGGCCAGGCCAAGGCCCTCACCGAGGCCGATGTCCTCGCCCTGCGGCGCCTGGCCGGTCTCGTCGAGGCCGGGCTGCTGAGCGAGGCGATGGCCGTACAGGTGGCCCGGTCCACGGGGCAGACCACCGCGCGGCTCGCCGAGTGGCAGATCGACTCCTTCCTGGAGGGGCTGACCGAGCCGCCCGAGCCGGGCATGACCCGCACCGAGGTGACGTATCCGATCGTCGAGCTGCTCCTGCCCGAGCTGGAGGAGTTCCTGGTCTACGTCTGGCGCCGGCAGCTCGCCGCCTCCGCCGGGCGGGTCGTGCAGGCGGCCGACGACGAGGAGATGGTCGACCGGCGCCTGGCCGTCGGCTTCGCCGACCTGGTCGGGTTCACGCGCCTCACCCGCCGCATGGAGGAGGAGGAGCTCGGCGAGCTGGTCGAGGCCTTCGAGACCACGGCCGCGGACCTGGTGGCCGCCAACGGCGGGCGGCTGATCAAGACCCTCGGCGACGAGGTGCTCTACGCCGCCGACGACGCGGGCACGGCCGCCGAGATCGCCCTGCGGCTGATCGAGACGATGGCGCACGACGAGACGATGCCGGAGCTGCGCGTCGGCATGGCGTTCGGCACGGTGACCACCCGTATGGGTGATGTGTTCGGTACGACCGTGAACCTGGCCTCCCGCCTCACCTCGATAGCGCCGAAGGACGCCGTCCTCGTCGACACCGCCTTCGCCGAGGAGCTGATCCGTACGCAGGACGCCCCGGCCTCGGAGGCGGAGGCGGCCGAGGAGGCCGCCGCGGCGGAGAAGGAGGGCGAGGAGCCCCCGGCGTACCGCTTCGGGCTCCAGCCGATGTGGCAGCGGCCGGTGCGTGGCCTGGGCGTCGTCGAGCCGTGGCTGCTCACGCGGCGGGACAGCGCGCCGTAGCAGCCGTCGCGTCGGCCGGACGTCAGCGGCGGCCGGCGGGTGAGTCCACGCACAGGCCGATGACCGGCACGCACAGGCCCGGGTCGTGCGGCTTCTTCGTCTCCTCGGGCCCGGGCGCCGGGGTCGGTGTGGTCCGGCTCGGCGGTGCGGGCGGCGCCGGGGCCGGGGCCGGGCGCGTGGTGGCGCCGTCCGGGGGCGTGGGTGCCGGGGCGGGGGCGTTCGGCGGGTTCGGCGTGTCGGGGATGGTCGTGGACGCCGGGGCGGCTGCCGTGGAGGCCCCCTGGGTGCCGGTCGGGGTGGCCGGGGACGGCCGCGCCCCCTTGGTGGCCGGTGACGGGGTGAGGCCGCCCAGGGCCGCGGGCGACGAGGGGCTCGCGTCGGGGACCGCGGGGAAGGTCGCGGCCGTGCCGGCGGTGTCGTCCGTGGCGGTGGTGGCGGGCTCCGGGCGGGGGCCGGCCTCGACGGTGCGCGCCTCGGGGCCCGGGCCGGAGGTCAGGCGCAGGAGGCTCAGGGCGCCCGCGGCGAGGGCGAGACCGCCGGCGGCGAGCAGGACCTTGCGGGGGCGGGGCTTGCGGTGACGGCCCCGGGCGCGGGGGGTTTCGTCCGGGGCCGGCTCGTGGGGCGCGGGCGGCTCCCGCCGGCGGGGCGCCGGGGCGGTCCTGCCGGCCTGGTGCGGTTTCGTCGGCGTGTTCGTCGTCATCACGGTCCCTCCCCGATGCACATGCGCCCCCGGTGCGCCGTGAGGGACGCACGCTATGCGCTGTCATGGGCGTTTGGGCCGGAGTTGCGGTCATGTCACTCGAACGGGTGGGCGGGGGTGGTGCGGGCCGGAGGTGTCCGCCCTTTCGCGGGTGGGGTGCGGCTGCGATGATCTGGGCGTCGGCTTTGTTAACCCGCGTTAACCGGAGGGTGTCATGAGTGAGGAACGGTTCGGGGAGTTCGTGGCGGTGCGGCGGCATGAGCAGGGGCACGTCGCGGAGCTCGTCCTCGACCGGCCGGGGGCCATGAACGCGGTGTCGACGGAGATGGCGCGCTCCATCGCCGGAGCGTGTACGGCGCTGGGGGAGGACCGGGAGGTGCGGGCCGTCGTCCTGACCTCGACGCACGAGCGGGCGTTCTGTGTCGGGGCCGACCTGAAGGAGCGGAACTCGTTCAGCGACGCCGATCTGCTGCGGCAGCGGCCGGTGACGCGCGGGGCCTACACCGGGGTGCTGGAGCTGCCGGTGCCGACGGTGGCGGCGGTGCACGGGTTCGCACTCGGGGGCGGATTCGAGCTGGCGCTGGCCTGCGACGTGATCGTGGCGGACCGGACGGCGGTCGTGGGACTGCCGGAGGTGTCGGTCGGGGTGATCCCCGGGGGCGGGGGCACGCAGTTGCTGCCGCGGCGGGTGGGGGCGGCCCGGGCGGCCGAGCTGATCTTCTCCGCGCGGCGGGTGGAGGCCGCGGAGGCGGGCGAGTTGGGGCTGGTCGATCAGCTGGTGGAGGAGGGGCGGGACCGGGAGGCGGCGCTGGAGCTGGCGGCCCGGATCGCCGGGAACTCCCCGGTGGGGCTGCGGGCGGCGAAGCGGGCGCTGCGGCTCGGGCAGGGGCTGGATCTGCGGGCCGGCCTTGAGGTCGAGGACGCGGCGTGGCGGGCCACGGCGTTCTCGGGGGACCGGGCGGAGGGCGTCGCGGCCTTCAACGAGCGGCGCACGCCGCAGTGGCCGGGGGAGTAGCTGCCGGAGCGCCCCGGGCCGATATCGGTCGTCCCCGTTCGCGTCGTAAACAGGTCAGTCTGGCTGGAAACTCCCTAGCCTGGAGTGATGGGTGAGGACAGACGGCTCGCGGCCGTCGTCGCGTTGGCTCAGGGGATGGCGGCCGCACACGGGTCGCGTGAGGCGTGGCGTGCCGCGGCCGCCGGGGCGTGCCGGGCGCTGGGCGGGAGTTTCGCCGCGCTGTCGGTGTGGGAGCGGGAGCTCGGGCGGCTGCGGGTCCTGGTGAACGTCGGCGAGCTGGCCGAGGGGGAGGAGGAGTTCCCGGAGGACGAGGCCTACCCGGTGCACCAGTTCGCGGAGATCACCGAGTTCCTGCACGAGCAGTGGGCCGGCGGCGGGGAGCCCGACGCCTGGGTGGAGACCGCCGAGGGGCCCGCCGCCGGGCGGCGGTCCGGGTACTGCCATCAGCGGGTCGCCGCCCTGCGCCGCCGGGGCCGCGGCTGCTGCGTGGTCGCGCCCATCGTGCTGCACGGCCGGGCCTGGGGCGAGCTGTACGTGGCCCGCCCGGCCGGCGAGGCCGTCTTCGGCCGGGGCGACGCCGACTTCGCCACGGTCCTGGCCTCCGTCGTGGCCGCCGGCATCGCCCAGACCGAGCGGCTGGAGGAGGCCAGGCGGCTGGCCTTCACCGATTCCCTCACCGGGCTCGCCAACCGCCGTGCGGTGGACGTACGCCTGGAGCGCGCGATCGAGCGGCACCGCAGGGACGGGGCCGTCGTCAGTCTCGTCGTCTGCGATCTGAACGGCCTCAAGCGGGTCAACGACACCCATGGGCACGCCGCCGGCGACCGGCTCCTGGAGCGGTTCGGGTCGGTGCTGTCGCTGTGCGGGGCCATGCTGCCCGGGGCACTGGCAGCACGGCTCGGCGGGGACGAGTTCTGTCTGCTCGCGGTCGGGCCGCCCGCCGATCAGGTGGTGAAGGCGGCCGGTGAACTGTGCCGCCGGGCCGCGGAGTTGGAGCTCGGGGACGGGGTGGCCTGCGGGGTCGCCTCCACCGAGGACCCGATCGGGCCGGTGCGCTCGGCCCGGCGGCTCTTCCGGCTCGCCGACGCCGCCCAGTACCGGGCCAAGGCCGAGCGGGCGAGCAGGCCGGTCGTCGCGGGGCGGGCGGGGCCCGACGATCCCGTCGTGCGGCTGGCGGACGAGCCGTCCCGGGAGGCCGACGGCGAGCGCCGGCGGTTCCGGGGCCGGCACGCGCCCTGACCCGGCCCGGGCGGTGTGACGCAATCGGTAAGGGGTGAACGCCGTCCCCAGTGGTGACATCATCGAATTCACTGCGTACGCTCCTGAATATGGATATGCACACTGTGGTGGTGGGGACGTCCGGGGTGACCGCGTCCGACGTGCTCGCCGTGGCGCGCGGCGGCGCCCGCGTCGAGCTCTCCGAGGAGGCCGTGGCCGCCCTCGCCGCGGCCCGCGAGATCGTGGACGCGCTGGCGGCCAAGCCGGACCCCGTGTACGGCGTGAGCACCGGCTTCGGCGCCCTGGCGACCCGGCACATCAGCCCCGAGCTGCGCGCACAGCTCCAGCGCAACATCGTCCGCTCGCACGCCGCCGGGATGGGCCCGGCCGTCGAGCGGGAGGTCGTGCGGGCCCTGATGTTCCTGCGTCTGAAGACCGTCTGCTCCGGGCACACCGGCGTCCGCCCCGAGGTCGCGCAGACCATGGCCGACCTCCTCAACGCCGGGATCACCCCGGTCGTGCACGAGTACGGCTCCCTCGGCTGCTCCGGTGACCTCGCGCCGCTGTCCCACTGCGCGCTGGCGCTCATGGGCGAGGGTGACGCCGAGGGCCCCGACGGCGTCGTGCGCCCGGCCGCCGAACTCCTCGCCGCGCACGGCATCCAGCCCGTCGAACTGCGCGAGAAAGAGGGCCTCGCCCTTCTCAACGGCACCGACGGCATGCTCGGCATGCTGGTGATGGCCCTGGCCGACCTGGAGACGCTCTACCGGTCCGCCGACGTCACCGCCGCCCTGTCCCTGGAGGCCCTGCTCGGCACCGACAAGGTCCTCGCCCCCGAGCTGCACGCCATCCGGCCGCACCCGGGGCAGGCCGCCAGTGCCGCCAACATGCTGGCCGTGCTGAAGGGCTCCGGCCTGACCGGCCATCACCAGGACGACGCCCCGCGCGTCCAGGACGCCTACTCGGTGCGCTGCGCCCCGCAGGTCGCCGGCGCCGGGCGGGACACCATGACCCACGCCCGGCTGGTCGCCGACCGCGAGCTGGCGTCCGCGGTGGACAACCCGGTCGTACTGCCCGACGGGCGGGTGGAGTCCAACGGCAACTTCCACGGGGCGCCCGTCGCCTACGTCCTGGACTTCCTCGCCATCGCCGCCGCCGACCTCGGCTCCATCGCGGAGCGGCGCACCGACCGGCTGCTCGACAAGAACCGCAGCCACGGCCTGCCGCCGTTCCTCGCCGACGACGCCGGTGTGGACTCGGGCCTGATGATCGCTCAGTACACGCAGGCAGCGCTGGTGAGCGAGCTGAAGCGGCTCGCCGTACCGGCGTCGGCCGACTCGATCCCGTCCTCCGCCATGCAGGAGGACCACGTCTCGATGGGCTGGTCGGCGGCGCGCAAGCTGCGCACGGCCGTCGACAACCTCACCCGTGTGATCGCCATCGAGCTGTACGCCGCCACGCGCGCCGTGGAGCTGCGCGAGGGGCTGACCCCCGCGCCCGCGTCGCGGGCGGTCATCGATGCCGTACGGGAGGCGGGAGTTCAGGGGCCCGGGCCGGACCGGTTCCTCGCGCCCGACCTCGCCGCGGCGGACGCGTTCGTGTGCGACGGGCGGCTGCTGGCCGCGGTCGAGAAGGTCACCGGGCCGCTCCGGTAGGGCCGCAGGGGACCCTGCCGCCGGGGTGGGCTGGGCCCCTGCCGTCGGGGCGGGCGGGGCCCCTGCCGTCGTGGGCGCGGGGACCCTGCCGTCCGGCGGGGTCCCGCCCAACCGCCGTCAGAAACCGAGGCGTTCCCGGCGCACCGAGTACACGACGAACCCGGCGCCCAGCGTCAGGCAGAAGGTCCCGCCGATCACGTACGGCGTGCTGTCGAAGCTGCCGGTGTCGGCGAGGCGGGTGCCGCCGACGGAGGCGTCCGCGGTCGTGGCGGCGATCCGCGCCTGCTCTGTGACCTGCGGCGACGGACTCGCCGAGACCGCGTCTCTCACCGGGGAGTCCGACGTCGCGTTCGCGGACGGGACGAACCACAGGGCACCCAGCAGGGACGCCGCGGCGGTGGCGGTCAGCAACGATCGGCGAGCGGATGACACGGAATATCGATCCCCTTGTGGCGCTGGCGAATTGGCCGTGTGGGGCGATGTTAGTGAAAGTCGCGGGTCACGGGAAAGTCACGGGAGGGCCTGGACGTACGCTCGCGCCATGAGCACTCCAGAGACATCACGTTTTGTACGGCTTCGGGTGGAACTCGTCCTCGAGGTCGACGACGCGGACGCGGTCACCAAGTCGGCCCTGCGCCGGATCGCCGACGAGGCAGAGATGCCGGCGTCGGAACGGGCCCACGCCGAGAGCGCTGTGACGGAAGACACCGCGGAGGCCCTGGCCTACCTCGTGGACCCGTTCGACCTGGTCAGCCAGGTGCCGGGGGTGGAACTCCAGCAGGCCTCCTGGAGCAGCGAGCGGGTCGACTACGACCCCGATTCGCCCGACTGGGACCTCGACGAGGATGATGGCGACGACAGCGACGGCTGAACGTCCGGGAAACTCGTGACCCCGGGCGGCAACCGCCGCCCGGGGTCTTCGCGTCTCAAGCGGCGCACCGACCACACCCGTATCGCCCGCACCGTCCGTCACGGACGTGGTGATCCCCACACCTGTGTGACATGGGGAACCGGACGAACCGGTCGTAGCGTTGAAAGTTCCGGATGAGGACTCACGAGTGGCGGCGGGGGCACTCAGTCGTGACGGGGACACTCGGGGTTTTGGGGAAATCGGCAACGATGGAGAAGCGTGTGATGACGGTCAGTAAGCGGCGCAAGGGCCTGACGGTCGCGTCCGCACTGCTCGGCGGGGTTCTGGTGCTCTCGGCGTGTTCCGGAGGCGACGACAGCGCCTCCGGGGGCGACGGCGGCGACAGCTCCCAGTCGAAGGTCGACGAGGCCGCGGCGAAGAAGACCTCCGAGGCCCAGATCAAGATCACGCCCGAGGACGGCTCCGACAACGCCTCGATCAACAACTCCGCCGCCGTGACCGTGAGCAAGGGCACGCTCACCGACGTGAAGATGACGACGTCGGAGGGCGCGGAGGTCAGCGGCCAGATATCCGCCGACAAGACCAGCTGGAAGCCCACCGCCCAGCTGGAGCGGTCCACGACCTACAAGCTCTCGGCCGAGGCGAAGGACTCCGACGGACGCGTCGCCCACGAGAACGCCTCGTTCACCACGGTCTCCCCGGCCAACAGCTTCATCGGCAACTTCACGCCGGACGACGGCACCACCGTCGGCGTCGGCATGCCGGTCTCGATCAACTTCGACAAGGCGATCACCAACAAGGCCGCGGTCCAGAAGGGCATCAAGGTCAGCACGACCGGCGGCCAGGAGGTCGCCTGCCACTGGTTCAACGCCAACCGCATGGACTGCCGGCCCGAGGACTACTGGAAGGAAGGCTCCACCGTCACGCTGAAGCTCGCGCTCGACGGCGTCGAGGGAGCCAAGGGCGTCTTCGGCGTCCAGCAGAAGACGGTCACCTTCAAGATCGGCCGCAACCAGGTCTCGTACGTCGACGCGAAGACCAAGCAGATGAAGATCACACAGGACGGCAAGACCGTCCGTACGATCCCGATCTCCGCCGGCTCGCCCGAGAACAAGACCTACGAAGGCATCATGGTGATGTCCGAGAAGTTCAAGGAGACGCGCATGAACGGCGCGACCGTGGGCTTCACGGACGACGACGGCAAGGGCGAGTACGACATCAAGGACGTGCCGCACGCCATCCGCCTCTCCAGCTCCGGCACGTTCATCCACGGCAACTACTGGGGCGCGAAGTCCATCTTCGGCAGCGTCAACACCAGCCACGGCTGCGTCGGCCTTCAGGACGCCAAGGGCGCCAACGACCCGAACACGCCGGGTGCGTGGTTCTTCAAGAACTCGATGCTCGGTGACGTGGTGGTCGTCGAGAACACCGGCGACAAGACCATCGCGCCGGACAACGGCCTCAACGGCTGGAACATGGACTGGGCCGACTGGAAGGCCGGCTCGGCGGTCTGACGGGTCGCCGGCTCCGCTGACGAATAGGCCGCCGCCCACCCCCGACCCGGGGTGGCCCGCCTTTTCCGCCTCTCGGGCCAGTTCGGTGGTGTGGCGGGTGTCGGGGGTGCCGATGCCCGCGA
>NZ_JBEZWN010000006.1:0-249891 GCF_040637495.1 Streptomyces sp. NPDC029044
ACGCACTCTCGCCGCACCGGCCGAAAGCCCGAGTACGTCCAGTACGAGGGCTTCCGGCCGGCACACCGAGAGCACGCACCGGACGCCGCTCCTCAGCGGGCAGACCGTGGCTGACGCGGCACTGGGCCGGGACGGATGGGCTACGTCACCCGCAGCTCCAGGATCCGGTCGTCCCCGTCCTTCGGGTCGCCCCGGCCGTCCGTGTTGCTGGTGACCAGCCACAGCCGGTCGCCGCCCGCCGGCACCACCGTGCGCAGCCGGCCGTACTCGCCCTCCAGGAAGGCCTGCGGCTCGGCCGAGGCCTCGGTGCCGTTCAGCGGGATGCGCCACAGCCGCTTGCCGCGCAGGCCCGCCATCCAAACCGACCCCTCGGCGTAGGCGATGCCGCTGGGGGAGGCCTCGGCCGTGGTCCACTGGTCGATCGGGTTGTGGAACTCCCCGTCGTCGGACCGGCCCTCGGCCTCCGGCCAGCCGTAGTTGTCGCCCGGCTTGATCGCGTTGAGCTCGTCCCAGGTGTCCTGGCCGAACTCCGAGGCGAACAGCCGCTGCTTGCCGTCCCAGGCCAGGCCCTGCACGTTGCGGTGGCCGTACGAGTACACGGGCGAGTCCGGGAACGGGTTGCCCGGCGCCGGCTCGCCCTCCGGGGTCAGCCGGAGGATCTTGCCGCCCACGGAGTCCCTGTCCTGGGACAGGCCGGTGTCGCCGCTCTCGCCCGTGCCCACGTACAGCATCTTGTCCGGGCCGAACTGGATGCGGCCGCCGTTGTGGATGAAGCCCTTGGGGATGCCCCGGAAGACCGTGTCGGGCGCGCCGAGCTGCTGGCCGGAGGGCTTCTGCCCGTCGTAGATCATGCGGACGATGCGGTTGTCGGAGGCCGAGGTGAAGTACGCGTAGACCATGCGGTCCGAGGCGTAGTCGGGGGACAGGGCGATTCCGAGGAGGCCGCCCTCGCCCGCCGCGGATACCCCCGGTACCTCACCCAGTTCGGTCTTCTGGCCGGTCTTCTCGTCGACCCGGACGATCGTCCCGTCGTCCCGGGAGGACACCAGCAGGCCGCCGCCCGGCAGCGGCGCCAGGCCCCAGGGGGAGTCCAGCCCCTCGGCGACGGTACGCACGACCTTCACCGAGCCCTTGGCGGGAGGTGTCTCCTCGGCGGCCTGGCGCGGCGGCGCGGACGACCCCGGTGCGCTACGGCTCGGGGAGGCGCCCCCGTCGGTGCCCGACGACCCTCCGCCGTCGGACGAACACCCGGCCGTCAGCAGGAGTGCGGCGGCGGCCAACACGGTCGGCACGGCTCGACGTTGCACGATCATGGTCCCTTCGACGGGGCGGGTCCTCTCCCTGTCATACACCGCTCGCGGCTCCCAGGTTCCCGATCACGCAACGCCGAACCGGGAACACGGGGTTTGCCCGAAACGCACCGGGCGGAACCGGGCCTCAGTCCCACGACCCCCGGGCGGGGGGCAGCTCCGCTATCTCCTTCAGATCGCCGGGGGACAGGCGCAGTGACGCCGCGGCCGTGTTCTCCGTGACCCAGCGCTCCTGCTTCGTGCCCGGGACCGGGACCACGTGCGGGCCCTGGGCCAGCGCCCACGCGAGGGCGACCTGGGCGGGCGTGACGTCCGTGCCGTGCCGGCGGGCCACGCGGCGCAGCCCAGCGACGACCGGCTGGTTCGCGGCCATCATCTCGGCCGTGAAGCGGGGGTGCCGGGCGCGCGGGTCGTCCGCCTCGAAGCCCGCGCCGGGCCGCAGCCGGCCGGTCAGGAAGCCGTTGCCCAGCGGCATCGCGGCGAGGAAACCGACCCCCCGCGTCCGGCACCAGGGCAGCAGGGTCTCCAGCGCCTCCGGCGACCACACCGACAGCTCCGCCTGCACCGCGCTGACCGGGAAGACCTGCTGCACCCGCTCCAGTTGCCGGATCGTCCCGTCGTGCAGCCGGGCCCCGGCCCGGCGGCCGGCCCGCGCGCCCACCGCGCACAGGCCCAACGCCCTCACCTTCCCGGCCTGGACGAGCTCCGCCATCGCGCCCCAGGTCTCCTCGACCGGCACCTCGGGGTCGGCCCGGTGCAGCTGGTAGAGGTCGATCACGTCCGTCTGGAGCCGCCGCAGCGACGCGTCGCAGGCCCGCTTCACGTATCCGGGGCGGCCGTTGGCGACGATGTGCTGGTCGCCCACGAGCAGCCCGACCTTCGTCGACACGAACGCGTCGGACCGGCGCTCCTTCAACGCCCGCCCCACCAGCAGCTCGTTGGTGAAGGGGCCGTACATGTCGGCCGTGTCCAGCAGGGACGCGCCCAGGTCGAGCGCCCGGTGCACCGCCCTGAGCGACTCGTCGCCGCGCCGCCTCGACGCGTTGTAGGCCCAGCTCATCGGCATGCACCCGAGTCCGACGGCCCCCACCGCGAGCGCCGCCGCGCCGATCGTCCTGCGCTCCACCTGGTCGTGACCCTCCCTGTTCGAGCCACCCCAACCTAACCTCTGCCGTCGCACGCTCCTGACATAGCCTCCAGAGCATGACTGCTGACGTGTGGCTGCCCATCCCGCCGGACGAGATCGACGGACTCCCCGAGGGCCCGGACTACCGCTTCTGGAACGGCGGGGAGGACTTCCCCGCGGACCCGGCCGACTGCGCCTTCTACGTCGTCCCCTACATGAAGCCCAGCCCGTTGTGCGTGCGTCCCCTGGGGCGGATGAGCAAGGTCCAGGTCGTGCAGACCCTCTCCGCCGGGATCGACCACGTGGAGCCGGGGCTCGGGCAGCTGCCCGCGGGCGTGCGGCTGTGCAATGCGCGCGGGGTGCACGAGGCCAGCACCGGCGAGCTCACCCTCGCGCTGATCCTCGCCTCGCTGCGCGGGATCCCCGACTTCGTGCGCGCGCAGGACCGGGGGGAGTGGCTCGGCGGCTTCCGGCCCGCCCTCGCCGACAAGAACGTCCTCATCGTGGGATACGGCTCGATCGGCGAGGCCATCGAGGACCGGCTCGTTCCGTTCGAGGTGGCGCGGGTGGCGCGCGTCGCGCGCTCCGAGCGCACCACGGCGCGCGGTCCGGTGCATCCGCTCACCGAACTCCCCGCGCTGCTGCCGGAGGCGGACGTCGTCATCCTGTCCACGCCGCTCAGCGAAACCACCCGCGGCCTGGCCGGAGCCGACTTCCTGTCCCGGATGAAGGACGGCGCGCTCCTGGTCAACGTCGCCCGTGGCCCCGTCGTCGACACCAAGGCCCTGCTCGCCGAGCTGGAGACCGGCCGCATCACCGCAGCCCTCGACGTCACCGACCCGGAGCCGCTGGCGCGCGAACACCCCCTGTGGCGTGCGCCGGGGGTACTCATCAGCCCGCACGTCGGCGGACCCACCTCCGCGTTCCTCCCGCGCGCCAAGCGGCTCCTGGTGGACCAGTTGAACCGTTATGTGAACCGGGAGCCGCTCCGCAACGTGATCCTTACGACGGGTGCATCAACCGACTGAGACACCTTCGAGTACCGTCCGCAATCCTCCGGGTGCGGTGGGTACTCATATATCTGTTGATCGTCACGGAGCGTAGAGAACCTATGTCCCTGAGTGACGAGACTGGTGTATCGTCCCGACAGGGGCAGCGCCGGGGACCGTTCCGGCGCCGGGGATGGACACTTCGGACTGTGAGGGGGGCGACAGGCGATGCACGGCCTTTGGACGAGCGATCCGACGGGGCGGGGCTGCCGGCGGCGACCCTGGCGGACGGCCGCGGGAAGCCGCGGACGGCACGCCGATCACGTCGGCCACCACACCCGCCACGGCAAACGCCACAGCGGGCACCACAGCGAACAGAGCCATCACCACCGCAGGCCCGGCAGCCGCAGGAGGCATGACCAGCCGGCCCGCCGGGACCCGCGGGGCCCGGGAGCGCGGCGGACCGGGAGGGTCCGGTGAGCGCGCCCCCCACCCCCACGCTGGACGGAGCGCTGCGGGCTCAGCCTTCGTCCCCGGGCGCGCTGCTGCCCCGTACGCAGGTCACCGGCCACCGGCCGGGCCTGGCCCTCCAGCTCGTCCTCACCCTGGTCTGCGCGGGATACGCCGCCGGTGCCGCGTTCGGCTGGGGCTCGACCGAGCTGGCCCTGATCATGGGCGACTTCGGGCTCAGTGCCGCGGCCGGCACCGCCGCCGTCTCGTGCTTCCTCTACGCCCGCAGCCGCCGCCCCGGGTTCCGGCCCGCCTGGCTGCTGTTCGGCCTCTCCTCGGCCATGGCCGCCCTCGGCAACCTGGTCTGGGGGTGGTACGAGGTGGTCCTGGGGCTGCCCGTGCCCAGCCCCAGCTACGCCGACCTGTTCTTCCTCTGCTTCGCGCCGCCCGCCATCGTCGGACTGCTCGTGCTCGCCAAACGGCCGGTCACCAAGGCCGGCTGGGTCTGCCTGGGGCTGGACGCCTGGCTGATCGGCGGCTCGCTGCTGACGCTGGCCTGGAGCCTCGCCCTCGCCCAGGCCGCGAAGTCCGAAGGGCCGGGCGTGGCGCACACCGCGCTGTCGCTGGCGTACCCGCTGCTCGACATCGCGCTGGTCAGCATGGTGCTCGCCCTGCACTTCAGGCGGTCCGCGGTGAACCGCTCCGCCGTCAACACCGCTATCGGCGCCCTGGCGCTGACCGTGATGTGCGATGCCCTGTTCACCTCGCCGCTCATGCACCACGACTACCGCTCCGGCCAGCTGCTCGACGCCGGCTGGTTCGCGGGCTCGCTGCTGCTGGCGTACGCCCCGTGGGCCGGGCCCCGCGCGGAGGCCGACCGGCACGGCACCGACCGGCACGGCGCCACGGGCCACACCCGCGTGGTGCACGAGCACGTGCCGGGACAGCGCAGCGGCCCCCACCCCCTCGTGCCCCTGCCGGGCGCCGACCACAGCCGGTACCCGGCCGCCCGGCCCATCGCCGGCTCCCTGGCCGCGCTCACGCCCTACCTCGCGGCCGCGGTGTGCACCCTGGGGATCCTCTACAACGTCCTCAACGGCCGCAGCGTCGACCGTGTGGTCCTGCTGACCGGGGGCACGGTCGTGCTCGCGCTCGTCGTGCGCCAGGGCATCATGCTGCTCGACAACATCACCCTCACCCAGGAACTGGCGCAGAAGGAGAACCACTTCCGCTCCCTGGTGCAGGGGTCCAGCGACGTCATCATGATCGCCGCACCCAGCGGTGTCCTGCGCTACGTCTCCCCGGCGGCCGCGGGGGTGTACGGCCGTCCCGCGGAGGAACTGGTGGGCACGGAACTGGCCCACCTCATCCACCCCGAGGACCTGGGCTGCGTCGTGCACGAGGTGCGCCGGTTCCTCGCCGCCAACCCGGTCGAGGAACCCACCACGCGCATCGAGTGCCGTTTCCGCTCGGGGGACGACGGCTGGCTGAACGTCGAGTCGACGGTCAACCGTCATCACGGCGGCCTCATCTTCAACAGCCGCGACGTGACCGAAAGAGTGCGGCTCCAGGCCCAGTTGCAGCACAACGCCGAGCACGACCCGCTCACCGACCTGCCCAACCGCGCCCTGTTCACCAAGCGCGTCCAGCACGCCCTCTCGGGCCGCCGGGCCTCCGACCGGGGCGTGGCCCTGCGGAACACGGCCGTGCTGTTCATCGATCTCGACGGCTTCAAGGCCGTCAACGACACCATCGGGCACCAGGCCGGGGACGAACTGCTCGTCCAGGCCGCCCGCAGGCTCCAGGACTCCGTCCGGCACGGCGACACCGCGTCCCGGCTCGGCGGGGACGAGTTCGCGGCCCTGATCGCCGGGGACAACACCCGCGACCGGGACGCCCGGGAGCGGCACATCCTGGAGCTCGCCGACCGCCTCAGGACGACGCTGTCCCAGCCCTACCTCATCGACGGCAACGATGTCCGCGTCAACGCCTCCATCGGCGTGGCCTTCGCCGAAGCCGGCCTCGGCGCGGGCGAACTGCTGCGCAACGCCGACCTGGCCATGTACCGGGCCAAGGCCGGCGGCAAGGGCCGGGTCGAGCTGTACAAGCCGCAGATGCAGCAGGACGTCGCCCGCAAGGCCGAGCTCGCCACCCGCCTGCGGGCCGCCCTGCACGACGGGGAGTTCGCCCTGCTGCACCAGCCGGTGGTGTCCCTGGAGGACGGCCGGATCACCTCGGTGTCCGCGCAGGCGCGCTGGCGCTCCTCGCAAGGGGTGCTCTTCACCCCGGCGGAGTTCCTGCGCGTGGCCGAGGACGGCGACAAGACCGCCGAGCTGGGCCGGTGGCTGATCGAGGAGGCCGTCGGGCAGGCCGCCGAGCGGCACGCCACCGGGCTGTCCGTACCGGTCGTGGTGCGGATGGGTGCCCGCAGACTGCTGGACCGGTCGATGCCGCTAGGCACGATCGAGGCGCTGCTCACGCGGCACGGGCTTCCGTCCGGCTCGCTGATCATCGAGCTGTCCGATGCCGACCCCAGGGTCTCGCTGGACGAGCTGGAGCGGCGTCTGGGCGCCCTGCGGCGGGTCGGTGTCCGGATCGCGCTCGACGGGTTCGGCAGCGGCTACGCGGCGATCACGGCCCTGAGGCGGCTTCCCGTCGACGTCCTGAAGCTGGACCGTGGTCTGGTCGAGGGTGTCGTCGAGTCGGCGCGCCTGCACAAGATCACCAGCGGGCTGCTGCGCATCGCGGGCGACCTCGGGCTGAAGTCCGTGGCCGAAGGGGTGGATCTGCCCGAGCAGGTCGTCGCCCTGCGCGCGATGGGCTGCACGCACGGGCAGGGCATGGCCTTCTCCGGGCCGCTCGACGAGTACCGGCTGCGCCGGGCCCTCGTCGGCGGCCGCTATCCGGTGCCCGACGGGCCGGTCGAACCGGCGTTCGCGGGTGGCGCCCCGCGGGTGTTCACTTCGGGTGTGTCCGCCGTCATCGGAGGCGGTACGACCCTCCGCTCACATAATGAGACTCCCGTCCCACCCACTTGACAGTGAGTGCGTGCCGGGGGGAGGGTCAGTGCCATGCGCACCCGAATTCTCGTACTTGGAAAGCGCGTCGGCTGACGCTGAGCCTCGACCGCTCAGCGACCCCACCCGGCGCGCTCCCCTCGCTTGCCTTATGGCACGAGGGGTTTTTTGTTGCACAGGCGCCTCTCGTGCAACAGCCGAAGACCGTACAAACCTCGCAAAAACCCTCAGCATCTGAGAAGAGAATGCCGATGACCGAGCAGGCCACCGGGGCCCACCACCCGCAGCCCCGGCCCCGATCCGGAGGACACTCCGCCCCCGAGCAGGTGACGGGCGCGCAGTCCCTCATCCGCTCTCTCGAGGAGGTCGGCGCCGACACGGTATTCGGCATTCCCGGCGGTGCGATCCTCCCGGCCTACGACCCGCTGATGGACTCCACCAGGGTGCGCCACGTCCTGGTCCGGCACGAGCAGGGCGCCGGTCACGCCGCCACCGGCTACGCGCAGGCCACCGGAAAGGTCGGCGTCTGCATGGCCACCTCGGGCCCCGGCGCCACCAACCTGGTCACCCCGATCGCCGACGCCCACATGGACTCCGTGCCCCTGGTCGCGATCACCGGCCAGGTGGCCTCCAAGGCGATCGGCACGGACGCCTTCCAGGAGGCGGACATCGTCGGCATCACCATGCCGATCACCAAGCACAACTTCCTCGTCACCAAGGCCGAGGACATCCCGCGGATCATCGCCCAGGCGTTCCACATCGCCTCCACCGGCCGCCCCGGCCCGGTCCTGGTCGACATCGCCAAGGACGCCCTCCAGGCGAAGACCACGTTCTCCTGGCCGCCGGCCATGGACCTGCCCGGCTACCGCCCGGTGACCAAGCCGCACGCCAAGCAGATCCGCGAGGCCGCCAAGCTGATCACCCAGGCCAAGCGGCCGGTGCTGTACGTCGGCGGCGGCGTGCTCAAGGCCAAGGCCACCGCCGAGCTGAAGGTCCTCGCCGAGCTGACCGGCGCGCCCGTCACCACCACGCTGATGGCGCTGGGCTCGTTCCCCGACAAGCACCCGCAGCACCTGGGCATGCCCGGCATGCACGGCTCGGTGGCCGCCGTCACCGGTCTGCAGAAGGCCGACCTGATCGTCGCCCTCGGCGCCCGCTTCGACGATCGCGTCACCGGCAAGCTGGACAGCTTCGCCCCGTTCGCCAAGATCGTCCACGCGGACATCGACCCGGCCGAGATCGGCAAGAACCGCGCCGCCGACGTGCCGATCGTCGGTGACGCCCGCGAGGTCATCGCCGACCTGATCCAGGCCGTCCAGAAGGAGCACAGCGAGGGCCACCGGGGCGACTACAGCGCCTGGTGGAAGGACCTGAGCCGCTGGCGTGACACCTACCCGCTCGGCTACGACCAGCCCGACGACGGCTCGCTCTCCCCGCAGCAGGTCATCGAGCGCGTCGGTCAGCTCGCCCCCGAGGGCACGATCTTCGCGGCGGGCGTCGGCCAGCACCAGATGTGGGCTGCGCACTTCATCGAGTACGACAAGCCGGGCACCTGGCTGAACTCCGGCGGCGCCGGGACGATGGGCTACGCCGTCCCGGCCGCCATGGGCGCCAAGGCCGGGGCCCCCGAGCGGGCCGTCTGGGCCATCGACGGCGACGGCTGCTTCCAGATGACCAACCAGGAGCTCACCACCTGCGCCCTGAACAACATCCCGATCAAGGTCGCCGTCATCAACAACGGCGCCCTCGGGATGGTCCGCCAGTGGCAGACCCTCTTCTACAACCAGCGGTACTCCAACACGGTCCTGCACTCGGGCCCGGAGGACGTCAACCCCGAGGCCCGCGGCACCCGCGTCCCCGACTTCGTGAAGCTGTCGGAGGCCATGGGCTGCTACGCGATCCGCTGCGAGTCCCCGGACGACCTCGACAAGGTCATCGAGGAGGCGAACTCGATCAACGACCGCCCGGTCGTCGTCGACTTCATCGTCCACGAGGACGCGATGGTCTGGCCGATGGTCGCCGCCGGCACCTCCAACGACGAGATCATGGCCGCCCGGGACGTCCGCCCCGACTTCGGCGACAACGAAGACGACTGAGAGCCACCCAGGACTTTCAAGCAGAGGAAGCAGATCATGTCCAAGCACACGCTCTCCGTCCTGGTGGAGAACACCCCCGGCATCCTCGCCCGGATCGCCGCCCTGTTCTCCCGCCGCGGCTTCAACATCGACTCGCTCGCGGTCGGCGTCACCGAGCACCCCGACATCTCCCGCATCACCATCGTCGTCGGCGTGGAGGACCTGCCGCTGGAGCAGGTCACCAAGCAGCTCAACAAGCTCGTCAACGTGCTGAAGATCGTCGAGCTGGAGCCGTCGCAGGCGGTGCAGCGCGAACTCGTTCTGGTGAAGGTGCGCGCCGACAACGAGACGCGCTCCCAGATCGTCGAGATCGTCCAGCTGTTCCGCGCCAGGACCGTCGACGTCTCCCCGGAGGCCGTCACCATCGAGGCCACCGGATCCGGCGAGAAGCTGACCGCGATGCTCAAGATGCTGGAGCCGTACGGCATCAAGGAGCTCGTCCAGTCCGGCACGATCGCGATCGGCCGTGGCGCCCGCTCCATCACGGACCGGTCGCTGCGCGCCCTGGACCGGTCGGCGTAAGACGGAAAGCGGGCGGTCGGCGCGCCGTCGGCCGCCCGTATTCCGAGACCCTCAGACTTCCCTTCCGCCCCCCGTCATACGGTGGGACGCAACACCTGCACTCCCGAGGAGAGAACCCAAAGTGGCCGAGCTGTTCTACGACGCCGACGCCGACCTGTCCATCATCCAGGGCCGCAAGGTCGCGGTCATCGGGTACGGCAGCCAGGGCCACGCCCACGCGCTGTCGCTCCGTGACTCGGGTGTCGACGTCCGCGTCGGTCTGCACGAGGGCTCCAAGTCCAAGGCCAAGGCCGAGGAGCAGGGCCTGCGCGTGGTGAGCCCGTCGGAGGCCGCCGCCGAGGCCGACGTCATCATGATCCTCGTCCCGGACCCCATCCAGGCCCAGGTCTACGAGGAGCACATCGCCCCCAACCTGAACGACGGCGACGCCCTGTTCTTCGGCCACGGCCTGAACATCCGCTACGGCTTCATCAAGCCCCCGGCCGGCGTCGACGTCTGCATGGTCGCCCCGAAGGGCCCGGGCCACCTGGTCCGCCGCCAGTACGAGGAGGGCCGCGGCGTTCCGTGCATCGCCGCCGTCGAGCAGGACGCCACGGGCAACGGCTTCGCGCTGGCCCTGTCGTACGCCAAGGGCATCGGCGGCACCCGCGCCGGCGTCATCAAGACGACCTTCACCGAGGAGACCGAGACCGACCTGTTCGGTGAGCAGGCCGTCCTCTGCGGTGGCACCGCGGCGCTGGTCAAGGCGGGCTTCGAGACCCTGACCGAGGCCGGCTACCAGCCGGAGATCGCCTACTTCGAGTGCCTGCACGAGCTGAAGCTGATCGTGGACCTCATGTACGAGGGCGGCCTGGAGAAGATGCGCTGGTCGATCTCCGAGACCGCCGAGTGGGGCGACTACGTCACCGGCCCGCGGATCATCACGGACGCCACCAAGGCCGAGATGAAGAAGGTCCTCGCCGAGATCCAGGACGGCACCTTCGCGCAGCAGTGGATGGACGAGTACCACGGCGGCCTGAAGAAGTACGGCGAGTACAAGAAGCAGGACTCCGAGCACCTGCTGGAGACCACCGGCAAGGAGCTGCGCAAGCTCATGAGCTGGGTCGACGAGGAGGCGTAAGCCTCACGGCCGAAGGGGCCGGAGTATCCCGCTCCGGCCCCTTCGGCGAACTCCGGGTAACGTCGGTGGTACGGCGTTGTCCATCCCGTCCGGCCACGGACGGGTGATCCTTCCGCAGCGGCACAAGACGACGCCAGGTGCGCCACTAGACTGCTGCACACATACGCGTCAGGCCCACAGCGTCGTGCGTCTTCCACGCGGCCTAGCGACACCGGAGTAGTGCAGGCACGCCCCCACGCCGCCCGGCACGCGCTCTCACCGCACCGGCCGAAGGCCCTAGTAGCTCCGCGCTACGAGGACCTCCGGCCGGCACGGCGAGAGCACGCACCGAACGACGCGGGAGCGCACCCGCACCACTCCGGCGCCGCTCCATCCCTCCACCGCCTGCGGCCGTCGGGACGGCCGTCCGCAGCACTGGACTTGTGAGGACTCACGTGAGCTCGAAACCTGTCGTACTCATCGCTGAAGAGCTGTCGCCCGCCACCGTCGACGCGCTGGGCCCGGACTTCGAGATCCGGCACTGCAACGGCGCGGACCGTGCCGAGCTGCTCCCGGCCATCGCCGATGTGGACGCGATCCTGGTCCGCTCGGCCACCAAGGTCGACGCCGAGGCGATCGCCGCCGCGAACAAGCTGAAGGTCGTCGCACGAGCCGGCGTCGGCCTGGACAACGTGGACGTCTCCGCCGCCACCAAGGCCGGCGTGATGGTCGTCAACGCCCCCACCTCGAACATCGTGACCGCCGCCGAGCTGGCCTGCGGTCTGCTCGTCGCCACGGCCCGCAACATCCCGCAGGCCAACGCCGCGCTGAAGAACGGCGAGTGGAAGCGCAGCAAGTACACCGGCGTCGAGCTGGCCGAGAAGACCCTCGGCGTCGTGGGCCTCGGCCGCATCGGCGCGCTCGTCGCGCAGCGCATGTCGGCCTTCGGCATGAAGGTCGTCGCCTACGACCCCTACGTGCAGCCCGCCCGCGCCGCGCAGATGGGCGTCAAGGTGCTGTCGCTGGACGAGCTGCTGGAGGTCTCCGACTTCATCACCGTCCACCTCCCCAAGACCCCCGAGACCCTCGGTCTGATCGGCGACGAGGCGCTGCGCAAGGTCAAGCCGAGCGTGCGCATCGTCAACGCCGCGCGCGGCGGGATCGTCGACGAGGAGGCGCTGTACTCCGCCCTCAAGGAGGGCCGGGTCGCCGGTGCCGGTCTCGACGTGTACGCGAAGGAGCCCTGCACGGACTCCCCGCTCTTCGAGTTCGACCAGGTCGTCGCCACCCCGCACCTCGGTGCCTCCACCGACGAGGCGCAGGAGAAGGCCGGTATCGCCGTGGCCCGCTCGGTGCGGCTCGCCCTCGCCGGTGAGCTGGTGCCGGACGCCGTGAACGTGCAGGGCGGCGTCATCGCCGAGGACGTCAAGCCGGGTCTGCCGCTCGCCGAGCGCCTGGGCCGGATCTTCACCGCGCTCGCCGGTGAGGTCGCGGTCCGCCTCGACGTCGAGGTGTACGGCGAGATCACCCAGCACGACGTGAAGGTGCTGGAGCTGTCCGCGCTCAAGGGCGTCTTCGAGGACGTCGTCGACGAGACGGTGTCCTACGTCAACGCCCCCCTGTTCGCGCAGGAGCGCGGGGTCGAGGTGCGTCTCACCACCAGCTCCGAGGCGACCGAGCACCGCAACGTCGTCACGGTGCGCGGCACCCTCGCCGACGGCGAGGAGGTGTCGGTGTCCGGCACGCTGGCCGGCCCGAAGCACCTCCAGAAGATCGTCGCCGTCGGTGACTACGACGTGGACCTCGCACTCGCCGACCACATGATCGTGCTGAAGTACGAGGACCGCCCCGGTGTCGTCGGCACGGTGGGCCGCATCCTCGGTGAGGCGGGCCTCAACATCGCCGGTATGCAGGTGTCGCGGTCGGTGGCCGGAGGCGAGGCGCTGGCGGTGCTGACTGTGGACGACACGGTGACGGCGACCGTACTGGCCGAGGTGGCCGCGGAGATCGGGGCGACCTCGGCCCGGTCGGTGAACCTGGCCTGACCTTCCCGGGGCTCCGGCCCCGGACCTCAGACGCCGGACGAGCTGAGCTGATCAGCTCGTCCGGCGTTTTCCGCTGCACGGCCCCGCCGCAGGGTCACCACCGCCGCTGCCGCCGCCACGGCCATCAGCACCGTCCCGGTGACCGCGGCCGCGTGCATGCCGCTGGTGAAGGCTTCGCGGGCCGCCGTCGCCAGGGCGTCTCCCGCGCGCCCCGGCATCCGGCCGGCCACCGCCAGGGCGCCGCCCAGGGTCTCCTGGGCCGTGGCGGGTGCCGAGGCGGGGATCTCGTGGCGGTAGACGGCCGTGCCGATGGAACCGAGGAACGCCATGCTGAGCGCGCCGCCGAACTCCGTGCCGGTCTCCATCAGGGACGAGGCGGCGCCCGCCTTCTCCACCGGAGCGGCGCTCATGGCCAGGTCCACCACCAGAGCCATGACGGTGACGATGCCGCAGGCCAGGACGGCGCAGGCGGCCAGCAGCAGCCAGAGGGAGTCCGTCCCGGTCAGGGCCAGCAGCACATAGCCGCACGCGGTGACAGCGAAGCCACCGCCGACGACGTGCGCCCGGGGCACGCCCCGCTGCACCAGCCGGGCGGCGACCGGGGCGGCCAGGCCGATGGGCACCGACGGCAGCAGGCTCCACAGCGCCGCCTCCAGCGGGCTCTTGTCCAGGACCGACTGGATGTACTGGGTCGTGAAGTACGCCGAGCCCATCATGCCGAAGGCCGCCACCAGGTTGAGGGCCATGGCCGGGCTGAAGCCGGGGCGCCGGAACAGCTCCGGTGAGATGAGCGGGGACACCGCCGTGCGCTGACGCTGCACGAACAGCGCGGCGAAGAGCAGTCCGGCCGACACCGACAGCGCGTACCGCACGTCCCAGCCCTCCGAGGCCAGCTCCTTCAGGCCGTAGATCACGGGGAGCACCGCGGCCATGGACAGCGGGACGCTCGGCCAGTCGAAGCGGCCGGGGTGCGGGTTCCTGGACTCCGGCAGCAGGAGGGGGCCGAGGACCAGGAGCATCACCATCGCGGGCAGGTTGACCAGGAAGACCGAGCCCCACCAGAAGTGCTCGACGAGGACGCCGCTCAGCACCGAGCCGAGGGCGATGCCGGCCGTCATCACGCCCGACCACAGGCCGATGGCCTTCGCGCGCTGCCCGGGGTCGGTGAACATCGTGCGGACCAGCGCCATCGTGCTGGGCATCAGCGTCGCGCCGCCGATGCCCAGCAGGGCGCGGCCCGCGATCAGGGTCTCCGCGCTGTTCGCGTAGGCCGCGAGCAGGGACGCCGTACCGAAGGCGGCGGCGCCGATCAGCAGGAGCCTGCGGCGGCCGATGCGGTCGCCGAGCGCGCCCATCGTCATCAGCAGACCCGCCAGCACGAAGCCGTAGATGTCGAAGATCCACAACTGCTCGGTGGCGCTGGGTTCCAGGTCGGCGCTGATCGCCGGGACCGCGAAGTAGAGGACCGAGACGTCCATCGAGACCAGCAGCAGCGGCAGCATCAGCACGCCGAGAGCGGTCCACTCGCGGCCACCCGCGCGGGCCGGGGGGTGGGGTGTCGTCGTCATGAGCAGGACTGTACGAGCGTCTTAAACGCTTGTCTAGTACGGGCGTTTAAGACGCTCGTCTGGACACCGGGGTAGGGTGGCGTGCCATGGGACACCGTGAGGATCTGCTGGAGGGCGCCAAGCGCTGCCTGCTGGCGAAGGGCTTCCTGCGCACGACCGCGCGCGACATCGTCAAGGAGTCGGGGACCAACCTGGCGTCGATCGGCTACCACTACGGCTCGAAGGACGCGCTGCTGGCGCGGGCGTACGTCGAGATGGTGGAGGGCATGTCCGACGCCTTCGAGGGCGGCGGCGAACTGCGGGGCGAGCCGGGGTCGTTGGAGCGGTTCACCGAGGTGTGGGCGAACATCATCCAGACCATGCGGGAGCCCGGCTCGCTCTGGCGGCTCAGCATGGAGATCGTGGCCATGGGCGACCAGCTGCCGGAGGTGCGGGAGCATCTGGCGCGGGCACAGCGCGAGGGGGCGCGCGGGATCGTCACGCTCTTCCACGGCGGACGCGAGGAGGACGTCCCCGAGGAGCGGGTGGACACCCTCGGGTACTTCTACCTCACCCTGATGATGGGGCTGATGGCGCAGTGGACCTTCGATCCCGAGAGCGCACCCGAGGCCGGTCAGCTCGCCGCGGGGCTCCGCCAGGCGATCGAGGGCGCTGCCCGGACGTGACGCGCCCCTCGCGCATCTCGACCACCCGGTCCGCGAAGTGCCGTACGACCGCCCGGTCGTGGCAGATGAACAGGTAGCCCGGGCCCAGGTCGTCCTGGAGATCGGCGAGCAGGTTCAGCACGCCCGCCCGCACCGACGGATCGAGGGACGACACCGGCTCGTCGAGGACCAGCAGGCGGGGGCCGGAGGCCGGGGCGCGGGCGATGCCGGCCCGCTGGCACTGGCCGCCGGAGAGTTCGTGCGGCCGGCGGTCGCCGTACGCCGGGTCGAGGCCGACCCGGTCGAGGAGTTCGGCGACCCGGGCGGGGCCCTCGACGGGATGCCAGCGGCCCTGGACCTTCAGGGGTTCGGCGATGGCGTCCCGGATGCGGTGGCGGGGGCTGAGAGTGCCGTAGGGGTCCTGGAAGACCGGTTGCAGGCGGGGGCGCAGCGGACGCAGCTCGCGATCGGAGAGGTTCGTCAACTCCCGTTCCTCGAAACGCACCTGGCCCGCGGCCGGGCGGCGCAGTTGGAGCACCGCCGGGGCCGTGGGGGACTTGCCGCAGCCGGACGGGCCGTTCAGGGCCAGGGTCTCGCCGGCGGCCAGGGAGAAGGAGACGCCGTCGACGGCGGTGACCGGGCCGTAGCGGACGACCAGGTCCCGGACGTCCAGCAGGAGGTCGTCGGTCATGCGGTCCGGGGCTCCTTCAGGAACAACGCGTGGGCGGGATGGGGGAGTTCCTCGGCGCGGTGGCAGGCGAGCAGCCGTCCGTCCACCTCCCGGGGCTCCGGTTCCGCCGTGCGGCAGGCGTCCGCCGCGAGCGGGCAGCGCGGGGCGAAGGCACAGCCCGTCGGAAGCGCGCCCGGGACGGGGGGCGTGCCCCGCAGGGCGGGCAGATGGCGCTCGGGGAGCGCGTTCCGGGGGAGCGACGCCGGCAGGCCGGCCGTGCAGGGGGCCCGGGGGCGGGCCGGCGCCTCGTCCGCCGCGCCGAGTTCGGTGAGCCGCCCGGCGTACATGACCGGCACACGGTCCGCGTGGCCGCCGACGACGTCCATGTCGTGCGTCACCAGGACCAGCGCGGCCCCGACGGCTTCTCGCTGCTCCGCCGGCAGCCGCAGCACCTGGTCGCGCCGCTCCTCGTCGAGAGCGGTGGTGGGCTCGTCGGCGACGACGACGTCCGGTTCGTTGACGGTCGCCATGGCGATCACCGCGCGCTGCCGCATGCCGCCGGAGTACTCGTGCGGAAACGCCCGTGACCGGCGGGCCGCGTCCGGGATGCCGACCCGGTCCAGGCCCGCGACCGCCCGGGTCCGCGCCTCCTTGCGGGACACTCCGGCCATCGACCGTACGGCGCGGCGAGTTGGTCGCCCACCCCATGGGATCACAGGGGAGTGCGATCACAGCGGTGTGCGGATCACAAGGGAGTGCGGACGACCGACTCGATGGCGGAGGCGGCGTCGGAGCAGCTCCTTGTGGGGCGGCGGGGAGTGCCGGGCCAGGGGCGCCCGGCCGACACCCAGACGCTGTGGGCGCCGATGGCCGCGGCGCCGGCGATGTCGGCGTGCGGGGAGTCGCCGATCACCCAGGCGCCGTCGAGGGTGGAGCCGACGGCGGCGGCAGCGGCGTGGAAGATCTCCGGCGCGGGCTTCTTGTGGCCGACCGCCTCGGAGACGACCCAGCCGTGGGTCAGCTCGTCCAGGCCGGTGTTCCGGATCTTCGCCTCCTGCTGTGCGGTACGGCCGTTGGTGACGATGACCAGGGTCCAGCCGCCGGTGACCGCCCGGCCGAGCGCGGTGCGCGTGGGGCCGTCCAGGACGACGCGGTCGGCCGCGCCCCGGTCGAGGAAGGAACGGACAGCCTCCTGGTCGACGCCGTACCGGCTGCCCAGGGCCTGGGCGACCTCATGGCGGGGGGTGTATCCGCTCGCGTCGAGGGTCATCACCCACTCGACGTCGCTCGGGGGCAGCGCGTGCCCGGCGAGGAACGCCGTCACCGCGCCGCGGAACGCCGCGTCCCGGTCGATCAGGGTGTTGTCGAGGTCGAGCAGCAGCAGGGGCATGGGCGGGCCGGTCCTCAGAGTCGGTGTGCCTTCAGGGCCATGTGCAGCAGCAGACGGTCCTCGCCGTCGTCCAGGTCGAGGCCGGTGAGCTTCTCGATCCGGGACAGGCGGTAGTACAGGGTCTGGCGGTGGATGCCCAGCTCGGCGGCGGCCCGGGCGGCCTGGCCGGCGCAGTCCAGGTAGACCTCGGCGGTCCGGGCGAGTTCGTGGTGGACCGGGGTGAGCAGCGTGCGGGCGACAGGGTCGTGGGCGACCTCCGGGGGCAGGGCCGTGAGCAGCCGGAACGGCCCGATCGACGCCCACTGCGCGACCGGCCCGAACCGCGCCTCGGCCAGTGCCGCCCGGGCGGCCGCCGACGCCTCCGCCCAGGCGGTCGCCAGGTCGGTGAGGCCGGAGCGGGGGGTGGCGACACCGGCGGCGGGCCCGGCTGCGCCTGCTCTGCTCTCGGTGCCTGTTCCGCTTGCCGTGCCCGCTGCACCCGCGGTGCCCGTGGAGGAGCCGCCGGTGCCGCCGGTGGTGTGTCCGCCCGGGCCGCTGCCGCCCGCCCCACGCGCGGCCGCGCTCCACGCGCCGCTTCCCCCTCGCGCCCGCTCCAGCAGTCGCCCCGCCGCCGTCGTCGCCGGGGTGAGGACGTCCGGGGAGCGCAGGCGGATCAGGAGCGCCAGGCACTGGGCCGTCGCCCCCCACGGCAACGTGCACAGTGCCGTCGCGCCCGGCATCGTGCGGACCGACGGGGCGTCGTCCGGGTCGGCCGAGGGCCAGGGGGCGACGCAGACCACCGTGTGGGGGCCGTCGGCGCGGGAGACGAGGGCGGTGCGCAGCTCCGCGATCGCCATGTCGCTCTGCCAGCCGGGCCCGGCGGTGAGCACCGCCCTCAGTTCGCGGCTGAGGTCGGCGCCGTGCTGGGCCTCGTCCGCGAGGAGGGCGCCGATGCGGGCCGTGACCCGCATGGCGGCGTCGAGCCGGGGCTCGCTCGGACCGGGATCGTCGTCCAGGAGCCAGACGTAGCCGTGCACCACGCCCCGGTGGCGGACGGGGAGGCAGATCCGGCCCCGGTAGACCCCGGCCTCCGGGGTCGGCGGGATGCGGACCGGGCCCGTCGCCCGGGTGATGCCGAAGCCCTCGAACCACGCCCGGACCGCCGCGGTCGAGCGGCGGGTGAGGATCGAGCGGGTGCGCACCGGGTCCAGGGCCGACGGATCGAGGTCGCCCTCACTGTCGTACGCCCCGAAGGCGATCAGCTCGAAGTCCCGGTTCTCCAGGGTCGCGGGTGCGCCGAGCAGCTCCGAGATCTCGTCGACCAGCTCCTCGTAGTCGCCCCTGTGTTCCGACGTCACCCGGGCATTGTCGCGCACTTCCCGGACCCCTTCATACATCTGTCTGAGATCTGCGGCACGAATGCGTGACAGCTGTCGATGGCCGACGATCGGAGGGATCCTTAGGTTTCACGGTGGTTCTCCGTGCCGTACCCGACGCGTCATCCGCGCGGGGTCCGGCCATCACGTTGCTTGTGCTCTGGAGGTGCCCCGTGCTGGGTCCCGTGATTCTCGCCGCGTCACGCAGCGACCGGATGCGACGCCTGATCTCGGCGGCCCCGGTGACCAAGCAGGTCGTCGACCGCTTCATCCCGGGCGAGGACGTCGACGACATCGTCCCCGTCGTCCGGGACCTCGCGGACCACGGCCTCGAACTGACGATGGACGTCGTCGGCGAGGACATCACCAACCCCGCGCAGGCCGCCGCCGCCCGGGACGCCTACCTGGAGCTCGTCGACCGCCTCAAGCCGCTGGAGCTCGGCACCCGCGCCGAGATGTCGGTGAAGCTGTCGATGTTCGGGCAGGCGCTGGATGACGGCCACGAGCTGGCGCTGAAGAACGTCCGCCCGGTCGTCGAGGCCGCCGCCGAGATCGGCACGACGGTCACGCTCGACGCCGAGGACCACACCACCCTCGACTCGATGTTCGCCATCCACGAGGAACTGCGGAAGGACTTCCCGCAGACCGGCTGCGTCATCCAGGCCTACCTCTTCCGCACCGAGGCCGACGCCCGCCGCCTCGCGGAGAGCGGCAGCCGGGTCCGCCTGGTCAAGGGCGCGTACAAGGAGCCCGCCGCGGTCGCGTACCAGGACAAACACGAGATCGACCGGGCATACGTTCGTATTCTGCGGACGTTGATGGAGGGGAAGGGGTACCCGATGATCGGGTCCCACGACCCGCGCCTGATCGCGATCGGCCAGGAACTCGCCCACCAGGCCGGGCGCAAGCCCGACGAGTACGAGTTCCAGATGCTCTACGGCATCCGCACCGACGAGCACCTGCGGCTGGCCGCCGAGGGCCACCGGATGCGCGTCTACACCGCGTACGGCACCGACTGGTACGGCTACTTCATGCGCCGTCTCGCGGAGAAGCCTGCCAACCTGCGCTTCTTCGCCCGCAGCATGCTCACCAAGGGCTGACAGCCCCACGAGGGCTGAGACCGACACACCGCTCAGTAAGGAGTTACGGAAAACATGGACGCTGTGACCCAGGTCCCCACCCCCGTCAACGAGCCGGTGCACGGCTACGCCCCCGGCTCGCCCGAGCGGGCCCGCCTGGAGGCCCGGCTGAAGGAGCTGGCCGACAACCCCGTCGACCTGCCCTGCACCATCGGCGGCGAGAAGCGGATGGGCGGCGGCGAGGCCTTCCAGGTCGTCCAGCCGCACAACCACCAGGCCGTGCTCGGCACGTACCGCAACGCCACGCGGGCGGACGCCCAGGACGCCATCGACGCGGCCCTGGCCGCCGCCCCCGCCTGGCGCGCGATGTCCTTCGACGACCGCGCCGCGATCATCCTGCGCGCCGCCGAGCTGTTGTCCGGCCCGTGGCGCGAGACGCTCGCCGCCTCGACCATGCTCGGCCAGTCCAAGACCGCCCAGCAGGCCGAGATCGACACGCCGTGCGAGCTGATCGACTTCTGGCGGTTCAACGTCTCCTACGCCCGCAAGCTCCTGGCCGAGCAGCCGCCGGCCAACTCCCCGGGCGTCTGGAACCGTCTGGACCACCGCCCGCTGGAGGGCTTCGTCTACGCGATCACGCCCTTCAACTTCACCGCCATCGCGGGCAACCTGCCGACGGCCCCGGCCCTGATGGGCAACGTCGTCGTCTGGAAGCCGTCCCCGACGCAGACGCACGCCGCCGTGCTGCTGATGCAGCTGCTGGAGGAGGCCGGGCTGCCCAAGGGCGTCATCAACCTCGTCACCGGCGACGGCATCGAGGTCTCCGAGGTCGCCCTGGTCCACCGCGACCTCGCGGGCATCCACTTCACGGGCTCGACGCCCACCTTCCAGTACCTGTGGAAGACGGTCGGCGCGAACATCGAGAAGTACCGCACCTACCCGCGCCTCGTCGGCGAGACCGGCGGCAAGGACTTCCTCGTCGCCCACCCCTCGGCCGACCCGGCGATCCTGAAGACGGCGTTCACCCGTGGTGCCTTCGAGTTCCAGGGTCAGAAGTGCAGCGCCACCTCCCGGGCGTACATCCCCGCCTCCATCTGGAACTCCGGTTTCAAGGAGGAGCTCGCCGCCGAGGTCGACGGCATCAAGATGGGCGACGTCACGGACCTGTCGAACTTCATCGGCGCCGTCATCGACGAGCGTGCCTTCGCCAAGAACAAGGCCGCCATCGACCGCGCCAAGGAGGACGCCTCCTGCACGATCGTCGCGGGCGGCACCTACGACGACTCCGTGGGCTACTTCGTCCGGCCGACCGTCATCGAGTGCACCGACCCGGAGAACGAGGTCTTCCGCACCGAGTACTTCGGCCCGATCATCGCCGTGCACGTCTACGAGGACGACCAGTACGACGAGATGCTGACCCAGATGGAGTCCGTCTCCGACTACGCCCTGACCGGCTCGGTCATCGCGAACGACCGCGCGGCGGCGGCCTACACGGCCGACAAGCTCCGCTACGCGGCCGGCAACTTCTACATCAACGACAAGTCGACCGGTGCCGTCGTCGGCCAGCAGCCCTTCGGCGGCGGCCGTGCCTCCGGCACCAACGACAAGGCCGGCGCCCCGCAGAACCTGATGCGCTGGACCCTGACCCGCGCCATCAAGGAGACGCTGGTCCCGCCGACGGACTACACCTACCCGCACATGGGCTGACACCCCGCGGCGCACCGACGGGCCAGGTCGAAAAGACCTGGCCCGTCGCCATGTCCGGGGAAAGACTGGGCCGATGAGCATCCGAGTGCGCACCGCCCACACCGCCGATCTGACCCCCGCCGAACTCGACGCCGTACGAGGCCTGCTGGACGCCGCCTTCGACGGCGACTTCGGTGACGAGGACTGGGACCACGGTCTCGGCGGTCTGCACGCCCTCGTGCACGACGACTCCGGCCTCGCCGCGCACGGGGCGGTCGTGATGCGCCGGGTGCGGCACCGCGGCCGGTGGCTGCGTACGGGCTACGTCGAGAACGTCGCCGTCCGTGCGGACGCACGGCGCACCGGACTCGGCGGACAGGTCATGGCCGAGCTGGAACGCGTCGTCGACCGCGCCTACGACCTCGGCGCCCTCTCCGCCAGTGACGACGGGGCTCGGCTCTACACCTCCCGCGGCTGGGAGCCGTGGCCCGGGCACGTGCACGCCCTCAGCCCCCGGGACGGCGTCGTCCGCCTGCCGGACGAAGAGGGCAGCACCTACGTCCGTACCGCCCTGGCCGGCCCCCTCGACCACGGGCAGGAACTGATCTTCGACTGGCGCGACGGTGACGTGCTTTAGAAATCACCGCAGGTCAGAGCGGTGTGACCCAGTCCACCGTCTCAGATAGTAGGAAGTCCGAGTAATTGTGGAGACAGACGCTCCGCGCTCCCTTAGCTTTGTAGGAGCCGAACGTCTCGCTCGACCAAGCGAATGGCGGTCGTGAGCCGGGCCCCGTGCAGGCAACCCCTGCGGCACCGCTCCCCGCCCCCTCCGGCGTCTCGTATACCTCCCTGTGCACTCCGTGCTGTCGAAGGAGTCGATTTCCCATGGCCGAGACGACCGTCCGCCGCCGAGTCCGTCACGTTTCCCGTACGACCGAGTCCGACCGCAAGAACGCCGCCGCCGCGCTCCAGCGCGCCCTCGACCGCAGGGACAACGGCGGATCCAGCGGCCACTGAGCCGCGCACAGCGCCACAGGACCGGGAGCCGCCCGACGAGGAGCGGTGCGGAGCCTCACGCCCCGCGCCGCACCTCGAAGTGGTCGATCCGCGCACCGCTCGACGTCAGCGCCGACACCTTCAGTTCCGGCCTGGCGTCGCTGACCGCCTCCACCGAGAGGAACGAGAAGCCGCGGTAGCGCACCCGCGACCACGGCGCCGACTCAGCCTTGGTGTCCCGGGACTTGGTCCAGCGGAACGTCGTGACCGGCTCGTGGTCGGCGGTGTTCCCCTCGTAGCTCTCCTTCACGCCGTCGGGGAAGCCGTACAGCTCCTTGCCGCCGCCGCCCGCGGTGACGTACACGATCCCGTCCCGCCGAGGATCCGTCGTCCCGCCGACCGGCACCGGCCGGCCCACCTCGCCGCCCCGGATCGCGTCGGTCCGCTCGTAGACGTGGTTGTGCCCGTTGATCACCAGGTCCACCTCGTGCCGGGCGAACAACGGCAGCCACTCGGCCCGCACTCCGCCGTCGGAGGCGTGCGTGGAGGTCGAGTACGCGCAGTGGTGGAAGAAGACGACGATGAAGTCGACGTCGTTCGATGACCTCAGCTCACCCAGCTTGCCGTCCAGCCACTTCGTCTGCCTCCCCTCCGTGTAGCCGAAGTTGGCGGGGATCTCGTACGACACGTCGTTCGCGTCCAGCGCGATCACGCCCACGTTGCCGTACGTGAAGGCGTACACGCCCGGCGCCGTACGCGCGTCGAAGCCGCTGTCCGGCAGGGAGAAGCGGGCGAGCTGGCCGCCGTAGCCGTCCGGTGAGTACCAGGCCTCCATGTCGTGGTTGCCGGTCGTCACCATCCACGGCACCGACCTGGCCACCGGCTCGGTCTGCCTCAGGAACCGGTCCCACTGGCTCGCGTCGAAGACGTCCGACTCCTTGCCCTTTCCGGTCGGGTCCGCGTAGCAGATGTCGCCGGCGTGCAGATGGAAGGCGGGCTCCCGGCCCAGCAGCGTACGGTCGTTGAGGGCCGCCTCGTCGCCCACGCCCTGGTCGCCGAACGCGGTGAACACAAACCGCTCCGGCGGGCTCGCCGGTGCCGTGCGGAAGGACGTGACGGTCCGCCGGTGCCCGGGGGAGGCCGGGTCGAAGCCCTCGTGGCCGACGCCGTAGTAGTACGTGGTGTCCGGGCGCAGGCCGTCCAGCGCTGCGTGCAGGTAGTACTGGTCGACCGCCGCCCGGACGCCCTTCAGCTCCGGGGTGTGCAGGTCGCGCAGCTCCGCCTCGACCTTGCGGCCGAGGTCGTCCGGGCGCAGGCCCACCCGGACGTAGGGCTTCCGAACCGCGAGCGGCACCTGCCAGGAGATCCGCATCTGCGTCTTGGGGTCGGCGCCGAACGCGAGATGGCGGCCGAAGGGCGTGACGAGGGAGCCGGGCGCCGTCGAGGTACCCGGCGACGGGCTCCCGGCCGTCGTGGCGCCGCCCTGCCCGGACCGGGAGCCGGAACCGGAGCAGCCGGTCAGCAGCCCGCTCGCCACCGCGCCCGCGGTCACCAGGGTGCGCCGCCGGGAGAGTTTCGTCCGCAGGTACTCGTGCTGCTCCGCCATGCTCATCCGGCGGGCGAGCTCGGGCGGGATGCCGAAGTGGGGGATCTCCATGTCGAGTGAACTTCCCAGCGGAGCCCAACGTCCCCACCACGTACGGGTGAACGCGAGCCGACGGGCGCGTGCCGTCCCCCGGGCGGGTGCCGTCCCGCTGTCCGCATCACGGACACCTCGTGTCATCCCATGGGACGAGGAGTAGGGTGCCCGCATGTCTCGCAGCATCAATCTCGCAGTGATCCCCGGTGACGGCATCGGCCAGGAGGTCGTGGCCGAAGGTCTGAAGGTCCTCTCCGCCGTCCTTCCGCAGGATGTGAAGCTGGAGACCGAGGAGTACGACTTCGGCGCCCGGCGCTACCACGCCACGGGTGAGACCCTCACCGACGCCGACCTCGACGCCCTGAAGCGGCACGACGCCATCCTGCTCGGCGCGATCGGCGACCCGTCCGTGCCCTCCGGCGTCCTGGAGCGCGGCTTCCTGCTCAAGCTCCGCTTCGCCTTCGACCACCACGTCAACCTGCGTCCCTCGAAGCTCCTCCCGGGTGTCGCCACTCCGCTGGCGGGCGAGCCGGAGATCGACTTCGTCGTGGTCCGCGAGGGCACCGAGGGCCCGTACACCGGCAACGGCGGCACGATCCGCAAGGGCACCGAGCACGAGGTCGCCACCGAGGTCTCCGTGAACACGGCCTTCGGTGTCGAGCGCGTGGTGCGGGACGCCTTCGCGCGGGCCCAGGCCCGCCCGCGCAAGAAGCTCGCGCTGATCCACAAGAACAACGTGCTGACCTTCGCCGGTCACCTGTGGACGAACATCTTCAACAAGGTGGCCGAGGAGTTCCCCGAGGTCACCACCGAGTACATGCACGTGGACGCGGCGACGATCTACCTCGTCACGCAGCCCGAGCGCTTCGACGTGATCGTCACGGACAACCTCTTCGGCGACATCGTCACCGACCTCGCCGCGGCCGTCTCCGGCGGCATCGGCGTCGCCGCGAGCGGCAACATCAACCCCTCCGGCGACTTCCCCTCGATGTTCGAGCCCGTGCACGGATCGGCCCCGGACATCGCCGGCCAGGGCAAGGCCGACCCGACCGCCACCGTGCTGTCCGTGGCCCTGCTCCTGCGCCACCTCGGCTACGAGGCCGAGGCCGCCCGCATCGACGACGCGGTCGCCGCCGACCTGTCGGAGCGCACCGGCAAGCCCGCCCGTTCCACCTCGGAGATCGGCGACGCGCTCGCCGTACGCGTAGCCGGCTGACCCGCCGCTGCACACCGCAAGCCGCCGGGTCGCAACCGCACCCGGCGGCTTCCGCATGTTCCCGCCGGGTGTCACCATCGACCACCGGGCCGCATTCACCCCGTTCCTTCCGCCGCCGCCCCCGGGCGATAATCGAACGCGAGGCCGCGGAATGAGGGAATGCTCGGACGTCCTAGCACTGGTCACCATCAGAGCAGTACCGAGCGCGGCCCGTCACTACAACCGGTGAAGGACATCAACCCATGACGACGCCCACGATCGAGCTCAAGCCCTCCGCCAACCCGCTCTCCGCCGCGGAACGCGAAGGGATCCTGGCCAACCCCGGGTTCGGCCGCCACTTCACCGACCACATGGTGACGATCAAGTGGACGGAGGGCCGCGGCTGGCACGACGGCCAGCTCGTGCCGTACGCGCCGATCTCCCTCGACCCCGCCACCACGGTCCTGCACTACGCCCAGGAGATCTTCGAAGGGCTCAAGGCCTACCGTCAGCCCGACGGCTCCGTCGCCACCTTCCGCCCCGAGAAGAACGCCGAGCGGTTCCAGCGCTCCGCCCGCCGGCTCGCGATGCCCGAGCTGCCGGTCGAGACGTTCATCGAGGCGTGCGACGCCCTGGTGAAGCAGGACAAGGCATGGGTGCCGGCGCACGGCGGTGAGGAATCCCTCTACCTGCGCCCGTTCATGATCGCCACCGAGGTCGGGCTGGGTGTGAAGCCGGCCAACGAGTACCTGTTCCTGGTGATCGCCTCCCCGGCCGGGGCGTACTTCCCCGGTGGTGTGAAGCCGGTCTCCATCTGGGTCTCCGAGGACCGGGTCCGGGCCGTCCCGGGCGGCATGGGCGACGCGAAGACCGGCGGCAACTACGCGGCCTCCCTGCTCGCACAGGCCGAGGCCGCCACGAAGGGCTGCGACCAGGTCTGCTACCTCGACGCCGTGGAGCACACCTGGGTCGAGGAGCTGGGCGGCATGAACCTGTACTTCGTGTACGGCGACAAGATCGTGACGCCCTCGCTCACCGGCTCGATCCTGGAGGGCGTCACACGCGACTCCCTGCTCGCCGTCGCCCGTGACCTCGGGTACGAGGCGGAGGAGGGCCGGGTCTCGGTCGACCAGTGGCAGCGGGACTCGGAGAACGGGTCGCTGACGGAGGTCTTCGCGTGCGGTACGGCCGCGGTGATCACCCCGGTCGGTACGGTGAAGCGGGCCGGGGCGGAGTGGAAGCAGAGCGGGGGAGAGCCGGGCGAGGTCACGCTCCGCCTCCGCCAGGCGCTGCTGGACATCCAGCGGGGTACGGCCTCTGACGCCCACGGTTGGATGCACCGCCTGGGCTGACCGGCCCGGCTTTCCGGGGGCTCCGCCCCCGGACCCCGGACCCCCGGACCTATGCCCACCCACCGCCCGAAGCGGTTGGGCTGGAAGCACGACTTGCCTCTTCGGCCCCGGGTTCCTGACGCACGGAACCCGGGGCCGTCAGCGCGTACGCCGCCCCTCCCACCACCCCCGACAGCAGGAAGCTGCAGTCCACCCCGCCGGTCAGGGACAGCAGCGGACCCTCGTACGACGGCAGGGACACCGCCAGGACCCCGACGGTCGCGCCGGCCGCCCAGGAGGCGGTCGCCGGGACGCTCCAGCCGGCGTGGTACCAGTACCGACCGCCCCGGGCGCGGCGGTTGAAGACCTGGAGGGCGTCCGCGTCGTAGACGCCGCCGCAGCGGGCGAAGCCGATGAGGGTGATGACGGCCCAGGGCGTGCCGATGGCCGTCAGGAGCAGCACGAAGGACGTCATCGCGTCCTGCGCGGTCGCGTAGTAGTGCCCGGCGAAGACACAGGCCGTGGCGACGGCCGCCACCACGTACGTCGCCCTGGCGCGGGAGGCCCGCGGCAGGATCGCGTCCAGGTCGAGGCCCATCGAGTAGAGCATCAGCCCCGCGTTGCCGACCGACCCGGCGGAGGCGGCGAGGAGCAGCGGCACGAGGTACCAGGACGGGGCCGCGTCCACCAGCGGGCCCGCGTAGTCCAGGGCCGCCCTTGCGCTGTAGGCCGTGAACGTGCCGAACAGCTGCGGGACCAGCAGGCCCAGCATCAGCCCCAGCCAGGTCGCGTGCAGCACCCGGCGGGGGGAGTGGCGGACCGGGGAGATGTAGCGGGTGTAGTCGCCGAGCAGCGTGATGAACGCGACCGGCCCGGACAGCCCGGCGGCCACGGCCGCGAGCAGCCAGGTCGGCCAGAACCCGCCCAGCAGATAGCCGCCGGCCTCCGGTAGCGCGGCCGTGGTGAAGCCGGGGGCGTAGGCGATCACGCCCAGTACCAGCAGGGCCGTCATGCCGAACGCCAGCACCCGCGACATCGCCAGCAGGACCCGGTAGCCGTGGACGGCGCCCGCGACGGTGGCCGCGGTGAGCAGCCCGTAGACGACGCCGTACGACACCCCGCCCTGTGGCAGTCCGGCCAGCCGGCCCAGGACGCTCACCATCACGTCCCCGCCGATCCACACGGTCAGCGCCGTGTAGCCGAGGGCCAGCAGCAGCCCGACGACGGAGCCGACCAGCCGCCCGCGGACCCCGAACTGGGCACCGGAGGAGGTCGACAGATTGGTGCCGGTGCGCAGCGACACCAGGGCCAGCGGGGCCGTGAACAGCACGCCCGCCACCGTGCCCGCGAGCACCGCGCCGACCGACGACCACCAGTCCAGGCCGAAGGACGGCGGCAGCCAGCCGAAGACGATCACGCCCAGGCAGAGGTTGGAGCCGAGCAGGATCGAGACGAGGTCGGGTGGCCCGCTCGTGCGTTCCTCCTCCGGGATGGTGTCGACTCCGCGCTGTTCGATCGGCATGCTGGTCTCCCTCGGTTAGAGCGACGTTCAATGTGATGTGGCCGGACCATCGTCGTCAACCTTTCGGCATCAGGGATCTATGTTTAGAGTGATGCTCTAAATGGAGGGAGTGACATGCGGCTGACCCCGACCGAACGCGACCGGCTGCTGCTCTTCGGCGCCGCCGAGCTGGCCCGCGCCCGCAGGGCCAGGGGGTTGAGGCTCAACGTCCCCGAGGCGACCGCGCTCATCGCCGACACGGTGTGTGAGGCCGCCCGGGACGGCAAGCGGCTCGCGGAGGCCGTCGAGGCCGCCCGGTCCGTCCTCGCGGCCGGTGACGTGCTGCCCGGTGTCGCCGACGTCGTCACCGAGGTGCACGTCGAGGCCGTCTTCGACGACGGCTCACGGCTCGCCGTCGTCTCCGACCCCATCGCAGGCGGCTCGGGGCCCGACGCCCCGGGCGCCCTGCTGCCCGGACCGGGGCAGCCCGAACCTGAGCCGGCCGTACGGCTGACCGTCACCAACACCGCGACCGTGCCGGTCTCCGTGACCTCCCACTTCCACTTCTTCGAGGCCAACCCGCGGCTCCGCTTCGACCGCGGGCGGGCCTACGGCATGCGGCCGGCCGTGCCCGCCGGCTCGTCCGTGCGGTTCGGGCCGGGGGAGAGCGCCGAGGTCGGGCTGGTCCCGATCGGGGGAGAGCGGATCGCGATCGGGTTCGCCGGGCTCGTCGACGGGCCGCTGGACGCTCCGGGCGCGCAGGAGGAGGCGCTGCGGCGCGCCGCCGCCTGCGGCTATCTCGGCGTACCGGGAACAGCAGCCGATCAGGAGGTCGAACGATGAGCCGCCCAGGAGGCCACCCCGCCGAGGCCCGCCGCCTCACCCCGTACGAGTACGCCGCCACCCATGGGCCCCGCGCCGGGGACCGCATCCGTCTCGGCGACTCGGGGCTGGTCGTCGAGGTCGAGTCCGACTCTCAGCGGACCGGCGACGAGTTCCTCGCCGGATTCGGCAAGACCGCCCGTGACGGCCTGCACCTGAAGGCCGCCGCGGTCCGGGAGACCTGTGACGTCGTGGTCAGCAACGTCGTCGTGATCGACGCCGTGCAGGGCGTCCGGAAGGTCTCCATCGGCATCCGCGAGGGCCGGATCTGCTCGATCGGGAGGGCCGGCAACCCCGACACCCTCGACGGGGTCGACGTGGTCGTCGGCACGGGCACGTCGATCGTCTCCGGTGAGGGCCTCATCGCCACCGCCGGGGCCGTCGACACCCATGTCCACCTGCTGTCGCCGCGGGTCATGGAGGCCTCGCTGGCGTCCGGCGTGACCACGATCATCGGGCAGGAGTTCGGGCCCGTGTGGGGCGTCGGCGTCAACTCGCCCTGGGCGCTGCGGCACGCGTTCGGCGCGTTCGACGCCTGGCCCGTCAACATCGGCTTCCTGGGCCGGGGTTCGTCCTCCCGCCCGGCGCCCCTTGTGGAGGCCCTCGCCGAGGGAGGGGCGAGCGGCTTCAAGGTGCACGAGGACATGGGCGCCCACACCCGCGCCCTGGACACCGCGCTGCGCGTCGCCGAGGAGCACGACGTCCAAGTCGCCCTGCACAGCGACGGATTGAACGAATGCCTGTCGGTGGAGGACACCCTGCGGGTGCTGGAGGGCCGGACGATCCACGCCTTCCACATCGAGGGCTGCGGCGGCGGTCACGTGCCGAACGTGCTGAAGATGGCGGGCGTGCCGAACGTCATCGGCTCCTCCACCAACCCGACCCTGCCCTTCGGCCGGGACGCCGTCGCCGAGCACTACGGCATGATCGTCTCGGTCCACGACCTCAAGACCGACCTGCCCGGCGACGCCGCCATGGCCCGGGACCGCATCCGGTCCGGCACCATGGGCGCCGAGGACGTCCTGCACGACCTGGGCGCGATCGGCATCACCTCGTCGGACGCGCAGGGCATGGGGCGCGCGGGCGAGACGGTCCGCCGTACGTTCGCCATGGCCGGCAAGATGAAGGCCGAGTTCGGCGCGCCGGGCGAGCACGACAACGAGCGCGTCCTGCGGTACATGGCCAAGCTGACCATCAACCCCGCCCTCGCGCACGGGCTTTCGCACGAGGTCGGGTCCATCGAGACCGGCAAGCTCGCCGACCTCGTGCTGTGGCGGCCCGAGTACTTCGGTGCCAAGCCGCAACTGGTGCTGAAGGCCGGCTTCCCGGCGTACGGCGTGACCGGCGACCCGAACGCCGCCACCGACACCTGTGAACCCCTGGTTCTCGGCCCGCAGTTCGGCGCGCACGGGGCGACACCGGCCGAGATCTCGGTGGCGTTCGTCGCCCGCGCCGCGCTCGACCAGGGGCACGACACGCTGCCGACCCGGCGCCGCAGGGTCGCCGTGCGCGGCACCCGCGGCATCGGCCCGGCCGACCTGCGCCGCAACTCCCGTACCGGAGCCGTCGACGTCGACCAGCGCAGCGGTCTCGTCACCCTCGACGGCGAGCCGCTGCGCTCCGAACCCGCCGACTCCGTCTCCCTGAACCGTCTCTACTTCCTCTGAGGATCAACGATGTCCGCAGCCGCCGACGGCTTCCGCATGCCCGCCGAATGGGTCCCGCACGAGCGGACCTGGATGGCCTGGCCGGGCCCGAACCCGACCTTCGACGACCCCGAGGACCTGGCCGCCGCCCGGATCGCCTGGGCGTCGGTCGCCCGCGCGGTGCGCCGCTTCGAACCGGTGACGGTGGTGTGCGGGCCCGGGCAGGCCGCCGAGGCCGCCGCCCTCCTCGGCCCGGGCGTCGACACCGTGGAACGCGACCTCGACGACGCCTGGATGCGCGACATCGGCCCGACCTTCCTGACCGACGGGAACGGCGGACTGGCCGCCGTCGACTGGACGTTCAACGGCTGGGGTGCCCAGGAGTGGGCCCGGTGGGACCACGACGCGGAGATCGCCGGGTACGTCGCCGGCCTCGCGGGGGCGCGGACGTACGCCTCGAAGCTCGTCAACGAGGGCGGGGCGATCCACGTCGACGGCGAGGGCACCGTCCTGCTCACCGAGACCGTCCAGCTCGGCCCGGAGCGCAACCCGGGCTGGTCCCGCGAGCAGGTCGAGGCCGAGATCCACGCGCAGCTCGGCACTCGCAAGGCGATCTGGCTGCCCCGCGGCCTGACCGGCGACTACCCTCCGCGCTTCTTCGGCACCCTCGGCCACGTCGACATCGTCGCCGCCTTCGCCCGCCCGGGCGTCGTCGTGGCCCACTCCCAGCCCGACCCCGCCCACCCCGACCACGAGGTGACCCGGGAGGTCATCGGCCTGCTGACGTCGCAGACGGACGCGCGCGGCCGGCGTCTGGAGGTCGTCGAGGTTCCCGCCCCGACCGTCCTGGAGGCCGACGGCCACTGGGCCGACTACTCCTACATCAACCACTACCTCTGCAACGGCGGCGTGGTCCTGTGCGGCTTCGGCGACCCGCGTGACGAGATCGCGGCCGGTGTCTTCCGCCGCCTCTTCCCCGAGCGGACCGTGACGCTGGTGGACGCCCGTACGATCTTCGCGGGCGGTGGAGGCATCCACTGCATCACCCAGCAGCAGCCGAGGACCTAGGAGCGCAGATGGCCGGTGGGCGCAGGCAGGCCCCGCCCCGCGAGGACGTCCTCGCCGCCGCCATGGAGATGATCGCCGAGCGCGGCCTGGAGAAGCTCACCATGGCGGCGCTCGGCCGCGAGGTCGGCATGAGCAGCGGCCACCTGCTCTACTACTTCGGCTCCAAGGACGAGCTGCTGCTGCGCACCCTGGAGTGGAGCGAGGGCCGGCTCGGGGCCGAGCGGGGGCGCTTGCTGACCCGGACGGCGCCCGCCCGTGAACGCCTCGACGCCTACGTCGACCTGTACGTCCCGGACCGTCACCGCGACCCGCACTGGACGCTGTGGCTGGAGGTCTGGAACCGCTCGCAGAACGCCGATGCCGACGCCCGGGACCGGCAGGCCGCCATCGAGGGGGCCTGGCACCGTGACCTCGTCGCGCTGCTCGCCGAGGGCGTCTCGCGCGGCGAGTTCCGCCGGGTCGACCCGGACCGGTTCGCCACCCGGCTGCGGGCGCTGCTGGACGGCTTCTCCATTCATGTGGCGATCGGCCTGCGCGGCACCGACCGGACCCAAGTCCTCGCTCACGTCGGCGAGTTCCTCGCCGACAGCCTCCTCGCGGACACCTGAACGCCCGCCCGGGTTGTACTCAATACGACGGATTGACCCGCTGGGCCGTGGTGATGTTGGCTCTGGGGAGCCCTCGGCGCGGGGCCGGGGGAAACGCGTCCACGGGGACACACGGGGACACGGGGAACACAGGGGGAACAGCACATGATCAGCACCAGGAGGGCCACGTCCGTCGCGCTCGGCGTGGCCCTGGCCGTCACGCTCGGCACCGTCGCCGCGCTGCCGGCGACCGCCGCGCCCGCACCGGCGCCGCGGACGGAGAAGGCGAGCATCGCCCCGGACGGCACCGACGGCAACGCCCCCTCCGGCGGGCCGAGCCTGAGCACCGACGGCCGCCTTCTGGCCTTCGTCTCCAGCGCCGACAACCTCGTCGCCGGGGACACCGACGGCACCGCCGACGCCTTCGTCCGGGATCTGAGGACCGGTACGACCCGACCGGCCGGCAGGTCGGTGGACGGCTCCGTCGACGACGTCGCCCTGAGCGGCAACGGCCGGTACCTGGCCTTCAGTGCCACCGACCCCGGCGACGGCCTGAGCCACATCTGGGTCGCGGACCTCAGGACCGGCGCCGTACAGCGCGTCGAGGACACCGTCGACACCGGCTACGACACCGGCCGGCAGCCCGCCATCAGCGCCGACGGCCGCTACGTCGCCTTCGTAGCCCAGCGGTCCGGTCCCGGGGAGGGCGAGGACCGCTGGGGCCGCGTCTACCGTGTCGACCGCACCGGCGGCAAGACCGTCCGCGTCAGCCAGGTGCCCGCCGCCGGTGACCGCAAGACCGCCGCCACCAACCCGTCCATCAGCGCCGACGGCAAGCGCGTCGGCTTCCAGTTCCTCGTGCCGCATCCGGCCTCGGGCGACTGGAGCGACGCCTACGTCCGCGACGTCCCGAGCGGCGAGCTGATCCAGGCCGACCGGGCCCCGGACGGCCGGGCCTCCGACGGGCAGAGCGAGTTCCCGCAGGTCAGCGCGGACGGCCGGTACGCGGTCTTCAGCTCCCTCGACTCGCGGCTCACTCCGGGCGACACCAACCAGGGGCACAACGCCTTCATCCGCGACCTGAAGACGGGCGAGGTGCGCCGGATCGACGCGACCGACCCGGCCGCCTTCACCGCGTATCCGAGCCTCAGTGCCGACAACCGCCACCTGGCCTTCGTCTCGGCCGACCCGGGTGACGCGAACCGCACGACCCGTGCCTACGTCCGCGACCTGCGCACCGGGACCACGGTCCTCGCCAGCCCGGACGCCCAGGGCGGCGCCAATGACCAGAGCGTGTCCGCCCCGGTGACCGACCGCCACGGCCGCACCATCGCCTTCGGCAGCGCCTCACCCGACCTCGTGCCCGGCGACACGTACGACACCTCGCACGTCTACGTCCGCCACACGAGGTGACCGACCGCATCCTGAGACAACCGTGAGCGAAGCGCGGGGGTTGTGCCAGACTGCCCCCGTGCTCTCGTTCGCCATGATTATTGGCAGCAGGCGCGCCGGTCCGCAGTGACCACCACGTACGACCAGGTACGGGTGGACACCGTCGTCCTCGACCCGCGCGCAGACCTCTCGCACCCGCGAGAGGTTTTTCGCATTTCTGGCCCACCCACAGCCGGAGGCGAGAGCGCGAGGGAGTATGTGAGGGCGGTGGAGCCGGTCATTCCGGTACGACCGAGATCCCATCCTCAGGAGCCTTGAGACCATGACCGCTACCAGCGAACTCGACGATTCGTTCCACGTCTTCGACACCACCCTGCGCGACGGCGCCCAGCGGGAGGGCATCAACCTCACCGTCGCCGACAAGCTGGCCATCGCACGGCACCTGGACGACTTCGGCGTGGGCTTCATCGAGGGCGGCTGGCCGGGCGCGAACCCCCGGGACACCGAGTTCTTCGCCCGCGCCCAGCAGGAGATCGACTTCCGGCACGCCCAGCTCGTCGCGTTCGGCTCCACCCGCCGCGCCGGCACCACCGCCGACCAGGACCCGCAGGTCAGGGCGCTCCTGGAGTCCGGAGCGCCGGTGATCACGCTGGTCGCCAAGTCGCACGACCGCCATGTCGAACTCGCCCTGCGCACCACCCTGGACGAGAACCTGGCGATGGTCCGCGACACCGTGTCCTTCCTCAAGGAGCAGGGCCGCCGCGTCTTCATCGACTGCGAGCACTTCTTCGACGGCTACCGCGCCAACCCCGAGTACGCCAAGGCGGTCGTCCGCACGGCGGCGGAGGCCGGCGCGGACGTCGTCGTCCTGTGCGACACCAACGGCGGCATGCTCCCGGCGCAGATCCAGGCCGTCGTCTCCACGGTCCTCGCCGACACCGGTGCCCGGCTCGGCATCCACGCCCAGGACGACACGGGCTGCGCGGTCGCCAACACCCTGGCCGCCGTCGACGCGGGCGCGACGCATGTGCAGTGCACGGCCAACGGCTACGGCGAGCGCGTCGGCAACGCCAACCTCTTCCCGGTCGTGGCGGCCCTGGAGCTGAAGTACGGCAAGAAGGTCCTGCCCGACGGGCACCTGCGCGAGATGACCCGCATCTCGCACGCCATCGCCGAGGTCGTCAACCTCACCCCCTCCACGCACCAGCCCTACGTCGGCCTCTCCGCCTTCGCCCACAAGGCCGGACTGCACGCCTCGGCCATCAAGGTCGACCCGGACCTGTACCAGCACATCGACCCCGAACAGGTCGGCAACACCATGCGCATGCTGGTCTCCGACATGGCCGGGCGCGCGTCCATCGAGCTCAAGGGCAAGGAACTCGGCATCGACCTCGGCGGCGACCGCGAACTGGTCGGCCGGGTGGTCGAGCGCGTGAAGGAACGCGAGCTGAAGGGCTACACGTACGAGGCCGCCGACGCGAGCTTCGAACTCCTGCTGCGCGCCGAAGTCCAGGGCGGGCCGCTGCGCTACTTCGAGGTCGAGTCCTGGCGCGCCATCGTCGAGGACCGGCCCGACGGCTCCCACGCCAACGAGGCCACGGTCAAGCTGTGGGCCAAGGGCGAGCGCATCGTCGCCACCGCCGAGGGCAACGGCCCCGTCAACGCCCTCGACCGGTCCCTGCGCGTGGGGCTGGAGAAGATCTACCCGCAGCTCGCCAAGCTGGAGCTGGTGGACTACAAGGTCCGCATCCTGGAGGGCAAGCACGGCACCAACTCCACGACCCGCGTGCTGATCTCCACGTCCGACGGCACGGGCGAGTGGTCGACGGTGGGCGTCGCCGACAACGTCATCGCCGCCAGCTGGCAGGCCCTGGAGGATGCGTACACCTACGGGCTGCTGCGGGCGGGAGTCGCACCGGCGAAGTAGCCGCGGCCCGGCCGGGTGCCCGGGGCGGGTGTCACATCGCCGTGTCCCGGGACCGCGGGACCGGGACCTCGCCGCCCCGCTCGCGCCCGGTGGTCCGGTCGAGGCGGAAGAGGCCCGCGGTGTGGGGGCGCTGGCCGCCGGCGGTGGTGGTCGAGCGGGTCAGCTCCTCGACGCCGTCGGCCAGATAGCCGACCCACGCCGTGCCCTCGTCCTCGATGATCCGCTGCGCGTCGGTCCGCAGCCGCTCGATCACCCCGAGCAGGGCGGCCTGCTCCTTGTCGCTGGGGGAGTCGGTGGTCCTCAGGAACGCCTGCGCCCAGTCGGACTGCGCCTTCTTGAGGATCTGCTGCAACGCCGTCTCGGCGCGGATGTAGCGGGTCCAGGACGCCGAGAATCCGAAGATCCGGTCGAAGAGCACGCACCCCGCCCCGCCGGCCAGGAACACGAAACCCCACTCGGGCTGCACGGCCGTGGGTGAGGCCGCGTGCACCAGCGGCGTTATCGTGCCGACGATGCCCAGCAGCGTGGCGAGCGCCCGCAGCGAACGCGACCACAGCGACGGCCCCCGGCGGCGGGCCAGGTACCAGCCGATCGCCGACGTCACCTCCGCCTCGGCATGCCGGAACAGCTCCCACAGCAGGTCGGCCCGCGTGCGCGAGCGGTCCAGCTCGGTCAGTTCGGACACCGTCATGTCCGCGGCCCTGCGTCTTCCGAACATGCCCCTGTTACCGCCCTTCCTGGATGGCCAGAGGCATCCTAGGCCCAGCCCCGGCCGCAAATCCCTGCCTCGACGGATAACCCTTTATGGGTGGTTTCAGGTAGCTTCGAACATATGAAGGCCGCACTGGTGCGTACCGTCGTACGCCTGCTGATCGTGCCGGTCGCCGCCGTACTGGCGGTGCTGCTGGCCGGTGCGCCGGGTGCGCACGCGGCCACCGACCTCTCGGAGGTCGCCCAGGAACTGCGCGAGAACCCCGTCTACGTCGATCCGGAGGCCTCCGGGCAACTGGCCGCGTCCGACGCAGAGGCGCTCGCCGACAAGATCAAGGACGCGGACAAGCCCGTCTTCGTGGCGGTCCTCCCGGCCGACTACCCCACGCAGGACCTCTTCCGGAACCTGCGCACGCAGACCGGTGTCACCGGCCTCTACGGCATCCACCTCGGTGACCGGTTCGACGCCCGTGCCGACAGTTCGGTGATGAGCCGGCAGGCGGTGTCCAACCTGGTCACGGCCGTGCAGGACGCGGGCGACACCAAGGCCCAGCTGAACGACTTCGTCGACGACGCCCTGCGCAACGTGGGCGGTTCGGCCCCGAGCAGCTGGAGCGACGGCGCGGGTACCGACGTACCGGTCGGCGGCCTGATCACGGTCGGCGCGCTGGTCGCGGCCGGCGGCGCGGGCGCCTACGCCCTGGTCCGCCGCAACCGGCGCCGCCACGAGGAGGAGCAGCGGGCCGCGCTGGAGAAGCTGCGGGTGGTCGTCGACGAGGACATCACCGCGTTCGGCGAGGAACTCGACCGCCTGGACTTCCACCCCGGGGAGCCCGGTGCCGACGACGCGATGCGCACCGACTACGAGCGCGCCCTGGACTCCTACGAGCAGGCCAAGTCCCTGATGGCGGCGGCGGCCAAACCGGAGGACGTCCGTGCCGTCACCCAGGCCGTGGAGGACGGCCGGTTCTCCCTGGCCAGGCTCGCGGCCCGCCGCGAGGGCGGCGCGCTGCCGGAGCGCCGCCCGCCCTGCTTCTTCGACCCGCGCCACGGCCCCTCCGTCGCCGACGCCAACTGGACGCCCCCGGGCGGCGCAGCCCGCGAGGTCCCGGTCTGCGCGGCCGACGAGAGGCGTCTCGCCGAGGGCCGCGACCCGGCGATCCGCGAGGTCGACACCGACTACGGCCGCCGCCCCTACTGGGAGGCCGGACCGGCGTACGGCCCCTGGGCCGGCGGCTACTTCGGCGGCGGACTGCTGCCCGGCCTCCTCGTCGGCACCATGCTCGGCAGCATGATGGCCGGGCCCGCCTACGCGGCCGACTACGGCTCGGGCTACGGCGACTTCGGCGGCTACGAGGGCGGTGACGTCTCCGGGGCCGACTTCGACACCGGCGACTTCGGTGGCGGCTTCGGCGGCGGAGACTTCGGCGGCGGCGGAGGCTTCAGCGGGGGAGGGGACTTCGGGGGCGGGTTCTGACGCCGGCGGGAGCCGCAGTGCGGGCAGGCCCCGACCGAGGGTGAGTCGACTGTGCTCGGGGCGGCGGGCGTGGCCAGGGCTTGAGTTCCACGGTGCTCGGGGCGGCGGGCGTGGCCAGGGCTTGAGTTCCGCGGTGCTCGGTGCGGCGGGCGTGGCCAGGGCTTGAGTTCCGCGGTGCTCGGTGCGGCGGGCGTGGCCAGGGCTTGAGTTCCGCGGTGCTCGGTGCGGCGGGCCTGACCAGGGCTTGAGATCCACGGTGCTCGGAGCGGCGCCCTGACCAGGGCCTGAGTTCCACGGTGCTCGGCAGCGGACCCGGCCCCGGCCGGAACCCGAGGCGATCGCGTGCGCGAGATCAACGCCGTAGCGTCTCCCGCGCCGACGCACCCTCGCGCCGCCGTCCCGCCACCCCGGCGACCGCGAACGCCAGAGCCACCAGGGCCGCGCTGACCCACAGCGGCGCGCGGTACCCGAACCCCGCGCCGATCACCGCACCCCCGGCCCAGGGGCCCACCGCCGCACCCACGTTGAACGCGGCCGTCGCGAAACCCCCCGCCAGGGTCGGCGCCCCCTGCGCCGCGTACAGCGCCCGGGCGATCAACGTGGAGCCGACGCCGAAGGACAGGGCGCCCTGGACGAAGGCGAGCGCGAGTGCCGGGACGGGGTGTGCGGCTCCGAGGGCCAGGGCGCACCAGCCCGCGCCCAGCGCCAGACCACCGCCGACGAGGACTGGCGCGGGCCGCCGGTCGGCGAAACGCCCCGCGGCGGCGACCCCTGTGAACGCCCCGGCGCCGAACAGCGCCAGGACCCCTGGGACCCAGCTGCTGCCCAGCCCCGTGACCTCGGTGAACAGCGGCGCGAGAAACGTGAAGGTGCAGAACGTCGCGCCGTTCACGAGGGCGCCCAGCAGCAGGGTGACGAGCAGCCGGGGGTTGCGCAGCGACCGCAGTTCACCGCGCAACGCGGGCGGCGCGCTCTTCGCCGCACCGCCCGGCACGGACCGCGCCACCGCCACCAGCGCGGGCAGTGACACCAGCGCCACGGCCCAGAACGCCGCACGCCAGCCCCATACTTCGCCGAGCACGGCACCAGCCGGAACCCCGGCCACACAAGCCAGCGTCACCCCGCCCAGCAGGGTGGACGCGGCCCGCCCCTTCGCATCGGCCGGGACCATGTCCACGGCGGCGACCAGGGCGACCGCGAGGAACCCGGCGTTGGCGAACGCCCCCACCACCCGCGTGGCGAGCAGGACCGCGAAGCTGCCGGTGAGTGCACCGACGACATGAACGGCGAGAAAGACGACGAGGAACACCAGAAGCGCGCCCCGCCGCGGCCAGCGCCGCGCGAGCCCCGCCACGAGCGGCGCCCCCACGATCATCCCGGCCGCGAAGGCGGAGGTCAGGGCCCCCGCCGCGGGGACGGAGACCCCCAGGTCCCGCGCGATGTCCGGCACCAGCCCGGACAGCATGAACTCGGACGTGCCTTGCGCGAACACGGCAAGGCCCAGCAGAAGAAGAGCGAACGGCATGAAGAGACTCCGCACCCACAGGTCGACGTCGGACACGACAGGTCGGACGGCAGACCGGCAGCGGAGTGAACGAGCGGGCGGGCCTCAGCGGCCCGGCATCGGCGTCACAGGCAGCCACCGGAGAGCCGGTGGCCGCAGTCTGGACGCCTCTGGGCTGGACATGGGTGGCAGGTTAGGCGGACCCGGGCGACCGGGTCCACCGGTTTTCCTCCGGCTCCGCCCGGACGGCGGTCCGGGTCGTGTCCCCGCGGCCGCCGCCGCGATGGACGATGACGACCGCGGCGAGACAGACGGCCAGCCCGAGGGCGGTCTGCGCGCCGAACGGCTCGCCGAACATCAGCGCGCCCCAGACGGCGGTGACCGGGGCCATCAGGAACATCAGCGTGTTGACCTCGGTGACGCCGGAGCGCTTCAGGATGAGCCAGTACAGCCCGTACCCGCCGAACGTGGAGAGCCCCACGAGCCAGGCGACCGCCACCCAGAAGTCCCACCGGCCGGGCGGCGCGGCGACGCCGGCACCCAGGGCCAGTAGGGAGAAGAGGACGGCACTGGTCGCGCAGTGGACGGTCAGCGACACCGCCGGGGTGACCCGCGAGCGGGAACGGCTCTGAAGGAACGTCGCCGCGACCAGGGACAGCATGCCGAGCAGCGGCACGGCGTACGCCCACCAGGGCACATCGCCGCCCGCCGCCGCGTCGGCCAGCGTGACCACGGCGACGCCGCCCAGTCCCAGGCCCAGACCGATCCACTGCCGGCGCGAGACGTACTGCCCCAGCAGCGGTCCGGCGAGGGCGCCGGCCACCAGGGGCTGGACCCCGTCGATCAGGGCCGTCGTGCCACTGGAGACGCCGAGCTGGATGGCGTAGTAGACGCTGAGCAGGTAGCCGCTCTGCGAGAGCACGCCGATCATGGTCTGCCGGGTCAGGTCCCGGGTGGTGAGGCCCCGCCACGCCGATCGTGTGAGGACGGCGACGGCGACCAGGACGACGGCCGGCGGCAGGAACCGCCACATCAGGATCGTCGGCGCGGACGCGCCGCCGGCGCCGAGCTTGGCCCCGATGAAGCCGGAACTCCAGCACAGGACGAAGGCGAGGGAGAGCAGGATGTTCACGACATCACAACCAGTAGACAGATCGGTTTACCCGTTCTCCCGCCACTATACAGATCGGTATACTCCAGTGCCATGGGGACCACCACGCAGAACCCGCGCCGGATCACGATGACGCCCGCTGCCCGCCGTGCCCTGACGGCCGCCGGCCGGCTGTTCTACGAGCGCGGCATCCACTCCGTGGGCGTCGACCTCATCTCCGCCGAGGCCGGCGTCACGAAGAAGACGCTCTACGACCGGTTCGGCTCCAAGGAGCAGATCGTCGTGGAGTACCTGGCGGACCGCGACGAGCGCTGGCGGGCCTTCCTCGGCGAGCGCCTCGACGCGGTGGGCCCGGACCCCCGTGAGAGCGTCCTGGCCGTGTTCGACGCCTCGCGCGCCTGGGCGGAGGAGTTCAGCCCCAGGGGATGCAGCATGGTCAACGCTCATGCGGAGATCAGCGACCCCGCCCACCCGGCCCACCCGATCATCACCGGGCAGAAACGGTGGATGCTCGCCCTGTTCACCCGCTTCACCGAGGAGATCACGCCCGCGACGGCGGACGCGACGGCCCGGACGCTGATGCTGCTGCACGAGGGCGCCCTGGTCGCCCATGGCCTGGGCGTCTTCCCGGACGCCATCCCCCAGGCCCGCGAACAGGCGCGCCTGCTGCTCGCATAGCGGACGGCACCTGTCCTCATTGATCCCTACGGTGATGCCATGACCACTTCCGACGGCTCCGGCCCGCTCTCCTTCGAGACCGTGGCCGACCTGGACACCTGGCTGACGGCACACCCGGCCCCGCACCCCGGCCTCTGGGTCAGGGTCGCGAAGAAGGGCTCGGGCGTCCCCTCCGTCAGCGCCGCCGACGTCAACGACGTGGCGCTGTGCCACGGCTGGATCACCGGGCAGCGCAAGGGACTCGACAAGTCGCACTACCTCCAGCGGATCACCCCGCGCCGCCCCGGCAGCCTCTGGTCCATGGTCAACGTCCGGCGCGTCGAGGAACTGACCGCCGCCGGGCGGATGCGGCCCGGCGGCCTCGCGGAGGTGGCTTCCGCCCGGGCGGACGGCCGTTGGGACGCGGCGTACGCCTCCCAGAAGGAGGCCGAGGTCCCGGCCGACCTGGCGGCTGCCCTGGCCCGCAGCCCCCGGGCCGCCGCGGCCTTCGAGACCCTGGGCCGCACGGACCGCTACCTGTCGATGCTCGGCGTACTCCGTGCCAGGACGACGAGAAGCCGCGCCGCGCAGGTGGCGGCGGTGAAGCAGCTGGAAGCCCGCGCCCAAACGCCCTGACCCCCAAGGGGCGGTCGGGGCGCGAGCACGATGAGTTCGTGGACACCGCACAGGCCGCCGCACCGGACGGGCCCGACACCGCACGGTGTCGGGCCCGGAAAAGCCGTCGGTCAGAGGGTCGACGCCGCCGAGGCGATGGCGGAGGCGAAGGTGGAGACCTCCGTGTAGACGCCGGGAGCCTCCGGCCGGGCGCAGCCCTCGCCCCAGCTCACGATGCCGACCTGGATCCAGCCACCGGCGTTGTCCTTGCGGAACATCGGGCCGCCGGAGTCGCCCTGGCAGGTGTCGACGCCGCCCGCGTCGAAGCCGGCGCAGATCTCCTCGTTGGCGACGAGGCCGCTGTACAGACCGCCGTAGGCCTTGCACGCGGCGTCGCTGACGAAGGGCACGGTCGCCTTCAGGAGGTAGCGCTGCTGGGAGCCGCCCTCGCGGTTGGCGCCCCAGCCGGCGACGGTGAAGTCACCGGTGTTGTACTGCGTGGTCGTGGCGATCTTCAGCGTCGGCAGGTTGATGGGCTGGGCGAGCTTGATGAGCGCCCAGTCCTTGCCGGTCCCGTTGTAGCCGGGGGCGCGCAGCACCTTGGTGGAGCGGACCTGGACCCGGCCGCTGGTGGACTGGAGATCCACGACCCCCGCGGTGGCGGTGATGCTCGTGTTGTTGCCTGAACTGCCCACGCAGTGCGCGGCCGTGAGCACGATCTGCTGGGTGTAGAGCGCGCCGCCGCAGCCCATGGAGAGCCGGACCATGAACGGGAACTCGCCCTGCGCGGCCCGGGTCCCGCCGACGACGGGCGACGGTGCGGCCTGCGCGGCGGAAACGGGTTGGAGACTGGCGATCGCGAGCGCGGCGGCGCCGAGGACCGCGCATCTCTTGAGAGCCGTGAGGAGTCTCTTCAACGTGATGCCTTCCGTGGGGGGTTGACTGGGGAGGTGCAACCGAAGCATCAAATTGACGAGCACATGACAGCAGCAGGAGCAAAAAGAACGTCCATGTGCTGGCATGGACTGGTCAAAATAGCGCTGCTGGATTATGAGAACGCCGACAGACTTTGCACAAGGGGCGGGAACCGGCCAGACCGGCCCGGGGTGATGTCACCGGGCCGGTCTCGCGAGGCTCACGCGTTCCGGATGGCCGAGATGTCGAAGTTGAGCTTGATCTTGTCCGACACCAGGACGCCACCGGTCTCCAGTGCGGCGTTCCACGTCAGACCCCACTCGGAACGCAGGATCTCCGCCTTGCCCTCGAATCCGACGCGCTCGTTGCCGAAGGGGTCCTTGGCGGCGCCGTTGAACTCCAGGTCGATGGCGAGGGGACGGGTGGTGCCGAGGATCGTCAGCTCGCCGGTGATCCGGTAGTCGTCACCGCCGAGGGCCTCCGCCTTGGTGGAACGGAACGTCATCGCCGGGAACTCGTCCGCCTTGAAGAAGTCCGCGCTCTTGAGGTGACCGTCGCGGTCGGCGTTGCCCGTGCTGATGCTGTCCATCACGACGTCGATGGCAGCCGTCGACCGCGACGGGTCGCTGCCGTCGAGGTGGAGCGTGCCGGTGAAGTCCTGGAAGCCGCCCTTGACGTTGGTGACCATGGCGTGCCGGGCGACGAAGCCGATCGTCGAGTGCGCGGGGTCGATCGTGTAGTCGCCGGTCAGGGCGGCCAGCTCGGGGTTGACGGCACCGGTGGCGGTGGCGGTGGCGGTCTGGGCGTCGTTGCGGCTGAAGATGCTCATGGGGTTACGCCTCCTGCGTGTGATGTTGAATCTTTAACTACTCCAACGCGACCCACCGTAGACCCATTCCGTTCAATGTTCAACATCTTTGGTGGGTGTGTCGGCAGGTGTGCCCCTGGCGGCTGCGGAGGCGGAGGTGTCCGCGCCCGGATCGCCGCGCGCACTCCGGTACGCCCGCTTGGCCGAATCCCCCGGCTCGCGGGAGTGGTCCTGCCGGACGCGGCGCACCGCGCCCCGGCACGCGGTCCTCCCACGGGCCGGAGGCCGGCCGGGCCGGGCCACCCGGGCCCGGCCGGCGCACCCTGCGGTGGCGGCGTCCGGCGAGAGGGGGTTCCGTTTTCAGTGACCGTATGGAGACAGACGAGACCACGGCGGACGCACAGCGCAGGGGAGAGCGACTCGTGACACTCACCGGCTCCGGCTCGGCCTACGACCCACCGGCGGACCCCGCCCCGCGCCGCTCCACGGCCCCCGTCCCGGTCCGGGTGAACCAGTACGGGCCGCCACGACGTCTCGACCGGCGCGTCGCCCTGGTCACCGGTGCCTCCTCCGGTATCGGGGCGGCCACGGCCCGCCGGTTCGCGATGGACGGCTGGCAGCTGCTCCTCAGCGGACGCGACCGGCACCGCCTGGAGCAGACGGCCTCCGGCACCACGGCCGTCGTCCTGCCCGCAGACCTCGCCGCCCCGGACGGCCCGCGCCTGTTGGCCCAGTCCGCGCTGCACACCACCGGCCGGATCGACGTCCTGGTCGCCGGGGCGGGCATGGGCTGGGCGGGCCCCTTCGCCACCATGCCGCACACCGACATCGACCGGGTGCTGACCCTGGACCTCAACGCCACCCTCCACCTTGTGCGCGAGGTGCTGCCCTCCATGATCGCGGCGGGACGCGGCCGCGTGGTGCTGCTCGGCTCGGTCGCCGGCTGTGTGGGACTGCGGGAGGAGGCGGTGTACTCCGCCGCCAAAGCCGGCCTGGCCGCCTTCGCCGAGGCGCTGCGCCAGGAACTGCGCGGCACGGGCGTGGGCGTGACCTTCGTCGTGCCCGGAGCCGTCGACACGCCCTTCCACACCCGCCGCGGCAGACCCTACGACGGCACCCGCACCGGCCTCCTCTCGCCCGGCAGCGTCGCCGGCACCATCTGGGAGGCCGTCCGGCAGAACCGCGACGAGGCCTACGTCCCCACCTGGCTGACCGTCCCCGGCCGGGTCCGCGGCCTCGCGCCGGGCCTGTACCGCCGCCTGCTGAACCGCTTCGGCTAGGGCCCTTCGTCGGGATCAGGCCGAAGGGAATCGGCGGATCCTCCCGACGCCGGTGCGGCGCTTGGCGCATGGAGCTGCAAGGCGGAGAAGGGCGGCGGCGCGACCGGCCCCTCCCGCGCGAGCGCAGCCGAGCGTGGGGGAGCGTGGGGGAGCCGAGGGTGGGGGAGCGTGGGGGAGCCGAGGGTGGGGGAGCGTGGGGGAGCCGAGGGTGGGGGAGCGTGGGGGAGCCGAGCGTGGGGGAGCGTGGAGGAGCCGAGCGTGGGGGAGCGTGGGGGAGCCGAGCGTGGGGGAGCGTGGGGGAGCCGAGCGTGAGGGAGCCGACAACCGTCGACAACGCCGCAGATGCCCGAGCGCCGGGCCCCGCGTCGGCGGGCTGATCCGAGCGACAGGCCCGGGCGTGCTGTCCCCCAGCCGGGACGGCGCCGGCCCTGGCCCGCCCCGGAGGGCGCCGAGCGGCGACGGGCTGGCCCTCACCGGCCGTTCCCCCGTTCCGGTCACTCCGGCCGGATCCACTGTTCAGGTGACCGCCTCCCCGTGGTAGGGCATGGGCATGACTCCCCAGCGCCGCGTCTTCCCCCGTCGTACGGCCGGGGCCGCCGCCCTGCTCCGCCCCAGCCGCCGCGCCCTGCTGCTGGCCGCCGCGGCCCTGGCGGCGACCGGGACCGCGGCCTTCGGGGCACGCGGCACCGACGGCGGCCCGGTGGACCGGAGCACGGACGTGCCGGGCGATCCGTACGACACCCTGCGCAGCCGCTGGCTCGGCATCGCGCTCGGCACCGGCTACGACCCGACGGCCGAGCCCTACGCCACCCGCCTCGCCGAGACCGGCGCACTCGCCCGGGACCTGCGCGCGAGCATGGCCCCGGCGGCGGGCTCCCTCTGGCCCGGCCACCCCTTCGATCCGCCGGCCGGCATCACCCTCAGCTACGGCCGGCTCTGGACCATGACCCGCGCCTACGTCCAGCCGGGCACCGGCTCGACCGCCGACCCCGCCCTCCTCGACGCCATCCTGCGCGGCCTCGACCACCTCTCCGCCACCGTCTACAACCCCTCCACCACCCGCTACGGCAACTGGTGGGAGTGGCAGATCGGCAGCCCCCGCCTGCTGACGGACATCACGGCCGCCCTGTACGAGGAGCTGGGGGAGGCCCGGGTCGGTGCCGCCTGCGCCGCCGTCGACCACTTCGTCCCCGACTCGGCCCTCGCCGACTACAGCGGCACCTCCACCGGCGCCAACCGCGTCGACCTGTGCCGCTCCGTCACCCTGCGCGGCATCCTCGGCCGCGACCCCGCGAGGATCGCCCTCGCCCGGGACGCCCTCTCCCCGGTCTTCCCCCACGTCACCCGGGGCGACGGGCTCTACGCCGACGGCTCGTTCGTCCAGCACACCTGGGTCGCCTACTCGGGCACCTACGGCCAGGTCATGCTCGACGGACTCGGCCGGCTCTTCGCCCTGCTCGCCGGCTCGGACTGGGAGGTCACCGACCCGAACCGGCAGATCGTCCTCGACAGCGTCGAGCGCGCCTACGCCCCGCTCATCCACGACGGGCTCGTCATGGACAGCGTCAACGGCCGTGCCATCAGCCGCGGTCACCTCACCGCCGACGACCGCAAGCTGCTGCGCAGCGACCACTACCACGGCCACCGGCTCATCGCCGCGATCGCCCTGCTCGCGGCCGGCGCGAGCCCCGCGGAACGCGAGCGCTGGCACGCTCGCGTCAAGGGCTGGATCGAACGCGACACCGTGGCCCCGATCCTGACGGCGCCCCAGTTCGACGTCGCCGACCTGGCCCGGCTGCACGCCATCGCCGCCTCACCCGCCCCGGCCGCGCCCGAACCGCCGGGGCACCACCTCTTCGCCGCCATGGACCGTGCCGTCCACCGCGGCCCCGGGTTCACCGTGAGCATCGCCATGGCCAGCGACCGCATCGCCCACTACGAGTGCGGCAACGGCGAGAACCCCCGCGGCTGGCACACCGGCGCCGGCATGGTCAGCTGGTGGGCGGAGGGTACCGGCGACCAGTACACGGACTGGTTCTGGCCGACCGTCGACTGGTACCGCCTGCCCGGTACCACCGTCTCGACCAAGCGGCTCGCCGACCGCGAAGGCGGCGAGTGGGGTACGGCCCGCCCGGACGCGCGCTGGGTCGGCGGCACGACCGACGGCACCTGCGCGGCCCTCGGCCAGCACCTCAAGGGCCTCGGCTCCACCCTCGAAGCCCGCAAGTCCTGGTTCTGCGTCGGCGACGCGGTGATCTGCCTCGGTGCCGGGATCACCTGCTCCGACGGCGTCCCGGTCGAGACGATCGTCGACAACCGCAACCTCGGCGCATCGGGCACCCAGCGCTTCGTCAAGGGCCCCAACTGGGCCCATCTGGAGGACCACGGCGGCTGGATCCTGCTCGGCCGCGAGCCGAAGGCGCTGCGCGAGGACCGCACCGGCGCCTGGTCCGACATCAACACCGGCTCCACGCCGGAGCGGCGCACCCGCCGCTGGCAGACCCTCTGGCTCCACCACGGCACCGACCCGGAGGACGCCACGTACGCCTACGTCCTGATGCCCGGGGCCTCCCGCCGCGCGGTCGCGCGCCGCGCCACCGACCGCCGCTGGCTGTCGGTCCTCGCCAACGACGCCGGCCGCCAGGCGGTCGCCGTGCCTTCCGCCGGCTGTACGGCCGCCACCTTCTGGCGGGCGGGGACGGCGGGCCCGCTCTCCGCCTCCGGCGGCGCGAGCGTGCTGGTCGTCCGCCGGGACCGTACGGCTACCCTCTGCGTGAGCGAACCGCCCCGTACGGGCGCACCGCTGGAGGTCGTCTGGGACCACCCGGTCCGCCGGGTCGACCGTGCGGACGAGACCGTCGAGGTTCTCTCCACAGGCCGCCGACTGCGCGTGCTCGTCACCCCGGGGGAGGCATGTGCCACCCACGTCTGTGAGGTGACTCTCGCCTGACCGCTTTGTGTGACCCCTACAAGCGACACGCCCCCTGAGCAGTCGGAAAGGCTCAACCCGGCCTCGGTTCTGTTCAGGGGTACCAGGAAAACACGCCGGAGACTGTGAGGAGTCGACGGCCCGCATTCCTCGCTCGGCTTCGTAAGGTCACTACATGACCGTTTTGGATGAGGCGCCGGGTGAGCCGACCGACGCGCGCGGACGCGTGGCAGAACTGCACGAGATCCGTGCGCAGGCGGTGGCCGGACCGAGCGAGAAGGCGACCAGCGCGCAGCACGCCAAGGGCAAGCTGACCGCGCGGGAGCGCATCGAACTCCTCCTCGACCCGGACTCCTTCCGGGAGGTCGAGCAGCTGCGTCGGCACCGGGCCACGGGCTTCGGCCTGGAGGCCAAGAAGCCCTACACCGACGGAGTGATCACCGGCTGGGGCACGGTGGAGGGCCGCACGGTCTTCGTCTACGCGCACGACTTCCGCATCTTCGGCGGCGCCCTGGGCGAGGCCCACGCCACGAAGATCCACAAGATCATGGACATGGCCATCGCGGCCGGTGCTCCGCTGGTGTCGCTGAACGACGGCGCCGGCGCCCGCATCCAGGAGGGCGTCTCGGCGCTCGCCGGCTACGGCGGCATCTTCCAGCGCAACACCAAGGCCTCGGGCGTGATCCCGCAGATCTCGGTGATGCTCGGCCCGTGCGCCGGCGGCGCGGCCTACAGCCCCGCCCTGACCGACTTCGTCTTCATGGTCCGCGAGACCTCGCAGATGTTCATCACCGGCCCCGACGTCGTCAAGGCGGTCACCGGCGAGGAGATCACCCAGAACGGCCTGGGCGGCGCCGACGTCCACGCCGAGACGTCCGGTGTCTGCCACTTCGCCTACGACGACGAAGAGACCTGCATCGCAGAGGTTCGCTACCTCCTGTCGATGCTCCCGCAGAACAACCGCGAGAACCCGCCCCGCCACGAGTCCTCGGACGCCGCCGACCGCCGCTCGGACATCCTCCTGGACCTGGTCCCGGCGGACGGCAACCGGCCGTACGACATGGCCAAGGTCATCGAGGAGATCGTCGACGACGGCGACTACCTGGAGGTCCACGAGCGCTGGGCCCGCAACATCATCTGCGCCCTGGGCCGGATGGACGGCCAGGTCGTCGGCATCGTCGCCAACCAGCCCCAGGCGCTGGCGGGTGTGCTGGACATCGAGGCCTCCGAGAAGGCGGCCCGCTTCGTCCAGATGTGCGACGCGTTCAACATCCCGATCATCACTCTTCTGGACGTCCCCGGCTTCCTCCCGGGCGTCGACCAGGAGCACGGTGGCATCATCCGCCACGGCGCGAAGCTCCTCTACGCCTACTGCAACGCGACCGTGCCCAGGATCTCCCTGATCCTGCGGAAGGCCTACGGAGGTGCGTACATCGTCATGGACAGCCAGTCCATCGGTGCGGACCTCACCTACGCCTGGCCGACCAACGAGATCGCGGTCATGGGCGCGGAGGGTGCGGCCAACGTCATCTTCCGCCGCCAGATCGCCGACGCCGAGGACCCCGAGGCCATGCGGGCCCGCATGGTCAAGGAGTACAAGTCCGAGCTGATGCACCCCTACTACGCGGCCGAGCGCGGCCTGGTCGACGACGTCATCGACCCCGCCGAGACCCGCGAGGTGCTCATCAAGTCCCTCGCCATGCTCCAGAGCAAGCACGCGGACCTGCCGTCCCGCAAGCACGGCAACCCGCCGCAGTAACCCGGCGGACATCTTCCTCACGGAGACTGACACCCATGGAATCGCCTGACATCCGCGTCGAGAAGGGCCACGCCGAGCCCGAGGAAGTCGCCGCCATCACGGCCATCCTCTTGGCCCGCGCCGCCGCCCGCCCCACGGACCCGACCCCGACCCACCGCGGCCGCATCAAGGCCGGCTGGCGCCGCCTGGAACGCGAGCCGGGCTTCAGGGCTCCGCACAGCTGGCGCTGACCCACCTTCGATAAAGGGGGCCCCTCCACACGGAGGGGCCCCCTTTATCGATGCCCTGGGGGTTATCGATGCCCTGGGGGGCGCGCCGTCAGGGGCGCGGGGAACTGCGCGACAAGCCCCCACAAACCCGCACCCGGCAACGCAACAGCCCCCGGCAACGCAACAGCCCCCGGCAGCCCAAAGGCCGCCAGGGGCTGTCCCACAGCAACGGAGAACTACCGCAGGCGAGCCATCAGCGCGTGCTCGACCAGCGTGATCAGCGCCGACTTCGCGTCCGCGCGGTGGCGGGCGTCCGTCGTGATGATCGGGGTGTCGGGGCCGATCTGGAGCGCCTCGCGGACCTCGTCGGGCGTGTACGGCTGCTGGCCGTCGAAGCCGTTGAGGGCGATGACGAACGGCAGACCCGAGTTCTCGAAGTAGTCGACGGCGGGGAAGCAGTCGGCGAGCCGCCTCGTGTCGACCAGCACGATCGCGCCGATGGCGCCGCGCACCAGGTCGTCCCACATGAACCAGAAGCGGTCCTGGCCCGGCGTACCGAAGAGGTACAGGATCAGGTCCTGGTCCAGGGTGATACGGCCGAAGTCCATGGCGACCGTGGTGGTCGTCTTGTCCCCGGTGTGGGTCAGGTCGTCGATGCCGGCCGAAGCGGACGTCATGACGGCCTCTGTGCGCAGCGGGTTGATCTCCGAGACGGCACCCACGAACGTGGTCTTGCCCACGCCGAAGCCGCCAGCCACCACGATCTTCGCGGACGTGGTGGAGCGGGAAGGCCCTCCGCTAGAGCTTGCGAAGTCCACTGAGCACCCTTTCGAGCAGTGTCACGTCTGGCTGGCCGCCGGCGTTCTCGTCGCCGCCGGGCTGATGGATGGCGACCAGTCCCGCCTCCGCCAAGTCGGCGACGAGGATCCTGGCCACGCCGAGAGGGATCGTGAGGAGCGCCGAGATCTCGGCGACCGACTTGATTTCCCGGCAGAGGTTGCAGATCCGCTGATGCTCGGGCAACTGGCCCTGCATCTGGTGCGGCTGCGCAGTGGTGTGCACCAGCGCCTCGATGGCGAGCTGGTAGCGCGGGCGGGTCCGGCCGCCGGTCATGGCGTACGGACGCACCAGGGGGTTGTTCGACGCCCCGGCGGGCGCCGGCTCGGGGGTGCGGCGCTGCGGCTGCACAGGCTGGATACGCGGGGCCGGCGGCTGGTCGTACGGTGACGGGCCGGGGCCCTGCGGCGCGTACGGCTGCCGGTGGCTCGGTGCGGAGGGGAAGTTGTAACGGTTCGGGTTCTGACCACCGTCGCCCTGGCCCTGGGCAGGGCCGTACGACCAGTTGCCCGAAGACGAACCGCCTGGGGGTGTTGCCACTTTCTCCTCCTCCGACTGTGCCTGGCACCCATCGCTGTGGAGCCGCGTCCCGAAACCTTACGGCCACGGGACGCCAAAACGCACCGTCCGTCTGTTAGTTGAGCAGGCTCCCCTGGAGCTCTGCACGAAGGTCCGGTGTCAGGACCGTACCGGCTCGGTCGACCAGCAGCGCCATCTCGTACCCGATGAGGCCGATGTCCGCCTCCGGATGTGCGAGAACGGCGAGGGACGAACCGTCGGAAATGGACATGATGAACAGGAATCCCCGCTCCATCTCCACAACCGTCTGGTTCACGCTGCCACCCTCGAAGATCCGGGAGGCGCCTGCCGTCAGAGACGTCAGACCGGAGGCGACGGCCGCGAGCTGGTCGGCGCGGTCGCGGGGGAAGCCTTCGGACATCGCCAGAAGGAGTCCGTCGGCGGAGACCACCACCGTGTGGGACACCCCCGGGGTGTTGTCCACGAAGTTGGTGATCAACCAGTTCAGGTTCTGTGCCGCCTGGCTCATCGGGCTCACACTAACGCTCCTGGTTGTAGGTGCTGTCAGGACCGAAGCCCTGGCCGTTCGTTTCACTGCCTGCGCTGCGTCCGCGCTGGACGCCCCGACGCAGGTTGCTCAGCCTGCCCCGGACGTCCTCCGGGGCGCGGGAGACCTGTGGGCCTCCCTGGGGGGTGCTCTCGGCGGCTCCCTCGATCAGGTTGGCCTTGGGAACCCGCCTCGGCAGGCCGGAGGAGGTGACCCCGCCCGCCTTGGGCTTCCGGAGCTGCGAAGCCTGCTGCCACCGCTCGTCGTTGGCCGAGCGCCAGTCGTCGCCGTTGCTCTCCGGAGCGGAGGCCGGCGGCTCCTGGCTCACATGCCGTGCGCCACCCGTACCGTTCGCACCGCTCGCGGTGGATCCACGGCGGGGAAGCCCGGCGTCGGTCATCGTGTGAGCGGCGGAGGGGCCCGATCCCGGACGGTCGAAGCCTACGCGGTCCTGCTCACTTGCGTCAGCGGCCTGCGCAGATTCCGTTTCCGGGGCCTGAGCAGGGTACTGGCTCGGGTAACCGTTCTGGTAACCGTCCTGCTGCGGCCAGTCGTCCTGGTGGCGCCGCTGCTCGAACGCGGCGAAACCGCCCTGCCCGCCCGCGGCCGGAGCCGAGGGCTTCTCCTGGACCGGCTCCGCATAGGAGGGCTCCGGGTAGCCGCCGTTCTGCGAGAACGTGTCGTTCTGCGGCTGACCGCCGTTCGGCCCGTAGTACTGCTCGTCGTACGCAGACCGCTGCGGCTCCTCGTACGGCGCCTGCTGCTGCTCCTGGTACGACGCCTGCTGTTCCTGGTACGACGCCTGCTGCTCCTCGTACGGCGCCTGGCGGTCGTACGCGGACGGCTGCTGCTCCGGGTAGCCGGACTGGCCGGTGTCGTAGGCCTGCCCGGCGTCGTAGCCCTGCTGCTGCCCGTTGTACTCGTCGTGGTAACCGGTCGCCTGGGAGGGCTCCTGGCTGCTCTGCTGGGGCAGCGCGGGCTGCTCGTGCGACTGCGATTCGAGGGCCGCCCGGCGCTCCTCGCGCATCAGGGAGCGGCCGACGGGGTCCAGCTCGCGTATGTCGTCGGGGACGTCGGAGTAGCGGCTGTCGTCGAAGCCGAGCTCCGCGGCCGTGCGCATGGGCTGGCCGAAGTTCTCGCCGCCGCCGAAGTTCTGCTCCGGGATGATCTGCGAGACGGTGAACTCGTCGCGGTCCACGTGCTGCTCGCCGCCACCACCGTGGGTGATCGCGTCCGGCAGCATGACCAGCGAGGTGGTGCCGGCCTGCTCGCCCGAGGGGCGCAGCTGGACCCGGATGCCGTGCCGGTCGGACAGCCGGCCGACCACGAACAGACCCATGCGCTGCGAGATCGCGGCGTCCACGGTCGGCGGGTTGGCCAGCTTGTGGTTGATGTCCGCGAAGTCCTCGGCCGTGAGGCCGATGCCCTTGTCGTGGATCTCGATCATCACGCGGCCGTCGGGGAGACGGGTCGCGGTCACGCGGACCTTGGTCTGCGGGGAGGAGAACGTCGTGGCGTTCTCCAGCAGCTCGGCGAGCAGGTGCACGAGGTCGGTCACGGCGCGGCCGTGGATCTCGGCCTCCGGGACACCGGACAGCTCGATGCGCTCGTACTGCTCCACCTCGGAGGAGGCGGCGCGCAGCACGTCGACCAGCGGCACCGGCTGGTCCCAGCGGCGGCCGGGCTCCTCGCCGGCGAGGACCAGGAGGTTCTCGCCGTTGCGGCGCATACGGGTCGCCAGGTGGTCCAACTTGAAGAGGTTCTCCAGCTGGTCCGGGTCGGCCTCGTTGTTCTCCAGGTCGGTGATCAGGGTCAGCTGGCCCTCGATCAGCGACTGGTTGCGGCGCGACAGGTTGGTGAAGATCGCGTTGATGTTGCCCCGCAGCAGGGCCTGCTCGGCGGCGAGCCGGACGGCCTCGCGGTGGACCTGGTCGAAGGCGCGGGCGACCTCGCCGATCTCGTCGGTGGTGGCGATCGGGATGGCCTGGACGCGGGTGTCGACGCGGCCGGGGTCGGTGCGGGAGAGCTGGTCGACCAGCATCGGCAGACGCTGCTCGGCGATACCGAAGGCGGCGTTGCGCAGCTGGCGCATCGAGCGGCTCATCTGGCGGGCGACCGCGCCGGCCAGGATGAAGGCGAGGAGCAGGGCGACCACGACGGCGGCACCGGTGATGTAGGCGTCACGCTGGGCGTCGTCGGCGATGTCGGACGCTTCGCTCACGGCCTTGTCGGCCAGGTCCGTCTCGATCTTTTCGTACGCGTTGAACTTGAGCGTGTTGACCGCCCACCAGTTCTCGGCGGTGATGCCCCGCTCGGCGAGTGCGGCGCGCGCGCTCGGGTCCGTGCTCTGGAGCGTGGCCACGCCCGAGATCATCGTCGTCGGGTTGGCGGGCGGCGGGACGTAGTCCGGGTTCTTGGCCTTGGCCTCCCGGGCCATCGCGGCACCGTCGGCCTTGATCTTGGCCTCGGCCGCCTTGAGCTTGGCCGCGTCCTGCTCGGTGCCACCGCCGATGTACTCCTGCACGGCGATGCGCTCGAGGTAGGCGTAGGAGGACAGGGCGATGCGCTGGCTGGCCAGGTTGCCGGCGTCCGGCCCCGGCTTGACCAGGATGTGCATGCCGATGGAGCGCTGGAGCGACAGGGCCGCCTTGGTCAGCTCGATGGCGTACACGGTCCGGCCGTAGCTGGTGATGTTGCCGGTGCCGAGGCCGAGCTCGTTGGCGAACTCCGTCAGCGGGTGGGCGACCTCGACGTAACCCTCTTCGGTCTGTACGCCCTTGAGCTTGGAGGTGTAGGCGACCTGGCGCAGGGTGGCCAGCTTGGGCTCCACCTTGCGGAAGAGGTCCAGCCGGCGCTCCAGGCCGGGCTTGCCCGGCATGTTCTGCGCCGCGGCGTCGAAGGCGTCCGCCGCCTCGTCGGTGGCCTTGCGGACCTGGGTGACGGTCGCCTTGTCCTGGGCGCTCTGGGCGCTGCCCTTCAGCAGCGGCGCCGCCGACGCGTCACGTTCGATGTAGAGGGCGTTGGCGTAGAGCAGCGAGGCGCGGACCAGGCGCGCGGTGTTCTCCGCGTCCTCGGCCTCCTGCCAGGTGTCGATCGAGCTCTTCACCTGGAAGCCGCCCATGACGAGGCCGACCAGCACGGGTATGAGCAGGATCGCGTTCAGCCTGGTCGCCACGCGCCAGTTACGCGGGGAAAGACGGCCGCCGCTCTCGGCGGGCGCGGCCGTCGGTTCCGAACCGGGCACGGGGGCGGGCGCCGCTGTGCGCGGCGGCGGGGTGAAGTTGCCCCGGGCCGACGGCTCGGGACTGTTCTTGCTTCGCCTCACTCGACCAACAACCTCTCGGCGGTCGGCACCAACGTTGTGCCGCAGTGTTCAGAGCCCAAGACGCCACGACGGACGCGTACGTCATTGACTATTGGGCAGTTCAGGCATTCCAGCACGACGACCTGCGCTCTTCCAAACAGTCCGGGAGGGGGAATCGGCGTGATGTAAGCCCCAGATAAAACGGTCATAAAGAGCGAGCCCCGCCAAAAGGCGGGGCCGTTGTGCGCGCAGCGAGACCGGATGTGCGCGACGCGTGGCCGTACCACCCGATTCCTCTGCCGAAACGTTATGAACACCTTGGCCGACCGTGTCAAAGGACACAGTCGGCTCCGGTGTATCTACGACAACTGCCGTATGGCGCTCCTGAATTGGGTGCTACCTCAGCCGTGCCATCAGAGCGTGCTCGACCAGCGTGATCAGGGCACTCTTCGCATCGGCCCGGTGCCGGGCGTCCGTCGTGATGATCGGGGTGTCCGGTCCGATCTGCAGCGCCTCGCGCACCTCTTCGGGCTGGTAGGGCTGCTGCCCGTCGAAGCCGTTGAGGGCCACGACGAACGGCAGGCCCGAGTTCTCGAAGTAGTCGACGGCCGGGAAGCAGTCGGCCAGGCGCCGGGTGTCCACGAGCACCACCGCGCCGATGGCGCCGCGCACCAGGTCGTCCCACATGAACCAGAAGCGGTCCTGGCCCGGCGTACCGAAGAGGTACAGGATCAGGTCCTGGTCCAGGGTGATACGGCCGAAGTCCATGGCGACCGTGGTGGTCGTCTTGTCCCCGGTGTGGGTCAGGTCGTCGATGCCGGCCGAAGCGGACGTCATGACGGCCTCGGTGCGCAGCGGGTTGATCTCCGAGACGGCACCCACGAACGTGGTCTTGCCCACGCCGAAGCCGCCCGCCACCACTATCTTCGCGGAGGTGGTCGATCGACCCGCGTCAGAGCTTGCGAAGTCCACTGAGCACCCTTTCGAGCAGTGTCACGTCCGGTGCGCCGGTGGCGTCGTCGCCGCCCGGCTGGTGGATCGCGACGAGACCGGCCTCGGCGAGGTCCGCGACCAGGATCCGTGCCACACCCAGCGGCATGTTGAGCAGCGCCGAGACCTCGGCCACCGACTTCACCTCACGGCAGAGGTGGCAGATCCGCTGGTGCTCCGGGAGGAGCCCCATGAGCGCGGCGGGGTCCGCGGTCGTGCTGATCAGTGCCTCGATGGCCAGCTGATAGCGCGGCCGCGTCCGGCCGCCGGTCATGGCGTAGGGCCGAACCAGCGGCTGGTCGCCCTCGTCCTCGTACGGCTCAGCGTACGGATCATGAGAGGCGCTGGGCGGGGTCATGGGTCCTCCGGGCGGGACAGCAAGTCGGTCAGCAAGCCGTCTGACGGGGCCTGTGTGGGGTGTGTGGCAGCCGGACGGTGATGTGGTGAGACGGGTGGTGCCGGGGCCGATCAGTGGAGCAGACTGCCTTGGAGCTCAGCTCGCAGGTCGGGGGTGAGAACCGCGCCCGCGCGGTCGACCAGGAGCGCCATCTCGTAGCCGACGAGGCCGATGTCGCACTCGGGGTGGGCGAGGACCGCGAGGGACGAGCCGTCCGAGACGGACATGAGGAAGAGGAACCCGCGCTCCATCTCCACGACCGTCTGCGCCACCTCACCGCCCTCGAAGATCCGGGAAGCGCCCGCCGTCAGCGACGTCAGACCCGAGGCGACGGCCGCGAGCTGGTCCGCGCGGTCGCGCGGGAAGCCCTCCGACAGCGCCAGGAGGAGACCGTCGGCGGACACGACGACGGTGTGGGACACCCCGGGGGTGTTGTCCACGAAGTTGGTGATCAACCAGTTGAGATTCTGTGCCGCCTGGCTCATCGGACTCAACTAACGCTCCTGCTGGTGAGTGGGCCGTGGGTGGCTGCCGGTCTGGGTGGACCCGGCCTGACGACCCTGTGCGATTCCCCGACGGAGATTGGTCAGCCGGCCGCGCACGTCATCGGGCGCACGCGAGACCTGCGGACCGCTCTGGTGGGTTTGCTGCTGCGCCGTACCCGGGACGAGGTTCGCCCGGGGAACCCGGCGCGGCAGGCCGGAGGTGGTGACACCACCCGCGGCGGGCTGGCGGACTCGCTCGGCCTGGCGGACGAGGTCGTCGTTCGGCGAGGTGCGCCACCCGGCGGGGGCGGCGGACCGCTGCGGACCGGTGGGTCCCTGCGGCTGCTGCGGGGCGGCCGGAGCGGAGCCGTTGTTCTGCGGCTGCTGCTCCTGCTGGCCGTGGAACCAGTTGGTCTCCAGCGTGTCGTACAGCGGCGTACGACCGTCGCCCGGACCGGACGCCGGCGGCAGGGCCTCGGGCTCCTGCCGGACGGGCCGGGCCTGCGGGGCGGGCGGCCGCGGGGCGCCGAAGTCGGCCGGTCCCCGGCCGCCGTTGACCTGCTGCTGCTCGTACCGGCCGGTGCCCGCGGGGTCGGACGGCGTGGCCGGACCCGGGAGGGTGGGCCGCCCGGAGCCGTTGTCCTGGCGCGGTGCGGGGTACTGCCCGGTCGAGCCGTTGTCCTGGCGCGGCGCCGGGTACTGGCCCGTGGAGCCGTTGTCCTGGCGCTGGGCCGGGTACTGGCCGGTCGAGCCGTTGTCGTAGGACTGCGGCGCCGGGTACTGGCCCGACGTGGCCGAGTCGCGTCGGCCGCCCGGGGTGCCGAAGACGTCCGGGCGGACGAACTGGCCCTGGCCCTGCTGTGCGTTCGCGCCGGGACCGAACGGGTCCTGGGCGGCACCGAAGTCGGCCGGCGAGCCGAAGCCCTGACGGTCGTCGTCGCGCGGCACGGCCGGGATCTCCGCCCTCGCACCGGGACCCTGGCGGTCGTCTACGCGCGGCACGGCCGACGTACGGGAGACGTCCGGCTGCTCCTCGTGACCCCGCGGGGTGTCCAGCGACGCACGCGGCACCGGCGGCTGGGCGTTCTCGTCGCTCCAGCTCGGCACACGCTGCTGCGCGTCGCCACCGGGCAGCTCGGCCCGCGGACCACCGCGCGGCGGCAGCTGCGGCCTGCGGCCCTTGCCCTGCTCGGAGTTACCGCCCTGCTTCTTGCGGCCCCGGCCACCGCCGAAGGCGTCCTGGCCCTGCTGCGGCCCGTTGGTGCCCGCGGCCTGCAGACCCTGCGGGGCGCCCGGCGCCTGCTGACCGAACCCGCCACCGGCACCGGCTGATGAGGGCGCCCCCTGCTCGAACGAAGCCGGAAGCTTGGGGGACGGACGGCCCTGCGGCGGACCGCTCTGCTCGAACGACGACGGGCCGGGACCCTGCGGTCCGCGCGCACCGCCCTGCGCTCCGGGACGGCCACCGTCCCCGTCCCGCCCGGGCAGCGCGGCCCGCGGTCCCTGACCGGGAGCGAGCCGGCCACCGCCGGGGGCACCGCCACCGAAGGCACCACCGGACGCACCGGCGCCGAGGGCACCGGCCCCCTGGCCGGCCCCGGCAGCACGCCGGGCCGCGGCCGCACCGGCGGCGGCCTGCGCGGCGGCGGGACCGCCACCGACGGGAGACTGTCCGGGCTGCTTGGGCTGGGGCTTGCGGCCGCCCTGGGCGACGTCGACGGGCAGCATGACCAGCGCGGTCGTACCACCGGAGTCGGACGGGCGCAGCTGGATGCGGATGCCGTGCCGCTGGGACAGGCGGCCGACCACGAAGAGGCCCATGCGGCGGGAGACGGAGACGTCCACCGTCGGCGGAGAGGCGAGCCGCTCGTTGATCGCCGCGAGGTCCTCCGGCGACAGGCCGATACCGGTGTCGTGGATCTCGATCAGCACGCGGCCGTCGGGCAGCGCGTGACCGGTGACCTTGACCTTGGTCTGCGGCGAGGAGAACGAGGTCGCGTTCTCCAGCAGCTCGGCGAGGAGGTGCACGAGGTCGTTGACGACCCGGCCGGCCACTTCGGTGGTCGGCACCGAGGCCAGCTCGATGCGCTCGTACTGCTCCACCTCGGACGCGGCGGCGCGCAGCACGTCGACCAGCGGCACCGGACGGGTCCAGCGGCGGCCGGGCTCCTCACCCGCGAGGACGAGGAGGTTCTCACCGTTACGGCGCATGCGGGTGGCGAGGTGGTCGAGCTTGAACAGCGAGGACAGCTGGTCCGGGTCGGCCTCGCGGGACTCCAGCTCGGAGATGAGCGAGAGCTGGCGCTGGATGAGGCCCTGGGAACGGCGCGAGAGGTTGGTGAACATCGCGTTGACGTTGCCCCGGAGCAGGGCCTGCTCGGCGGCGAGGCGGACCGCCTCGCGGTGCACGTCGTCGAAGGCCGCGGCCACTCGGCCGATCTCGTCCCGGGAGTGCACACCGACCGACTCCACGGACGTGTCGACGTCCTGCGGGTCGGACTCGGACAGCTGCTTGACCAGCTCGGGCAGGCGGTCGGAGGCGACCTTGGTCGCGGTGTCCTCCAGCCGGCGCAGCGAGCGGATCATGGAGCGGGCCACGACGAAGGCGCCGACCAGCGACACGCCCAGCACGATCAGGATCAGGGCACCGGAGATGATCGCGTCGCGCTCGGTGGCGCTGCGCAGCTCGCGGGCCTTCTGCTCCATCTCCTCCAGCAGGGTGTGCTCGATGTTCTTCATCTGCTGGATCTTGGTGGAGCTGTCGTCCAGCCAGTCGCGGTAGGACCGCTTGTCCTGCTGGGCGAGACCGCTCGCGGAGACCAGGGCGCGACCCGCGTAGGTGTCGGTCGCCTTGATCGTGGAGTTGCCGCCGTCCTCGATCGGCTTCAGCAGCTCGGCGGCGGAGTCCTCGCCGTAGATGCTCTTGAAGCTGCGGATCTCGGAGTTCTGGCTCTCCAGGGCCGACTCGGCGTAGAGCCGGTCGTTCGGCGAGAGCTTGCCGGCCGTGGTGTTGCTCGCGGGCAGCGCCGCCGCGAGGGCCGCGCGCTGGATCGAGGAGTACTCCTTGGCGGAGGAGAACGCCGCGAGCGCACGCGTGCGCTGGATCATGTCCGGGTTGCTGGTCGCCTCGGCCATGTCCTGGGAGAGGTCGATCAGGTTCTCGATCAGACGGTGGTACGCCTCGATCGTCTGCGTGGAGTTGCCCTCGGAGGCGTAGGCGCCCTTGCGGATCTGCTCCAGGTCGCCCAGCTCGCCGGCGAGCTGGACGAGGTACTCGCGGACACCCTTGAGGTTGCCGTCCTTGCTGGCGCCGTCGATCTCCTCGGAACTGTCGAGGAAGTTCTTCATCGCCCGGTCGGTCTTCTCGCGAAGCCCCTTGACCGTGAAGTCCGTCGCCTTGCCGCCGTGCGCGAGCGGGCCGGCCGACTGGTCGCGTTCCTCCTGGAGCGCGGCCGACAGCTCGGTGGCCTGCTTGGTCATGTCCGTCAGCAGCTTCATGTTGTCGAGCTGCTGGATGTCGTCCATGGACTGGTTGATACGCAGCGCGCCCAGCGAGGTGGCCGCGACCACCGGGAGGGCGAGCAGCGACACCAGTCGCGTGGAGATGCGCCAGTTGCGCAGGGCTATTCGCGGCCCGGGGCCGGTCGGGCCCGTGGGCGGCTTCAGCGCCGGGGACGGGCTCGCGGACCCCGAGGGGGTCGACGTGCCGGGGCGCCCGGAGCGCTCACCGCCGTCACCGGCCGGGCCCTGGTTCTGGGCGTGCTGGGGCGAGGGGCCGCCAGTCATGGGGCCAGTCCCGCCGTGCGGCTGAGGCTCCGCCGAAGCGTTGCCATCCCTCTTGAAACGTCCCTGCACTAGCGTCGCAACCTCTGGACCAGGCACCCCGTCGCCTGAACGGCGGGGCACGGTGTCGGCGTTCTGGGGACGCCCTGAAAACGCCCCCGTGGTGGTCTTGAGTGACCGGCGCTGGCTCCCCCTTCTCGCCGCCACTCGGCGCGACTGTGCGCCCCCTGTGCGCCGGCTCGATCCTGCGGCGGTCCGTGAGATTCCAGCACAGCACAGGATCTCCAACAAGGCCCGTAGGCCGAGCCGTGATGTAGGTGACACCACGTGAGTGCCGGATCACCGGTCGTGGAAGGCGAGTTCGCCCATTTCGGGTGTTAGTCCGCGAGTCGCCGAGCGGCGCCGGGTGTCCCAGTCGCCATGATCAGGAGCGGAATGATGGCTTCAGTGAGCCAATGTCCGTTTCTCCGGCGCGCAGAGCGCGTCCGGATTGACCGATTCGCCCTCTGATTCGTGAGGAAACTCACATGCTGATCATGGCCTTCGCGCGAACGGGCCGGGGAGTCGCATGTTTAGCCTGACGCTTTACAGCGATGGCACAACCGACAACCCGCGCCCGTGCGGAGGTTTCACACACCCTCCCGGCGCCCGTCACAGGACAGGGTCAAGTAAACAGTGAAGACGACGACGATGTTCCACAAGATCGCCAACCCGCGACGCACGACGCTGGCTCACCTGGACGACGCCGACGAACTGCAGACGCCGGAGCAGCCGGAGCACCCCGTCGACCTCCCGGCCCAGACCGCAAACCCCAAGCGCACCGTCCTCATGGAGATCCCCGTCGCGGCCGCCGCAGCCGCGGAATGACACCTGGTAGTACGCGTGCCGGCCGCCGGATGCTCAGGGCGGAGGGACACGGATTTCGAAGGGGCGCCCCGCGTGACGGGGCGCCCCTTCACCATGCGCAGCGGGGGACCTCACCGCGTTAGCCTGGACCGTCAGACTCCAGCCGCTTCAGTCAAGGGGCCAAGCATCCCGTGCGCATCGCCAGGTTCTCCATCGACGGGAACGTCGCCTTCGGCGCCATCGAAGGCGACAAGCAGGACGAACTCGTCCTGGACATCATCAAGGGCATCCCGTTCGCGGACTTCGAGCTCTCCGGTACGAAGGTGCCGGTGAGCAAGGTCAGGCTGCTGCCGCCGGTGCTCCCCAACAAGGTCGTGGCCTTCGGCCGCAACTACGCGGAGCACGCCCGCGAGCTGGGCCACGAGGTGCCCGACGCCCCCTTCGCCTTCTTCAAGCCGTCCACTTCGGTGATCGGCCCGGGCGACGAGATCCAGTACCCCTCCTTCTCCGAGGAGGTGCACCACGAGGCCGAGCTGGCCGTCGTGATCGGCCGGATGTGCCGCGAGGTTCCGCGCGAGCGCGTCAAGGACGTCGTCTTCGGCTACACCTGCGCCAACGACATCACCGCCCGCGACGTGCAGAAGCGCGAGAAGCAGTGGGCCCGGGCCAAGGGCTTCGACAGCTCCTGCCCGCTCGGCCCCTGGGTGGAGACGGACCTGGACGCGAGCGACCTCACCATCCAGCTCACGGTCAACGGCCAGCAGCGCCAGCTGGGCCGGACCAGCGAGATGATCCACTCCATCGAGGATCTGATCGTCAACATCTCCGAGGCCATGACGCTGCTCCCCGGCGACGTGATCCTCACGGGCACCCCGGCTGGGGTCGGCCCCCTGAACGTCGGCGACGAGGTCGCCGTCACCATCGAAGGCATCGGCACTCTCACCAACAAGGTTGTCAAGCGTGGTTAGCGCATCCGGCTCCCCCGTACGCGTCCGTTTCTGTCCGTCGCCCACCGGCAACCCCCACGTGGGCCTGGTGCGCACCGCCCTGTTCAACTGGGCGTTCGCCAAGCACCACCAGGGCACCCTGGTCTTCCGCATCGAGGACACCGACGCGGCCCGCGACTCCGAGGAGTCGTACACCCAGCTGCTCGACTCGATGCGCTGGCTGGGCTTCGACTGGGACGAGGGCCCCGAGGTCGGCGGCCCGCACGCGCCGTACCGCCAGTCGCAGCGCATGGACCTGTACAAGGACGTCGCGCAGAAGCTGCTCGACGGCGGGTACGCCTACCGCTGCTACTGCTCCCAGGACGAGCTGGACACCCGCCGCGAGGCCGCCCGCGCCGCCGGCAAGCCCTCCGGCTACGACGGCCACTGCCGTGAGCTGACCGCCGCCCAGGTCGAGGAGTACCAGGCCCAGGGCCGCGAGCCGATCGTCCGCTTCCGGATGCCGGACGAGACGATCACCTTCACCGACCTGGTCCGCGGCGAGCTGACCTTCACCCCGGAGAATGTCCCGGACTACGGCATCGTCCGTGCCAACGGCGCCCCGCTGTACACGCTGGTCAACCCGGTCGACGACGCCCTGATGGAGATCACCCACGTCCTGCGCGGCGAGGACCTGCTCTCCTCCACCCCCCGCCAGATCGCCCTGTACAAGGCGCTGATCGAGCTGGGCGTCGCCAAGGAGATCCCGTCCTTCGGTCACCTGCCGTACGTGATGGGTGAGGGCAACAAGAAGCTCTCCAAGCGCGACCCGCAGTCCTCCCTCAACCTCTACCGGGAGCGCGGCTTCCTCCCGGAGGGCCTGCTCAACTACCTCTCCCTGCTCGGCTGGTCCCTCTCGGCCGACCAGGACATCTTCACCACCGACGAGATGATCGCCGCGTTCGAGATCTCCGACGTGAACCCGAACCCGGCGCGCTTCGACCTCAAGAAGTGCGAGGCCATCAACGGCGACCACATCCGCCTGCTGGACGTGAAGGACTTCACGGAGCGCTGCCGTCCGTGGCTCCAGGCGCCGTTCGCCCCCTGGGCCCCGGAGGCCTTCGACGAGGCCAAGTGGCAGGCCATCGCGCCGCACGCCCAGACCCGCCTCAAGGTGCTCTCCGAGATCACCGACAACGTCGACTTCCTGTTCCTGCCGGAGCCGGCCGAGGACGAGGCCAGCTGGGCGAAGGCCATGAAGGAGGGCTCGGACGCCCTGCTGCGCACGGCCCGCGAGAAGCTGGAGGCCGCCGACTGGACCTCCGCCGAGTCGCTCAAGGAGGCCGTCCTGGCCGCCGGTGAGGCCCACGGTCTGAAGCTCGGCAAGGCCCAGGCCCCCGTCCGCGTCGCCGTCACCGGCCGCACGGTCGGCCTGCCGCTGTTCGAGTCCCTGGAGGTCCTCGGCAAGGAGACCACCCTGGCCCGGATCGACGCGGCGCTGGCGAAGCTGGCCGCGTAACGCGCGACACCCCGCGCGGCGAGGGCGGCGTCCGGTCCGGACGCCGCCCTCGCGGTGTCCGCCCGGCCGTCACCCGCAGCACCACCGACAGCGGCGGCGGCGCCCCGGGCGGCCCCTGCACCTGGCAGCTCACGGCTCACCCCCGAGACGGCCAGGGCCCCGGCCTGACCCTCTCCGGGACCATGAAGCCGGGCTGAGAGCGGAACGCGGTGGGTACGGTCGGAGTATGAGCATCCACGCCGTGGTCTGGGACGTCGACGACACCCTCTTCGACTACACCTCCGCCGACCGCCTCGGCATGCGCGCCCACCTCACGGCCGAGGGCCTGCTCGACGACCGCGAGACGGTCGAGCAGGCCATCACCCGCTGGCGGGAGATCACCGACCTGCAATGGGCACGCTTCGCGGCAGGCGAGGCCACCTTCGAGGCCCAGCGGCGCGACCGGGTGCGGGTGTTCCTCGACCGGGACCTCACCGACGACGAGGCCGACGCCTGGTTCCAGCGGTACATCGCCCACTACGAGGCGGTCTGGTCCCTCTTCCCGGACGTCCTGCCCGTCCTCGACGCCCTGTCCGCCAGCCACCGGCACGCCGTGCTCTCCAACTCCAGCCTTCACGTCCAGGACCGCAAGCTGCGCGCCCTCGGCGTCCACGACCGCTTCGAGACCATCCTGTGCGCGGCCGAGCTCGGCATCTCCAAGCCGGAGGCCGGGGCGTTCCTCGCGGCCTGCGATTTTCTCGGCCTCCCACCGCACCAGGTCGCCTACGTCGGTGATCACCCGGAGATCGACGGACGCGGTGCCGCCGACGCCGGACTGCTGTCGGTGTGGATCGACCGCGGCGGCCTCTACGCCACGATCGACCCGCCCGTCGGACCGCACCGCATCGCCTCCCTCGCCGAACTGCCGTCCCTGCTCGGCTCGGATACTCGTTTTGGAGCCCCGTCCACCTTCGGGTAATGTTCTTCCTGCGCCGCGGGAGCGGGCCGGAAGGCCGGAACCCCAGGCGCACAACTAGAACAAAACCCCTTCGGGGGCTTGCGTTCCAGTGGCCTATGGTGTAATTGGCAGCACGACTGATTCTGGTTCAGTTAGTCTTGGTTCGAGTCCAGGTAGGCCAGCTCGCAGAGCTCATCTGCATCGCCCCCGTTGTGTAGCGGCCTAGCACGCTGCCCTCTCAAGGCAGTAGCGCCGGTTCGAATCCGGTCGGGGGTACTGGTTCCGAACGATCGACGATCATCTCGGAACTGCTAGGGCCCCCGTTGTGTAGCGGCCTAGCACGCCGCCCTCTCAAGGCGGTAGCGCCGGTTCGAATCCGGTCGGGGGTACTGACTGGTCTAAACCACATTGGTCTATGGTGTAATTGGCAGCACGACTGATTCTGGTTCAGTTAGTCTTGGTTCGAGTCCAGGTAGACCAGCTCGGACCTGCGGCGGTGTAGCACTAAACGCCTGCAGGATCCACGCCCCCGTTGTGTAGCGGCCTAGCACGCCGCCCTCTCAAGGCGGTAGCGCCGGTTCGAATCCGGTCGGGGGTACAACAGGGAAGGCCCTCCACTTCGGTGGAGGGCCTTCTCGGCTTTCAGGGGCGCGGAGAACTGCGCGAGCAGCCACCACCGGCCCGCACGCGACGATCAACCGTCCGTGCCCTGGCGCGTGGTCGGGAAAGGTCTGCCGCGGCGTTGAGGCCGACCTTCCCCGAAACGCTCCGTCCGTTCAGCCCGTGCGCCGCAACGCCTCGGAAAGACGCCCGGCCGCATCGATCACAGCCTGCGCGTGCATCCGCCCCGGGTGACGGGTCAGTCGCTCGATCGGCCCGGACACCGACACCGCGGCCACCACCCGGTTCGACGGCCCCCGCACCGGCGCGGACACCGACGCGACGCCCGGCTCCCGCTCACCGATCGACTGCGCCCATCCCCGCCGCCGCACACCCGACAGGGCCGTCGCCGTGAACCGCGCCCCCTGGAGGCCGCGGTGCAGCCGCTCGGGCTCCTCCCAGGCCATCAGGATCTGCGCCGAGGAGCCGGCCTTCATCGTGAGCGTCGAACCGACCGGGACCGTGTCCCGCAGACCGGACAGGCGCTCCGCCGCGGCGACGCAGATGCGCATGTCGCCCTGACGGCGATAGAGCTGCGCGCTCTCGCCCGTGATGTCACGAAGGTGCGTGAGCACCGGGCCGGCGGTGGCGAGGAGACGGTCCTCACCCGCAGCCGCGGCCAGCTCTGCCAGACGGGGGCCGAGAATGAAACGGCCCTGCATGTCGCGCGCCACCATGCGGTGGTGTTCCAGGGCCACGGCCAGGCGGTGGGCCGTGGGTCGTGCCAGTCCGGTGGCACCGACCAGTCCCGCGAGGGTGGCCGGGCCGGACTCCAGAGCGCTCAGGACGAGGGCCGCCTTGTCCAGAACGCCGACGCCGCTACTGTTGTCCATGAAACGATACTCGCGTCTCACTCTGTGAAACGCAAGTTCAAATTTCCGTGGAACGCGCCACCCTGGAATCACGAAGTCACAACGGCCCGTGACGTAAGGGCCTGGTGGCGTGTGCCCGGTATCAGGGGAACGGGCGCCGCCTCCTCAGGATCTCTAGTTGGGTCGGCGGACCGTAGCCGGCCGGAGGGAACAGCGATGGGTAGGACACTCGCGGAGAAAGTCTGGGACGACCACGTCGTCCGGCGCGCGGAGGGCGAGCCCGACCTTCTCTTCATCGATCTGCACCTGCTGCACGAGGTGACCAGCCCGCAGGCCTTCGACGGCCTCCGCAAGAGCGGCCGCACCGTGCGCCGCCTCGACCTCACCATCGCCACCGAGGACCACAACACCCCCACCCTCGACATCGACAAGCCGATCGCGGACCCGGTCTCGCGGGTGCAGCTCGAGACGCTGCGCAAGAACGCCGCCGACTTCGGCGTGCGCCTGCACCCGCTGGGCGACGTCGAGCAGGGTGTCGTACACGTCGTGGGTCCGCAGCTGGGTCTGACCCAGCCGGGCACCACCGTGGTGTGCGGTGACTCCCACACCTCCACGCACGGCGCTTTCGGCGCGCTGGCGTTCGGGATCGGCACCTCCCAGGTGGAGCACGTGCTGGCCACCCAGACGCTGCCGATGTCCCGCCCGAAGACCATGGCGATCACGGTCGACGGTGAACTGCCCGAGGGCGTCACCGCCAAGGACCTGATCCTGGCGATCATCGCGAAGATCGGCACCGGCGGTGGCCAGGGCTATGTCCTGGAGTACCGCGGCGAGGCCATCGAGAAGCTCTCGATGGAAGCCCGGATGACCATCTGCAACATGTCGATCGAGGCCGGTGCCCGCGCGGGCATGATCGCCCCGGACGAGACCACCTTCGCCTACCTCAAGGGCCGCCCGCACGCCCCCGAGGGCGCCGACTGGGACGCGGCCGTCGCGTACTGGAAGACGCTGAAGACCGATGAGGACGCGGTGTTCGACGCCGAGGTCGTCATCGACGCCGCCGCGCTGTCGCCGTTCGTCACCTGGGGCACCAACCCCGGGCAGGGCGCACCGCTTTCGGCCTCCGTCCCCGATCCTGCTTCGTACGAAGACGCTTCGGAGCGCTACGCCGCCGAAAAGGCCCTGGAATACATGGGGTTGGAGGCCGGGCAGCCGCTGCGTTCCATCAAGGTGGACACCGTCTTCGTAGGCTCGTGCACCAACGGCCGCATCGAGGACCTGCGTGCCGCCGCTGAACTCGTCAAGGGCCGCAAAGTCGCCGACGGCGTACGGATGCTGGTCGTCCCGGGCTCCGCGCGGGTCGGTCTGCAGGCCGTCTCCGAAGGTCTGGACGTGGTCTTCAAGGAGGCCGGCGCCGAGTGGCGGCACGCGGGCTGCTCGATGTGCCTGGGCATGAACCCCGACCAGCTGGCCCCCGGTGAGCGCTCCGCGTCCACCTCCAACCGCAACTTCGAGGGCCGGCAGGGCAAGGGTGGCCGCACCCACCTGGTCTCCCCGCAGGTCGCCGCCGCCACCGCGGTCCTGGGCCACCTGGCCTCCCCGGCCGACCTGTCCGCCGCCGACGCCCCCACGCCCGCTGGAGTCTGATCAGCCATGGAAGCATTCACCACGCACACCGGCCGGGCCGTGCCGCTGCGCCGCTCCAACGTCGACACCGACCAGATCATCCCCGCCCACTGGCTCAAGAAGGTCACGCGGGACGGGTTCGAGGACGGACTCTTCGAGGCCTGGCGCAAGGACGAGACGTTCGTGCTCAACCAGAGCGAGCGCCAGGGTGCGACCGTGCTGGTCGCCGGCCCCGACTTCGGTACCGGATCCTCGCGCGAGCACGCCGTCTGGGCGCTGCAGAACTACGGCTTCAAGGCCGTGATCTCCTCCCGCTTCGCCGACATCTTCCGCGGCAACTCCCTCAAGAACGGCCTGCTCACGGTCGTTCTGGAGCAGAAGACCGTGGACGCGCTGTGGGAGCTCACCGAACAGGACCCGCAGGCCGAGATCACCGTCGACCTGGAGCGCCGTGAGGTGCGCGCCGAGGGCATCACCGCCTCCTTCGAGCTGGACGAGAACTCCCGCTGGCGGCTGCTGAACGGCCTCGACGACATCTCGATCACCCTCCAGAACGAGGCCGACATCGCCGCCTACGAGGCCAAGCGCCCGGCGTTCAAGCCGCGGACCCTCCCGGTCTGACCCCAGGCACGGTCCGTCGCCTCTGAACAAGGCGACTTTCGGCCACCGCAACACCCCCTCTGTACCCCCGATCAGCCCGATCGGGGGTACAGCTGTGTCTGCACCCGAACGGCCCTGCCCACCCACTGTTCAGCTGCCAACTTCCCGCGTTATGCCGGTGGTTGCCGGGGTACGCGAGGGGTACAGCCGTGACTTCCACGTGTGCCCGGAAGGCCGTTTGAGGCGCCAGTTGTCCCCTGCGCAGGCGACAACTCGCCCCAGATGGCACAATCTGTGCATGGAACACGACGGCCAACTCGAGCTCTATGCGGCAGTCGCGGACCAACTCAAGGAAGCGCACACAAGGGTGCGCGCACTGCAAGTCCCGGAGGGCGTACGGATGGCGCTGACCCGGAAGCTGCTGGTCATTACGGCCGCGGCCAAGCACGATCTCGCCGACGCGGCAAGGCGGCTGGAGCGGTTCTCCGCGGACCTCGACGAGGGACGAATCCCCGAAGAGGAACGCTGAACCCCGCGACACCGTCGAGTTCGTTGCGGCACAAGGGTGATAAGCCCGTTTCGTGTTTGATTTGCGGTATATATCTGCCTAACGTGCGAAAAAGCTTGAACACATTCGTTCTGGCGATGTCTCCGAAGGGGAAGACGTGAACAAGGCGCAGCTCGTAGAAGCGATTGCCGACAAGATGGGCGGCCGCCAGCAGGCCGCCGATGCTGTCGACCATGTACTGGACGCCATCGTCCGCGCGGTCGTCTCGGGTGAGCGGGTCTCGGTCACCGGCTTCGGTTCGTTCGAGAAGGTCGACCGTCCGGCCCGGTACGCCCGTAACCCCCAGACGGGCGAGCGGGTTCGGGTCAAGAAGACCTCCGTTCCGCGCTTCCGCGCCGGTCAGGGCTTCAAGGACCTGGTCAGCGGCTCCAAGAAGCTCCCGCGTGGGGGCGAGGTCTCCGTCAAGAAGGCGCCCAAGGGCAGCCTGACCGGCGGTGCCGGCGCGACGGTCAAGAAGGCCGCCGCGAAGAAGGCGACCACGAAGTCGGCCGCCGCGAAGAAGACCACCGCCAAGAAGACGACGGCGAAGAAGGCCACCACGAAGACCGCGGCCGCGAAGAAGACCACGGCGAAGAAGGCGCCCGCCAAGAAGACCACGGCGACGTCCAAGACCACCGCCGCGAAGAAGACAGCCGCGAAGAAGGCCCCGGCGAAGAAGGCCACGGCCAAGAAGGCGCCCGCCAAGAAGTCGACGGCGCGCAAGACCACCGCCAAGAAGACCACCGCCCGCAAGAAGTAAGGGCGCCGGAGTACTCACGCGACGGGCCGGACTCCGCACGGAGTCCGGCCCGCGGCGTGTTCAGGCCCGTGGTCAGAGGGTCTGGAGGGTCACCAGAGTGATCCGGGGCGCGTCCGTCGCACCCTCCACCTCGATGCGCACCCGCTGGCCCGGACGCAGCAGCCTCAGGCCCCCCGCGTCGAACGCGGCCGCGTCGAAGGGCACCGGGGTGCCGTCGTCCAGGAGCACCTGCCCGCTACGGCTTTCGGGGTCGTACGTGTACGCGGTCGCCTGCATGGCCGCAGCCTACTGCCCGGGTATCAGCAATCGCGCGGCGGCCGCGGCCGTATGAGGGCCGACCCCCAGGGCCAGTGCGCTGCGCAGGTCCTCGCCGGTGTCCACGTCCTGGCGTACGGAATCCACCGCGGCGAGGGGCAGTTCCACGGCGCCGGACGCGCGGTGCCGGGCCCGGGAATCCGCGCCGAAGGCCGGGCGCAATTCGAGTCCCGCAGCGGCGGTCAGCAGGGTCGTGCCGATTGCGGCCGCGTCCGGGAGAAATGCGCGCGGGAATTCAGCGGCGGCTTCCAGTACACGGGACAATTCCGCGGGGCGCAGGGCCGGCAGATCGGCGTTCAGCGCTGCCACGGCACGGGCCGGGCGGGCCGACCGTACGACCCGCGTCGCGTGTGCGAGGGCGGCGTTGAGGCCGCCGCCCGGCTCGTCGGGGATGATCGCGGCGCCCAGGGCCGCCAGCTCGCGGCCCGCCCGGGCGTCGTCCGTGACGACTGCCACATCCCCTACCGCCGGGCAGGCCAGCGCGGCCGCCACCGTGTCCTGGGCGAAGGCGAGCGCCAGGTCCGGCCGCAGCCCGTCGTCCGCGGTGTCCGCAAGCCTGCTCTTGGCCTGGGCCAGGGGCTTCAGGGGTACGACCAGGGTCCACTGCACGGGTGTTCCGTCCTCCTCTTGTCGCGGTCATTGTCACCCGGGGCATCGGGCGGGCGGCGTGCCGGGGCGTACGGTGTTCTCGACAGACCGGCGGCCTGGGGCGACACTTGTGCGGCCCCCCGTGGCCCCGGCTTTCAGGCCCTAGAGGAAGGTGTCCGCGTGCCCCGCCGCAGAATCGGCTTCTGGTACCGCTTCGCCGCGGTGATCTGCAAACCGCCGCTGGTGGTTCTGCTCAGGCGGGACTGGCGTGGAATGGAGCACATTCCGGCCGAGGGTGGATTTATCACCGCGGTGAACCACAATTCGCACATCGACCCCTTCGCTTACGCGCACTTTCAGTACAACACCGGGCGCGTCCCGCGATTCCTCGCGAAGAGCGGGCTTTTCAAGAAGGGATTCGTCGGGGCCGCGATGCGGGGTACCGGGCAGATCCCCGTCTACCGCGAGAGCACGGACGCGCTGAGCGCCTTCCGTGCCGCGATCGACGCCGTGGACCGCGGGGAATGCGTCGCCTTCTATCCCGAGGGCACCCTCACCCGCGACCCGGACGGCTGGCCCATGACGGCCAAGACGGGGGCCGCGCGCGTCGCCCTTCAGACCAAGTGCCCGGTGATCCCCGTGGCCCAGTGGGGCTGCAACGAGCTGCTGCCGCCGTACGCGAAGAAGCCGCATCTGCTGCCGCGCAAGACGCACCGCGTGCTCGCCGGGCCGCCCGTGGACCTCGCGCGGTTCTACGACCGGGAGATGACCGCGGACCTCCTGAAGGAGGCCACGGAGGTCATCATGGCCGCCGTGACCGCCCAGCTGGAGCAGATCCGCGGCGAGAAGGCGCCCGAGACGCCGTACGACCCGCGCCGGGAGCGGATCGAGCAACGGCGCCGCACGCAGTCACAGACACAGACGCATCAGAAGTCCGGGCAGACCGTGCAGGAAGAGGGGCTGGGCAAGTGAGCAAGCCGGTCAAGGCGGCGGTGCTGAGCGCCGGTTCGTGGGGTACGGCCTTCGGCATGGTGCTCGCCGACGCGGGGTGCGAGGTCACCCTGTGGGCGCGCCGCCCGGAGGTCGTGGAGGCGATCAACTCCACGCGGACCAATCCCGACTACTTCCCGGGCGTCGAGCTCCCGGAGAACGTGCGGGCCACCACCGATCCCGCGCAGGCCGCGGCGGACGCCGACTTCACGGTCCTGTCGGTCCCCTCGCAGACCCTGCGCGGCAACCTCGCCGAGTGGAGCCCCCTGCTGGCCCCCGACACGGTCCTCGTGTCGCTGATGAAGGGCGTCGAGCTGGGCTCCGCGATGCGGATGAGCGAGGTCATCGACGACGTCGCCAAGGTCGGCCCGGACCGGATCGCCGTGGTCACCGGGCCCAACCTGGCCCGGGAGATCGCCGCGCGGATGCCGGCCGCGGCCGTGGTCGCCTGCACCGACGACGCCGTCGCCCAGCGCCTCCAGGCCGCCTGCCACACGCCCTACTTCCGCCCGTACACCAATACGGACGTGGTGGGTTGCGAACTGGGCGGAGCCGTGAAGAACGTCATCGGACTCGCCGTGGGCATCGCGGACGGCATGGGCCTGGGCGACAACGCCAAGGGCTCGCTCATCACCCGCGGCCTCGCCGAGACCACCCGGCTGGGCATGGCGCTCGGCGCCGACCCGCTGACCTTCTCCGGACTCGCGGGCCTGGGCGACCTGGTGGCCACCTGCTCCTCGCCGCTGTCGCGCAACCACACCTTCGGCACCAACCTCGGCAAGGGCATGACCCTCCAGGAGACCATCGCGGTCACCAAGCAGACCGCCGAGGGCGTCAAATCCTGCGAGTCGGTGCTGGATCTGGCCCGCCGGCACGGCGTCGACATGCCGATCACGGAGACGGTCGTCGGCATCGTGCACGAGGGCAAGCCCCCGGTGGTGGCCCTCAAGGAGCTGATGTCGCGCAGCGCGAAGCCGGAACGACGCTGAGCGACGCGAGGCCGGCGACGCTTACTAGCGGCACTACCAACGGGTACTCTCAACGCGATATGAGCACCGAGAACCTCCCCCAGAGCCCCGAGCAGCCGCCTCGCAAGCCGCGTGTGGCCGTCGTGTTCGGCGGGCGCAGCTCCGAACACGGGATCTCCGTGGTCACGGCCGGCGCCGTCCTCAAGGCCATCGACCGGACGAAGTACGACGTCCTGCCGATCGGCATCACGCAGGACGGGCGTTGGGCGCTCACGGCGGACGAACCGGAGCGGATGGCGATCGTCGACCGGCGTCCGCCCAGCGTCGACCTGCTCGCCGAGTCCGCCGAGGGTGCGGTGATCCTCCCGGTCGACCCCGCCAGCCGTGAAGTCGTCTACAGCGAGCCGGGATCGGTACCCAAGGCCCTCGGCGAGGTCGACGTGGTCTTCCCGGTGCTGCACGGCCCGTACGGCGAGGACGGCACCCTCCAGGGCCTTCTGGAGCTCTCCGGCGTCCCGTACGTGGGTTCGGGCGTGCTCGCCTCGGCCGTGGGCCAGGACAAGGAGTACATGAAGCGGGTGTTCACCTCGTTCGGGCTGAAGGTGGGCCCGTACGTGGTGATCCGCCCGCGGGAGTGGGAGCAGGACCAGGCGGCCGCCCGCAAGAAGATCGTCGACTTCGCCGGCGAGCACGGCTGGCCGCTGTTCGTGAAGCCCTCGCGGGCCGGTTCGTCGATCGGCATCACCAAGGTCGACGACCTCTCCGGCCTCGACGAGGCGGTCGCCGAGGCCCAGCGGCACGACCCCAAGATCCTCGTGGAGGCCGCGCTGCGCGGCCGTGAGATCGAGTGCGGTGTCCTGGAGTTCGAGGACGGCCCCCGGGCCTCCCTGCCCGCGGAGATCCCCCCGCCCGAGGCGCAGGCGTACTACGACTTCGAGGCCAAGTACATCGACTCCACCCCGGGTCTCGTCCCGGCGCCCCTCACCCCCGAGGAGACGGCCGAGGTCCAGCGCCTGGCGGTCGACGCCTTCGACGCTGCGTCCTGCGAGGGCCTGGTCCGCGCGGACTTCTTCCTCACCGAGGACGGCGAGTTCGTGATCAACGAGATCAACACCATGCCCGGCTTCACGCCCATCTCGATGTATCCGCAGATGTGGCAGGCGAGCGGGGTGAGCTACCCGGAGCTGATCGACCTGCTGGTGCGGGCGGCACTGCGCAGGTCGACCGGTCTGCGCTGATCATCGACGCCCGGCGCTCAGGAGGCGATCCCCTTGGGGATCGCCTTCTTCACGGCGGCGGCCAGATCGATCAGCACCCCCGAGCTGTCCACGCCCTCCGGCGCCCGGACCTCGACGTAGGCCTCACGGTTGGCCGTGGTGAACCGGTACCCCCCGCCGTCCTGCTTCTGCATCAGCCAGTCGACCCCGTTCACACCCCCGGCGACCGCATCCGGATTCCGACCTTCCGCCACCTTCGGGTCGACCATCTCGGGCGGTTGCGGCACACCGCAGCGAAGTATGATCGCCGGGCTGCCCCAGCTCGCCGTCAGCGCCGACGCGGGCTCGGGATCCTCACGGCGCTCACCGTTCACCTTCGCGGGCAGTACCTTGTCCAGGTTCCGGCACAGTTCCGCGACCTTCGCGTCCGGACTGGGAACCGCCGCCGACGCGCTGTCGTCTGCTGAGGAGCAGCCCGTAACAGTGATCAACAGCGCGACAGCGGGCAGGCGGAACACGCGGAGGACACAACGGTGCCGGTGACGGAAAGAGTTCACCGGCACAGGGTAGACGGGGGCTACAGATGGACGACCGGGCAGGTCAGGGTGCGGGTGATGCCGTCCACCTGCTGGACCTTGGCGACCACCATGCGGCCGAGGTCGTCGACGGTGTCGGCCTGCGCCCGCACGATCACGTCGTACGGGCCCGTCACGTCCTCGGCCTGGATGATCCCAGGGATCTTGCTGATCGTCTCGGCGACGACCGAGGCCTTCCCGACCTCGGTCTGGATCAGGATGTACGCCTGTACCACGGAACCTCCAGGGCGGCCACGAGGATCATGTGGGGAAAAGGAACGCCACGGTATCGCGTCGCCGCTCGCCGCGGGGAGACCTGCGGGGACCGGGTCTTGCGCGCCGAGGTGCAGGTCCGGCAGAACTTGACGGTCACTTCGACCGTAGCGAGGACCGAGATGCCTCGCGACCGGGCACGGACAGGGACAGAAGGGGAGAAAGGGCAATGAAGGGCACTGTTGGTGAGCTCGGTGAGTTCGGGCTCATCAGGGAGCTCACCTCCCGTCTGACCACCACCCCGGCGGTCCGGGTCGGCCCCGGCGACGACGCCGCCGTGGTGGCCGCCCCCGACCGCAGGGTCGTGGCGAGCACGGACATCCTGGTGGAGGGCCGGCACTTCCGGCGCGACTGGTCGACGGCCTACGACGTGGGCCGCAAGGCGGCCGCGCAGAACCTCGCCGACATCGCCGCCATGGGCGCCGTACCGACCGCGCTGCTGCTCGGCCTGGTCGTCCCGGCCGAACTGCCGGTCACGTGGCCGAGCGAGCTGATGGACGGCCTGCGCGACGAGTGCCAGGTGGCGGGCGCCGCCGTGGTCGGCGGTGACGTCGTGCGCGGCGACTCGATCATGGTGTCGATCACCGCGCTCGGCGATCTGCGCAACCAGGAGCCGGTGACCCGGGCCGGAGCGCGGCCCGGCGACCGCGTCGCGGTGACCGGCTGGCTGGGCTGGTCGGCCGCCGGGTACGCGGTGCTGTCCCGGGGGTTCCGCTCGCCGCGGGCGTTCGTGGAGGCCCACCGGCGGCCCGAGCCGCCGTACCACGCGGGTCCGGCCGCCGCCGGGCTCGGGGCCACCGCGATGTGCGACGTGAGTGACGGGCTGATCGCCGACCTCGGGCACATCGCCGAGGCGAGCAAGGTGCGGATCGACGTCCGCTCCGGGGCGATCGACATCCCGTCCCAGATGAACGACATCGGGCAGGCCGTCGGGGTCGACCCCATGCAGTGGGTGCTGACCGGGGGAGAGGACCACGCGATCGTGGCGACCTTCCCGCCGGACGTGAAGCTGCCCGCCCGCTGGAAGGTCATCGGCGAGGTCCTCAACCCCTCGGCCCTGCCCCAGGTGACGGTCGACGGGGCGCCGTGGACCAGCAAGGGCGGCTGGGACCACTTCGGGGACATAGAGTCATGATCCCGAACGTCCTGACGGTGGCGGGCTCCGACTCCGGCGGAGGCGCGGGCATCCAGGCCGACCTCAAGACGATGCTCGCGCTCGGCGTGCACGGCATGAGCGTCGTCACGGCGGTGACCGCGCAGAACTCACTCGGCGTGCAGGGGGCTTGGGAACTGCCCGTGGAGGCCGTGCGGGCCCAGTACCGCAGCGTCGTGGACGACATCGGCGTCCACGCGGTCAAGACCGGGATGCTCGCCTCCGCGGAACTCGTGGAGGCGGTCGCCGAGTTGATCGCGGGGACGGACGCACCCGCCGTGATCGACCCGGTGGGCGTCTCCAAGCACGGCGACGCCCTGCTCGCCGCCTCCGCGCTGGACTCCGTCCGTACGAAGCTGCTGCCGGTGGCCACCGTCGCCACACCGAACCTCGACGAGGTGGCGCAGATCACGGGCGTACGGGTCGAGTCGGAGGCGGACATGCGGCGGGCCGCCGCGGCCGTCCTCGCGTACGGGCCGCGCTGGGCGCTGATCAAGGGCGGGCACCTGCCCGGCGACGCCGTCGATCTGCTCACCGACGGATCCGAGGAGCACTGGCTGCGGGCGCCCAGGCACGACAACCGCCACACCCACGGCACCGGCTGCACCCTTGCCTCGGCGATCGCCTCCCAGCTCGCCAAGGGGCAGTCCGTGCCGGAGGCGGTGGCGGCGGCGAAGGAGTACGTCACCGGGGCCGTCGCGGCCGGGTTCGCGCTGGGCGGCGGGATCGGCCCGGTGGATCACGGCTGGCGTTTCCGGGCGGGGCCGGAGCGCTGAGATGCGTGGCCGAGTGCTGAGGCGCGGAGCCGGGCGCTGGTGTCCGAGCATGGCAAAGAGCCGGTCCACCATTGGTGGACCGGCTCTGCAGCGAACCAGCAGTGGCCGCGCGCTAGCTGAGCGTCAGCGCGAGACCTTGCCGGCCTTGATGCACGAGGTGCAAGCGTTCACGCGCTTCGGCGTCCCGCCCACCACGGTACGCACTCGCTGGATGTTCGGGTTCCAGCGGCGGGACGTACGGCGGTGCGAGTGCGAGATGTTGTTGCCGAAGCCCGGCCCCTTGCCGCAGACGTCGCAGTTGGCAGCCACGGGTCACTCCAAAGACTTCAGATGCACTTACGGTTGATCCCGGCAGGCCGGGATCAAGATTCTCGGGCTCCGCGGAGCCGGTCGAAATCTGAGTGGCGTTGCCAGGGGGAAGGCCCGATCAGATCGGGCAACCGGAGCAGCATACAACGGCTGCACCCGTAGAACGAAACTACCATGGCAGCTCAGGGGCCCGGCCCCTCCCACTTCCGGTCCACACCGCCCCGGGGTCTACGCTGCGAGCCACGTCCAGCAGCTCAGGGAGGCGTAGTGGCGCAGGTGCCGCAGACATTCTTCGATGCTCTCGCGGTGCGCACCTGGTGCGGTCTCGCGCTGGAGACCCTGGGGCGGGCGCGCGAGGAGATCGACGCGATCAACGTCTACCCCGTGGCGGACGGCGACACCGGCACCAACCTGTATCTGACCGTGGAGTCGGCGGTCGCGGCGGTCGAGGCGGTGTTCGCCGGGCACGCGGCGGGCTCCGGCCCCGACGGGCCGACGCTCGCCGACGCCGCCCGGGCGATGGCGCACGGGGCGCTCATCGGCGCCCGCGGGAACTCCGGGACGATCCTCGCCCAGCTGCTGCGCGGCATGGCCCAGGTGCTGGCCGAGGACGAGCCCGCCCACGCGGACGGCCGGGGCCTGCGGCTCGCCCTGCGGCAGGCGGCCGACTCCGCCCGCCGGGCCGTCGCCCATCCCGTCGAGGGCACCGTCCTCACGGTCGCCTCGGCCGCCGCCGACGCCGCGGACGATGCCCGGGGCGACTGCGGGACCGTGGCCCGCGCGGCCTACGACGGAGCCCGCGCGGCCCTCGCCGCGACCCCGGGCCAGCTGCCCGTCCTGGAGCGCGCCGGAGTGGTCGACGCCGGCGGGCGGGGACTCGTGGCGGTGCTGGGAGCGCTGGTGGAGACGTTCACGGGGGAGAAGGCGCGGGCGGTGGTGGGGAGCGCCTGCCCCAGCCCCTCCGAAGGCCGAGTGGACCCGGCGACGGACCGCGCGCCGGTCGACGGCGACCCGGACGAGTGCGCCGACGGCGCCGCTGCCGTGCCGGGCGGGGAAGGGCCGGCCTTCGAGGTGATCTACCTCCTGGAGGCCGGGGACCGGGCCGTGGAGCGGCTGCGGGAGCGGCTCGACGCCCTCGGGGACTCGCTCGTCGTGGTCGGCGGCGACGGGCTGTGGAACGTGCACGTCCATGTGGACGACGCGGGCGCCGCCGTGGAGGCCGGTATCGAGGCCGGGCGGCCCCACCGGATCCGCATCACCCACTTCGGCGCGGGCGACGTCCACACCACCGGCGCCGAGCGGCCGCCCCGGGAACGGGCCCAGCGGGCCGTCGTGGCCGTCGTGCCCGGCGAGGGGCTGGCCGGGCTGTACACCGAGTCCGGCGCGACGACCGTGCTCGCACGCCCCGGGGAGCCGCCCGCGAGCGGCGAGCTCGTCCAGGCCGTACGGCGGGCCCACGCGCGCGAGGTCGTGCTGCTGCCCAACGACGCCGATCTGCGTCACACCGCCGCGGCGGCCGCCGAGCAGGTCCGCACGGAGGGCATCCGGGTCGCCCTGATCCCGACCCGCTCGGCGGTCCAGGGCATCGCGGCACTGGCCGTGCACGAGCCGGACCGCCGCTTCGACGAGGACGTCGTGTCCATGACCTCCGCCGCCGGGGCCACCCGTTACGCCGAGGTCACCGTCGCCGAACGCCAGTCCTGGACGATGGCCGGCATCTGCCAGGCCGGCGATGTCCTGGGTCTCATCGACGGGGATGTGGCCGTGATCGGTTCGGACGTCGCCGAGACCGCCGAGACCGTGCTCGACCGCATGCTCTCTGCCGGGGGCGAGATGGTCACCCTGGTCCTCGGCGACGACGTCCCCGACGCCGTCGCCGAGCGTCTGGAGGGCCGGGTCCGCGAGGGGTACCTCGCCGTCGACACGGTCGTCTACCGGGGCGGCCGGCAGGGGGCCCTGCTCCTCATCGGCGTGGAGTAGGGCCGGGGCCGCCTCGACGGAACCGACGGGATGCGGCGGGCTGGTGCTCGCCGGCCGCCTCGCCGTCGCCGACCCGCTCTGGCCCGCCGGCCAGGCCGTAGCCGGGACCGCCCTCGTGCCCGCCACGGTGTTCCCGGAGCCGGCCGTGGCCGCCGCGGGCCCGCCACGGCACCGACCAGCTCGGCGCACCGGCCCCGCAAATCCCTCTCGAACCACCCGGCAGAGAACACCGGCCGGTGCGGACGCTCCCGGGCACCACGGCCGGGCCCTGCGCATCACGCTCGTCGCCGGTTCGGCCGCCCTGGTGCTGGCCGTGTGCTCGGCGATCCTGCTGGCCGTGCGGCTCGGACGGCGCGGGAGAGGCCGCGGCGGCCCCGCTCACCGCCTCCGCCACGGCAGCACCCGGATCGCCGAAGCGGTCGGAGACCCCGGCGTACACCTGCCGGGCGGAACGGATCGACGGCCGCTGGTACGCGGGCAACAGCCGCACCCTGACAGCCGCAGGGCTCCGAGGCCCTCCAGGTCGCCGCCGGGCTCAGTCCGGCCGCTCCGCCAGCAGTCGCAGCAGCTGCTCCGCCTCCGCCCGGCGGGCCCGCACCGCCTCGCCCTCGCCGTCCCCGGCCTCCGCTCCGCCGTGTCCCTCGTAGGCCGCCAGCACGCCACGCGCGCGTGCCACCGCGTCGGCGGGGCGGCCCAGGTCGGCCTCCAGCCGGCCCGCGGTGAGTTCCGCGCCGGTGCGGCTGTGCAGGGCACCGTCGCCGAGGGTGGCGAACACCTCGGCCGAGAGCACCACTTGGGCCAGCGCTTCCTCGAACACCTCGCGGACCGGGGCGTCCTCGGCGTCCTCGGCGTCCTGGGCGTCCTCGGGGACGGAGCGGGCCAGCAGGTCGCCGAACTGCCGGTGAGTGTGGCCGAGTTCGGCGACGAGCTGCTGCCGGGACTCCTCGTCGGTGGCTGCCTCCCGCGCCGCCTCGCACTCCCGGACGGCGTCCGCCATCAGGCCGCGCGCCTTTCCCACCCCGTCCTCCGCGCCCAGTGCCAGCCAGGCGCGGGCGCGCAGGGAGCGGATCAGGCCGTGGGGGTTGCCCAGTTCGCGCCACAGGCCGCCCGCGCGCGCGTAGGCCTGGTCCGCCTCCGCCGCCATCCCGGCCTGCCCGAGGGACTCCCCGGCCAGGTGGGCGAGGGTCGCGTGGTCGTGCTGCTCGGGCCAGTGCCGGGCGATCTCGGCGGCCTGAAGGCGCCGTTCGGCGGCGGCCCGGTGCTCGCCGAGCTCGCTCAGGCAGTCGCCGAGCCACCACTGCGTCTGCACGACCGCCCCGTCGCCGTGCGTCTCGGCGGTCAGGTCGGGCAGCGCCGACTCCAGCACCTCCGCGGCCTCGGCCCACCGCCCCTGCCGCAGCAGGAAGCCACCGAGCTGCTGTCGCGCCCAGGCCCCCAGCGTCGCCGACTCGCCGGCCTCGTCGGCCCAGTGCGCGGCCTCCAGGGCGTGCCGGGCGGCCTCCCCGGCCTCGCCCCGGCCGCCGACCACCTCGGCGAGCTGAAGGTGCAGCTGGGCCCGCCCGGGCGCCTCCAGTTGCGCACCGCCGTGCTCCAGGGCGGCCCGCAGCGCCCGTTCCGCCTCCGCCATGTCGCCGAGGTGGTGCGCCAGTGAGGCGAGCCGGGCCTCGTACTCCACCGCGAACCACGGCAGGCCCGCCGCCACGAACGCCGCAGCGCCCCGCGCGAACAGCTCCGCGGCCCTCTGAACATCCCCGGCCAGACCCGCCAGCTCCCCGAGCATCGCCCGGGCCTCGGCGACCCGGGCGGCCAGCCGTACGTCCTCCCCGGCCCGGCCCTCGACGAGTGCGAGGACCTCCCGGACGGCGGCCTCGGCCTCGGCGAGGGTCGCCGGGTCGTCCTCGACGCCGTGCGCGCGGCGCGTCAGGATCCGGGCCCGGCTCATCACGACGGACGCCGTCTGCCGGATGCCCGTGCCATCGGCGGCGTACAGCGCGAGGACCTCGTCGTAGGGGCCGGTCACCGCCGCGACGGCGTCGTCCACGTCACCCGCGAGTGCGCGGACGTACGCCCCACGCGCGCGTGCCGCGAGGGCCTCGCCCGGGTCGCCCGCTTCCGCGTAGAGGCCGGCGGCCCGCTCGAAGAGCCCGGTGCCCTCGGGGCCGAGGGACATCGCCTCGTGGTCGGCCATCTCGGCACGGTCGCGCGGGTCGAGCCGGACGTCCCCAGCCGCCGCGGCGGCAGCCGCCCACGCCTCCACGGCGCCCGGCCGCAGGGTGTCCGACAGCCGCCGTGCCTCGGCGAGCAGTGCGGGCAGGTCCGGCTGCCCGGTGGCGGGGCCCGCAGTCGCGGTGGGAGGGGGCGGGGGAGCCGGCGCCGGCCGTACCGACCGCACTCCCAGCGGCAGCCGCTCCACCAGTGGTTGCCGCGCCATACGCGCGCGTGCCCGCTCGCTCACGTGCGCCGTGCCGTTGCGTTCGTCGAAGCGCGCCGCCAGGGTGAGGGCCACCTCGCGCGCGTGCGCGGCGAGTGCGCGGGCGGTCCACTCCCGGCCGGCCGGGCCCGGCACCTGCCGGTCGCCCAGCCCGAGTCCGGTCAGCCGGTCCATGAGCTGGGCGACCACACTCATGAAGTCCAGCTTGCTCTGCGGATGACCGTCGTCGGTGAAGTAGGACGGACGCTCCGCGAGCAGTTCCAGAGCCCGCGCCTCGTTACCGGTGAGCGCACAGAACTCCACGTGTTCCGCGTAGGCGCCACGCATGCTCTCCATCGCCCGGACGAGCCGGAAGCCCCGCAGATGGTTGGACCGGGCCTCCTCCTCGCGGCCCAGACGCAGCAGCGGCACCAGGGACGAGGCGAGGGCCGTGTGCGGCTCGTGGGCGCAGGTGTACTCGCCCTCCAGCACCGGCCCCCACAGCTCCAGCGCCTGCGCGTGCCGCCCCTGCTCCGCCTGCCACCAGCCCTGCCCGTGCAGCTCGCACGCGTGGCAGTCGGCCATGCCGTCCCGGTCGGCCGCAAGCCACGCGGCGTACGCCCGCTCGGCCCGCGCCACGTCCCCCACGTGCGCGGCCACACTGTGCTCGGCGCTGCGCACGGCCCGTTCGGAGTGCCCGGCGAGCCGGTAGCGGTGCTCCATCTCGCCGAGCCACTTCTCGATCGACGCGAGCGGAACGTGCGGCTGGTCGAGCATGCCGGCCGAGACCCACTCGAAGACCCAGTGCAGCGAGTGGGCCTCGTACTCGTCGAAGTCCTCGGGCCGTTCGTCCCACATGCGCAGCAGGCGCGCGAAGGGGACGAACATCTTCCCCTTCTCGGAGCTGTAGTTGTAGACCTTCAGCTGGTGGCCGAGCGCCTCGATGACGGCGAGCGGGACGTCCAGCTTCTCGGCCGCCGCCAGCAGCTCCTCCGCGCGCGCGTTGCGGGCCGGACCCTCCGGCTGCCCGGAGTTCTCCGCCATCGCCGCGCGCAGGGCGTCGAAGTCCGTGATCTCCGTCATGCCTGACCGTCCTCGCTGTGCGTGGCCCACTCCAGGAGGCCGATGAACGCGCGGTTGAGCAGCGCCGAGTCGGCCGGCCTGAGCGGCCGCTGCGCCATCAGCAGTGCCTGCCCGTAGAGCGACTCCGTGGCCGTGCCGATCAGCTCCGGGTCGGGCAGCGCGCTGATCCTCCGGACCAGCGGATTGAGGTGGTTGAGCACCAGACGCGCGCGGGGTGCGCTGCCCCGCAGGGAGCCCAGGATGCCCGCCCACAGGTCGTCGGCCCGCTCTTCGGCGTCCGCGCGGGCCTGTTCGTGCCGGACGTCCCGGTCGTCGAGGTGCAGGGCGGGCACGGACAGCGGGTGGAAGGCCCGCAGGACGACGTCACAGCCCAGCGGGTCGAGCCGGGCCCGGGCCGCCGCCAGGAAGCCGGACAGGGCCAGCTCCTCGGCCGGGTCGACCGCGTCCAGGTGCGCGGTCACCGTCTCCGCGTCCAACTCGGCGACCACGGTCCCCGGCCGCACCGACGGCAGCGCCTGAACCAGCTCGCTGTCGTAGGTGTAACCGCCGTTGATCACGCCGATGCCCTGCGCGGACGCGATGGGCGCGACCTGCCGGTACTCCTCGACGGTCCGGGTGAAGTGCACCACCGGGTGCCGCTGCGCGAACTCCTCCAGGGACAGCCGCCCGTCGGTCGTCTCGAACGGCAGCCACGGCAGCATCGTGCGCAGCATCTCCCGGTCGTGCCGGGCCAGCGACTTCACGCCCAGGTGGTGCACCGAGAGGAACGCGCCCAGCCGCTCCGGATCACCGGCCGCCAGCCCCGTCAGCCAGGCCCGGATCCGCTCGCCCAGCGCCTCCCGTACGGCCGCCAGCGTCTCGTCCTCGTACAGCGACTCGCGCGACGCCGTGGGCCGCAGACTGTCCGTGTCCAGCACGCAGCGCACGAAGAACGCCCAGTCGGGCAGCAGCTGTTCGGCCCGCTCGGTCAGCAGCATGCCCTTGAGGTGCACGCGGTGACCGGCGCGCTGGGCCGGGCTGACCGCCGACGGCAGCACGTACGCCACCCCGCGGATGCCGGCCAGCGGCACGGACAGGTCGATCGTGTCCAGCGGTGTGAAGCCGAACAGGCCGTGGCAGTGCCGGGCGAGGGCGACGCGCCGGGCGGCCGGGCCCGGATACGGACGGTCCCAGGGCGCCGGGAGGTCGGTGACCGCCTCGTCGCCGACCCGGACGTCGTAGGGCAGCAGCGACCCGAAGTCCCGGGCCAGCGCCTCGACCCGCCCGGACGAGAGCCACTCCGCGGCACCCGCCCGGGCCACCAGGTGCACGGTCGTGCCCGGTTCGGGCCGCTCGGCGTCCGGCAGCGTTCGCACGGTGTACGAACCGTCGTCTGCGGCCGTCCACTCCACCGGCGGCGCCCCGGGCGTCAGGGCGCTGCGGCTGACGACCCGGATCCGCTCGGCGACGACGAAACAGGCCAGCAGCCCGATGCCGAACTGCCCGAGGAAGTCGGACCGGGCCTCCTGAAGCCCCTCGGCGCGCTTGGAGCTGCGCCCGATGGTGGCGAGCAGGCTGTGCACGTCCGCCTCGGTGAGGCCCACGCCGGTGTCCTCGACCCGCAGGGCACCGCCCTCGGCGTACAGCCGGACCCGGGCCGGAGCGTCGGGTTCCGTCGCGCGTCTGGCCGTGATGGCGTCCACGGCGTTCTGCAGCAGCTCCCGCAGATAGACCTTCGGACTGGAGTAGAGGTGGTGGGAGAGGAGGTCCACCAGACCACGCAGGTCGACCTGGAACGTATGAGGTGAGGAGGGCGAATGGGGTGCCTGGGATGCCTGTGAGCTCTGGGAGTCCATCTTCACGGCGCCGGTGGGGGACTCGCGACGGCGCGGGGTAGGGCGGTCCCGGTGGGGCGGTGACCGCGGAAGGGGGCCGGGAGCGCGTCATCCTAAGGCCCGAACCAGCCGCCTGACCAGGGGTTTCCGGGACCTTTACGGCGATCCGGCCGTGGCCTGGGAGCCATTGTCAGTGGCGTGGTGTGCAATGGATCTCGTGCCCGCACTGGAAGAACCCCTGCGACAGCCGCTGAAGTCGGTGCTCGGCCCCGCCACCGCGAAGGTGATGGCCGAGCACCTCGGCCTGCTCACCGTCGGCGACCTCCTCCACCACTACCCGCGCAGATACGAGGAGCGCGGCCAGCTCACCCACCTCGCCGACCTCCCCATGGACGAGCACGTCACGGTGGTCGCGCAGGTCGCCGACGCCCGCCTGCACACGTTCGCCTCCGCCAAGGCCCCGCGCGGCAAGGGCCAGCGCCTGGAGGTCACGATCACGGACGGCAGCGGCCGGCTCCAACTGGTCTTCTTCGGCGCAGGCGTCCACAAGCCCCACAAGGAACTGCTGCCGGGCACCCGCGCGATGTTCGCGGGCAAGGTCTCCGTCTTCAATCGCCGCCTCCAACTCGCCCATCCGGCATACGAGTTGCTGCGCGGCGACCCGGAGGAATCCGTCGAGACGTGGGCGGGCGCGCTGATCCCGATCTACCCCGCCACCGCCAAGATGGAGTCCTGGAAGATCGGCAAGGCGATCCAGACGGTCCTGCCGACGGCCCGGGAGGCCGTCGAGCCGCTCCCGGAGTCCCTGCGCGAGGGCCGCGGCCTGGTGCCCCTCCCCGAGGCCCTGCTGAAGATCCACCGCCCGCAGACCAAGGCCGACATCGAGGACGCCCGCTCCCGCCTCAAGTGGGACGAGGCCTTCGTCCTCCAGGTCGCCCTGGCTCGCCGCCGCCACGCGGACGCCCAACTCCCCGCCGTCCCCCGCAGGCCCGCCCCCGACGGCCTCCTCACCGCCTTCGACGCCCGCCTCCCCTTCACCCTCACCGACGGCCAGCAGCGCGTCTCCCGGGAGATCTTCGACGACCTGGCCACGGACCATCCGATGCACCGACTGTTGCAGGGGGAGGTGGGTTCGGGCAAGGCCCAGCCCCTCGACTCGCTGGTGCTCACACCCACGGGCTTCCGTCGCATGGGAGATCTGCGGGTGGGTGACGAGGTGGTCGTGCCGGACGGAGGCATCGGGCTGATCGATGGTGTCTTCCCGCAGGGTGAGCGCGACGTGTGGCGCTTGGTCCTGTCCGACGGGAGTTCCGTCGAGTGCGACGACGAGCACCTCTGGATCGTCGGCACGAGTGGTGGTTGGCACCGTGGCCAGACTCCCAAGGTCATGACGACCCGGGAGATCCGTCTCGACACGTTCAAGGCCAACGGGTCCTCGAAGTGGTACATCCCGCCTGCGCAGCCGGTCGACCTCGGTGGCGACGCCGGGCTGCCCCTCGACCCTTACCTGATCGGGCTGCTGTTGGGGGATGGTTCATTCCGGCACGATCTCCGTCTTTCCACCATCGACGACGAGATTCGTGAGGCGGTGGCGGCGGCAGTGGCGCCTGATTGCCGGCTTGTACCGGTGAAGGGGTCCCACTGTGACTACACGATCCAGCTCAAGCGACGTGCTGGAGGCGTGCGGAATCCGGTCATCCAGGTCTTGCGCGAGTTGGGCCTCTGGGGAAGGACGTCCCACGACAAGTTCGTCCCCCCGGCTTTCAAGAACGCTTCGATCAAGGACCGTCTCGCCGTCCTGCAAGGGCTTCTGGACACGGACGGCACCGTCCAGGCCGACGGCCTGAGCATCTCCCTCTGCTCGGCTTCTCGCCGGCTCGCGGAGGACGTCGCATGGCTCGTGCGCTCTTTGGGCGGCCGGGCACGCGTGCTGCCCAGGAAGGCCGCGTACAACGTGCAGGTGTCGCTGCCGGACGCGTATCCCCCGTTCCGGCTCACCCGCAAAGCAGAACGCGTGCGTACCAGGCCGAAGTACAACACGTTCCGTCGCGGTATCCGGGCCGTCGAGTACGTGGGCCGCAAGCCCGTCCAGTGCATCAGCGTCGCCCACCCCAGCCATGCCTACGTCACCGACAACTTCACGGTCACCCACAACACCATGGTCGCCCTGCGCGCCATGCTCGCCGTGGTCGACGCGGGCGGTCAGGCCGCCATGCTCGCGCCCACCGAAGTGCTCGCGCAGCAGCACCACCGGTCCATCGTCGAGATGATGGGCGAACTGGCCGAGGGCGGCATGCTGGGCGGGGCCGAGCAGGCCACCAAGGTGGTGCTGCTCACCGGCTCCATGGGAGCGGCGGCCCGGCGGCACGCCCTGCTCGACCTCACCACCGGCGAAGCCGGCATCGTCATCGGCACGCACGCGCTGATCGAGGACAAGGTGCAGTTCCACGACCTGGGCCTGGTCGTGGTCGACGAACAGCACCGCTTCGGCGTGGAGCAGCGGGACGCCCTGCGCGGCAAGGGCAAGCAACCCCCGCATCTGCTGGTCATGACGGCCACGCCCATCCCGCGCACGGTCGCCATGACCGTCTTCGGCGACCTGGAGACCTCCGTCCTGGACCAGCTCCCGGCGGGCCGATCGCCGATCGCCAGCCATGTGGTCCCGGCGGCGGACAAGCCCCACTTCCTGTCCCGCGCGTGGGAGAGGGTCCGCGAGGAGGTGGAGAACGGCCACCAGGCGTACGTGGTCTGTCCCCGCATCGGCGACGAGGAGGACGACCCGAAGAAGTCCGGCAAGAAGAAGCCGCAGTCCCCGGAGGACGCCGCGGAGAAGCGCCCGCCCCTCGCCGTCCTCGACGTGGCCGACCAGCTGGTCAAGGGCCCCCTCAAGGGCCTGCGGGTCGAAGTCCTGCACGGCAGGATGCACCCCGACGACAAGGACGCCGTGATGCGCCGCTTCGCCGCCGGCGAGACGCACGTCCTGGTCGCCACGACGGTCATCGAGGTCGGCGTCAACGTCCCGAACGCGACCGCCATGGTGATCATGGACGCCGACCGCTTCGGCGTCTCCCAGCTCCACCAGCTGCGCGGCCGCGTGGGCCGTGGTTCGGCCCCCGGCCTCTGTCTCCTGGTCACCGAGATGCCCGAGGCGAGCCCGGCCCGCCAGCGCCTGGGCGCGGTCGCCTCCACGCTCGACGGTTTCGAGCTCTCCCGCATCGACCTGGAACAACGCCGCGAGGGCGACGTCCTGGGCCAGGCCCAGTCGGGCGCCCGGACGAGCCTCAGGATGCTCGCGGTCATCGAGGACGAGGAGATCATCGCGGAGGCGAGGGAGGAGGCGACGGCGGTGGTCGCGAACGACCCGGAGCTGACCCGCCTCCCGGCCCTGCGCACGGCACTGGACGCCCTCCTGGACGAGGAGCGGGAGCAGTACCTGGAAAAGGGGTGAGGGGGACTGACCCTCTTTCAGGGGCGCGGGGCGTAATCCGTATGCGGCTACCGCCGCCGGGGCGCGACCAGCCACAATGGACCTGAAGCCGCCCACGACCAAGGACCACAGATGACCCGCGTGATCGCCGGCACAGCCGGCGGACGTCGACTCGCCGTACCACCCGGCACCGGCACCCGCCCCACCTCCGACCGCGCACGCGAAGGTCTCTTCTCCACCTGGCAGTCCCTCCTCGGCGGCCCCCTGGACGGCGCACGCGTCCTCGACCTCTACGCCGGCTCGGGCGCGGTGGGCCTGGAGGCGCTGTCCCGGGGCGCGGGCCACACCCTCCTCGTCGAGGCCGACGCCAGAGCCGTCCGCACGGTCCGCGAGAACGCGAAGAGCCTCGGCCTCCCCGGCGCCGAGGTCAGATCCGGCAAAGCGGAACAGATCATCCGCACATCACCCCCCGACGCCCCGTACGACCTCGTCTTCCTCGACCCCCCGTACGCCGTCACGGACGACGATCTTCGGGAGATCCTCCTCACACTCCGCTCGGAGGGCTGGCTCGCCGAGGAAGCCCTCGTCACCGTGGAGCGCAGCACCAGAGGCGGTGAATTCCGGTGGCCCGAGGGTTTCGAACCCCTCCGGGCCCGTCGCTACGGCGAGGGAACGTTTTGGTACGGTCGCGCCGCCTCTACGTGCGAAGACGCACGATGACCGGACCGGAGAGCGAGGGAACACAAGTGCGCCGCGCCGTCTGTCCCGGGTCGTTCGACCCGATCACCAACGGACACCTCGACATCATCTCCCGCGCCTCCAGGCTGTACGACGAGGTCTACGTCGCGGTGATGATCAACCAGGCCAAGAAGGGCCTGTTCGAGATCGAGGAGCGGATCGACCTGATCCGCCGGGTCACCGCCGAGTACGGCAACGTCCGCGTGGAAGCCTTCCACGGCCTGCTCGTCGACTTCTGCAAGCAGCGCGAGATCCCCGCCATCGTCAAGGGCCTGCGCGCGGTCAGCGACTTCGACTACGAGCTTCAGATGGCCCAGATGAACAACGGCCTCTCGGGTGTGGAGACCCTCTTCATCCCCACCAACCCCACCTACAGCTTCCTGTCGTCCTCCCTGGTCAAGGAGGTCGCGACCTGGGGCGGCGACGTCTCCCACCTGGTGCCCCCGGAGGTCCTCGGCATCCTCACCGAGCGCCTGAGGAAGGACTGAACCGGCCCCGGACGCCCCGCGGGGCCTGACTGCCCGTCACCCGGTGTTCCCGGCCGACCCCGTGGCCGTACAGTCGTCCCGTCCGTCTCCAACGCATCTGTAGAGAGTGGCGAGCACACGGTGGACGTGCAGAAGAAGCTCGACGAGATCGTCTCCGCGGTCTCCGGCGCCCGGTCCATGCCCATGTCGGCCTCGTGCGTGGTCAACCGCGCCGACCTGCTCGCGATGCTGGAGGAGGTGCGCGCGGCGCTGCCCGACTCCCTCGCCCAGGCCCAGGAGCTGATCGGCGGCCGCGAGCAGATGGTCGAAGAGGCTCGCCAGGAGGCCCAGCGGATCATCGAGGGCGCGCACGCCGAGCGCGGTTCCCTGGTCTCCGGCACCGAGGTCGCCCGCCGCTCCCAGGCGGAGGCCGACCGGATCCTCGCCGAGGCCCGCCAGGAGGCCGAGGAGATCCGCGCCGAGGCCGACGAGTACGTCGACTCCAAGCTCGCCAACTTCGAGGTCGTCCTCACCAAGACCCTGGGCTCCGTCGGCCGCGGCCGGGAGAAGCTCCTGGGCACCGGGCCCGGCACCGACGAGCAGGGCTACGAGGACGAGGACGCCCCCGAGCGCAGCCACGACCCCGAGACCCAGCGCCGCAGTGCCGACGAGTACGTCGACGTCAAGCTGGGCGCCTTCGAGGCGGTCCTCGCCAAGACCCTGGAGGCCGTCGGCCGCGGCCGGCAGAAGCTGCACGGCCGGATCGCCAGCGACGACCTCGGAGCCCTCTCCGACGACGCGAGCACCGTCCAGCACTCCAGCGACGCCGACTACCTCGCCGACCTGGCGGCCCTGGCGGACCAGAGCCCCCCGGCCGCGCGTCCCGCCCAGCAGCAGGACTACGCACAGCCACAGCAGCCCGAGCCCGTGTACGGCTACCAGCAGCAGCCCGACCCCTACGGCGGCTACCCGCAGCAGGCCTACGCCGCGCAGCAGGACCCCTACGGCTACCAGCAGGCCGATCCGTACGCCGCCACCTCCGGCTACGCTCCGGCGGGAGGTGCCCCCTTCCAGGGCTACGACCCCCAGCAGGCCGCCTACGACCCGAACCAGGCCCAGCAGCAGCCGCAACAGGCATCCCCGGGGCAGCAGGGCCACCAGGGGTACGCCCTCGACGAGACCAGCCTCTTCGACACCAGCATGATCAGCGCCGAGCAGCTGCGGGCCTACGAGCAGGGCCGGGGTCAGGGCTGAGGACCGGATTGGGCCGACAGCGAAAGGTCCAGTATCCTGGCTCTTCGGTCGCGTGTACGTCCGCGATCAACGCTGCCCGGGAACACCGAAGGGCGGCGTCCCCGAGTTCTCACCGAAAGCAGGAATGGCCCTGAACGCCCGCCTCGACCACCGCAACCCCCTCGTGTTCGACACACACGAGCTGGGTCGGCGGCCTGGTGCGCTGCAGCGCCTGACCCGCACGGTCGACGCTCCCAAGGACCTCGGTATCAAGGGAGTCATCGGAGTGCCGGAAGGCGCCCCGGTGGAGCTCGAACTCCGCCTGGAGTCGGTCATGGAAGGGGTGCTCGTCACAGGCACCGCCCGTGCCGCGGCCGAGGGGGAGTGCGTAAGGTGTCTGGAGCCGCTCGAGCAGGAGCTCGAAGCGGAGTTCCAGGAGATGTTCTCGTACCCTGACGCCGACGACCGGGGCCGCGTGATCGCGGAGCCGGGCGACGACGCCGAGGACGACGAGGACAGGCTCTTCCTCGAGGACGGCTTGTTCGACCTCGAGCCCGTGCTGCGTGATGCGGTGGTGCTCGCACTGCCGATGCAGCCGGTGTGCCGGGAAGACTGCCCCGGGCTGTGCGCCGAGTGCGGCGCGCGGCTGGCGGACGACCCGGACCACCACCATGACGCCGTCGACATCCGTTGGGCGGCATTGCAGGGACTCGCCGGCACCATGAAGGACGGCGAGAAGGACGAGATGAGCGGCGCTGACGCGGAAGCGGGCGTCGACGAGAAGCAGGAGAAGTAGCCGTGGCTGTTCCGAAGCGGAAGATGTCGCGCAGCAACACGCGCCACCGCCGGTCGCAGTGGAAGGCTGCGGTCCCCACCCTGGTTGCGTGCGAGCGCTGCCACGAGCCCAAGCAGCAGCACATCGCGTGCCCGTCGTGCGGCACCTACAACAAGCGCCAGGTCCTCGAGGTCTGAGCGGCTGGTGAGAGGCACTGTGTCCACGCCTAAGAACAAGTCTTCCCGTGCGAGCGGGAGTGCTCCGGCGGACAACCAGGCCTCGTCCCACACGCTTCTGGAAGGGCGGCTCGGCTACAAGCTCGAGTCCGCCCTTCTGGTGCGCGCACTGACCCACCGGTCGTACGCATACGAGAACGGCGGTCTGCCGACCAACGAGCGCCTGGAGTTCCTCGGGGACTCCGTACTCGGCCTCGTGGTCACGGACACGCTGTACCGCACCCACCCCGACCTGCCCGAAGGCCAGCTGGCCAAGCTGCGGGCCGCGGTGGTCAACTCGCGTGCACTGGCGGAGGTCGGCCGCGGGCTCGACCTGGGCTCCTTCATCCGGCTCGGCCGCGGTGAAGAGGGCACGGGCGGCCGGGACAAGGCATCCATCCTCGCCGACACCCTCGAAGCGGTGATCGGCGCCGTCTATCTCGACCAAGGGCTGGACTCGGCGGCGGAGCTGGTGCACCGTCTGTTCGACCCGCTGATCGAGAAGTCCTCGAACCTCGGAGCCGGCCTGGACTGGAAGACCAGTCTCCAGGAGCTCACCGCGACCGAGGGGCTCGGTGTGCCCGAGTACCTGGTCACGGAGACCGGCCCCGACCACGAGAAGACCTTCACTGCTGCCGCCCGCGTCGGAGGCGTCTCGTACGGCACCGGCACCGGCCGCAGCAAGAAGGAGGCGGAGCAGCAGGCCGCCGAGTCCGCATGGCGGTCCATCCGGGCCGCGGCGGACGAGCGCGCCAAGGCGGCGAAGGCCGCCGAGGCGACGCAGACGGCAGCTGCTCAGGCCGCCCACACAGCCGTCGACGGCTCCGCCGACGGCTGACCGCCGCCGCCCGCACCGGGGCGGCGAGCACAGCGCACCCGAGCGCCCGCCCCTGCCCGGGGCGGGCGCTCGCGTCATCCACACGCCTTTGTGACGGGGGACCCCATGCCCGAGTTGCCCGAGGTCGAGGTCGTACGGCGCGGTCTCGAGCGGTGGGTCGCCCACCGGACCGTCGCCGAGACCGAGGTGCGGCACCCGCGCGCCGTGCGCCGCCACCTCGCGGGCGCCGACGACTTCGCACACCGCCTGAAGGGTCACCGCATCGGCGTCCCCAGCCGCCGCGGCAAGTACCTGTGGCTGCCCCTGGAGGACACCGATCAGTCGATCCTGGCCCACCTCGGAATGAGCGGCCAGCTCCTGGTCCAGCCGCACACCGCCCCGGACGAGAAGCACCTGCGCATCCGCGTCCGCTTCACCGACGCCCTGGACACCGAACTCCGCTTCGTCGACCAGCGCACCTTCGGCGGTCTGTCGCTGCACGAGAACACTCCCGACGGCCTGCCCGACGTCATCGCGCACATCGCCCGCGACCCGCTGGACCCGCTCTTCGACGACGAGGCCTTTCACCAGGCGCTGCGCCGCAAGCGGTCCACGATCAAGCGGGCCCTGCTCGACCAGTCGCTGATCAGCGGCGTCGGCAACATCTACGCGGACGAGGCCCTGTGGCGCGCCCGCATCCACTACGAGCGCCCCACCGCAGCCTTCACGCGCCCGCGCACCCTGATGCTCCTGGGGCACGTGCGGGACGTGATGAACGCGGCCCTCGCCGTGGGAGGCACCAGTTTCGACAGCCTCTACGTCAACGTCAACGGGGAGTCGGGCTACTTCGACCGGTCGCTCGACGCGTACGGCCGCGAGGGCCTGCCCTGCCGGCGCTGCGGCACGCCGATGCGGCGGCGGCCCTGGATGAACCGGTCGAGCTACTACTGCCCGAAGTGCCAGCGGCCGCCGCGGATCACGCCCTAGCGGAGTCGTACCGCTCGCGCGCCGCCAGGACCTCGTCCATGCTGCCCTCGACGAAGTGGATGAGGGCGAGCAGCCGCTCGGCGACGTGGCGTCCCAGCGGCGTCAGTTCGTAGTCCACCCGGGGCGGGTTGGTCGGCTGGGCCTCGCGGTGGACGAGGCCGTCGCGCTCCAGGGCGTGCAGCGTCTGGGACAGCATCTTCTCGCTCACCCCGTCGACACGGCGGCGCAGCTCGTTGAAGCGCAGCGAGCCCTCGTACAGGGCGCCGAGCGTGAGGCCGCCCCAGCGGCCCATGACGTGCTCCAGGGTGCCGCGCGACGGGCAGGCCTTGGCGAACACGTTGTACGGGAGGTCGTCGAGCCCCTCCGCGAGCTCCTGGGTGGTGGTCATATGCCCAGCGTACGCCAGCACAGCGCTAACCGACAGAAGGCACTAACCGTGAGTTAGTGCCTTCTCGGGAAGCTCCGGGTCGTCCTAGTAGCCGAAGTTCTGGGTCCACCAGGGACCGCCCGAGCCGAACTCGACACCGACGCCCAGCGTCTTGAAGTCGCAGTTCAGGATGTTCGCGCGGTGACCGGGGCTGTTCATCCAGGCGTCCATCACGGCAGCGGCGTCGGCCTGGCCGCGGGCGATGTTCTCGCCGCCGAGGTTGGATATCCCGGCCTTCTCGGCCCGGTCCCACGGCGTGCGGCCGTCCGGGTCGGTGTGGTCGAAGAAGCCCCGCGCGGCCATGTCCTCGCTGTAGCTCTGGGCGAGACCGGTCAGGGCGCTGTTGGCGGCGACCGGGCTACAGCCCACCTTGGCCCGCTCCTCGTTCACGAGGCTGAGCACCTGGGCCGCGGCGGCGGACTCCCCGGCCAGGGCGGCGGAGGCGCCGGGGGCCTTCGGAGCCTTGGTGGCCGTACGGGAGGGCGTGCTGTCCGGCTTCTCGCTCGGGGTGGCCGCCGGCTTCTTCTTCTCCGGGGTCTTCTCGGGCGTCTTCTCCTGCGTCTTCTCCGGCTTCTCGGGCGTCTTCGTCGGTGCGGCGGAGGACTTCGAGGCGGAGGGCGACGGGGAGCCGGATCGCTCGGCGTCCCGACTGGTGGACGTGTCGTCCCGGCCGTCGGCACTGCCGGAGGTGCCGCCCTGCTCGATCGGGGTGTTCGTCGGGGTGTCCCCGGCCTGGACCTTGTCGGCCCCGCCGCCTCCGCCGAGCTTGTAGTTGTCGAGGCCGGGCACGGCGCCGGTGGCGACCGCGACCGTGCCGAGGGCGACGGCCGCCGAGACGCCGAGCAGGCCGGTGCGCATCGGCCGGGCGGTCTTCTTGCGACGGCGGTGCGACCCCGAGCGGCGGGCGCCGCCGTCGGGCGTGAAGCCGTCGCTCGCGAAGACGGCCGTGTCGGTGAAGCGGTCACCGGCGGCGGACCCCTCCGCCCCGAACAGGTAGGCCTCACTCTTCGCGTACGTGCCGGCGTACGCCTCCGGGTTCAGATAGGGCGCGATGCCCATCGTCGGGGCGTCGTCCGCGGCGGGGTACAGCGGATCGTGCCCCTCCGCGAAGCCGTTTGCGTGGGTGATTCCCGTGGCGCGGCCCGTGGCGGCGCGGCCGGCGTCGGAGCGTCGGTGGCGTCCCATGTCCTGGCCTTCCTCGTCCTGGCGGTCGACTCGTCCTCGAGATCAACACCAAACTCACTCGATCGTGTGAGTTTCATATGAGATTCGTTGAGGGGGGACGGTACCGCATGGCGCAAGTGGAGGAAGTGCCCGGAGGGAGATTGGGCGGTTAGGTTGCAGTCATGAGCGAGGATGTGCGATTGGTCGCCTGGGTGCGTGGACGCGTCCAAGGTGTGGGTTTCCGCTGGTTCACGCGGGCCAAGGCATTGGAGATCGGCGGCCTGAGTGGCTTTGCTCTCAATTTGGGCGACGGGCGGGTCCAAGTGGTCGCCGAGGGCGGGCGCGAGGGCTGCGAGGGGCTCCTGGAGTGGCTCCAGAGTGACGACACGCCCGGCCGCGTGGACGGTGTCACCGAGATCTGGGACACACCCCGCGGCGGCTACGACGGCTTCGCCATCCGCTGAGCACGTCCGCCGGGCGGCCCCCGAGGCCGCCCGCGGAAGGCTCGCGGACGACCGCCCCGGACGGAAACTCGCTGGTGATTGCCGAGAACCGCTTGCTTCGGCCCGCTCCACCCGCAAAGATGATCGCCACGCCCCGAGGGCCCCGCAGAAGCCGCAGTGCGGCCGTTCCAGGCCGCGCGCGCCCGGGCCGCCCCCAATACGGGGCGTGATCGTGTTGACCGTCAAACTTTTTGGTGAGACGCTGAAAGCCCCGCGCACCTTAGCTGTTTGGCATGGCTGAACGGCAGCACAACTCCAGGCCCTGCCAAGACCGCGGGTGCGAATCCCTCACGACCCACACCGCAGCGGTCGGTCACGCATTGTGGAGGACCATCCATCATGGCAAAGGCGCTTCTCGGTTACGTCGGCGGCTCCGACCCTCGACTCCTCGCCGAGATGCGACGGCTCCAGCAGCGCGTCCAGGACCTGGAATCCGAGCTCGGACGAATCCAGGCGGAGAACGAAGCGCTGACGGCTGCCGCTTCTCACGACAGGATCATGGAGAGCGTTGACGCACACCAGGCGGAGCCTGCGCTCACCTGATCACTGCACCGCTCCACAACAGCACAGCAGTGGTTGGGCCGCCCGTCACAACCGCCTAGTTGTCTGAAGTGCAAGGGACGCCCTGTCGGCGTCCCTTCTTTCTTGCCTTGCTTGCCCCCGCATCCTTTCACCGTCTTTAACGTCTGATGTGCCCTGCGCGTTCAGCGGCGAAACCGTCGGTTCATGGAGTGAGACCGACCCGGGCGGTAGAGTCCGGCGGCGTGCACCTCAAGGCCCTGACCCTCCGCGGGTTCAAGTCGTTCGCCTCCGCGACCACCCTCCGGTTCGAGCCGGGGATCACGTGCGTCGTCGGACCGAACGGCTCGGGCAAGTCCAACGTCGTCGACGCCCTCAGCTGGGTCATGGGCGAGCAGGGTGCCAAGTCGCTGCGCGGCGGCAAGATGGAGGACGTCATCTTCGCCGGCACCACCGGCCGCCCCCCGCTGGGCCGCGCCGAGGTGTCCCTGACCATCGACAACTCCGACGGGGCCCTGCCCATCGAGTACGCCGAGGTCACCATCACGCGGATCATGTTCCGCAACGGCGGCAGCGAGTACCAGATCAACGGCGACACCTGCCGCCTCCTCGACATCCAGGAGCTCCTCTCCGACTCCGGCATCGGCCGCGAGATGCACGTGATCGTCGGGCAGGGCCAGCTCGACTCCGTGCTGCACGCCGATCCCATGGGCCGACGCGCCTTCATCGAGGAGGCCGCCGGCGTCCTCAAGCACCGCAAGCGCAAGGAGAAGGCGCTGCGCAAGCTGGACGCGATGCAGGCCAACCTCGCGCGCGTGCAGGACCTCACCGACGAGCTCAGACGGCAGCTCAAGCCCCTCGGCCGCCAGGCCGCCGTCGCCCGCAGGGCCGCCGTCATCCAGGCCGACCTGCGCGACGCCCGCCTGCGCCTCCTTGCCGACGACCTCGTGCGGCTCCGGGAAGCCCTCCAGGCCGAGGTCGCCGACGAGGCCGCGCTGAAGGAGCGCAGGGAGTCCGCCGAACGGGAACTGCGCAAGGCGCTCCAGCGCGAGGCCCTCCTGGAGGACGAGGTACGGCAGCTCACCCCGCGGCTCCAGCGCGCCCAGCAGACCTGGTACGAGCTCTCCCAGCTGGCCGAACGCGTACGGGGCACGATCTCGCTGGCCGACGCCCGGGTGAAGAGCGCCACCTCCGCGCCCCCCGAGGAGCGGCGCGGTCGCGACCCCGAGGACATGGAGCGCGAGGCCGCCCGCATCCGTGAGCAGGAGGCCGAGCTGGAGGCGGCCCTGGAGGCGGCCGAGCGGGCCCTGGAGGACACGGTCGCCCACCGCGCCGAGCTGGAACGCGCGCTCACCCAGGAGGAACGGCGTCTGAAGGACGCCGCCCGGGCCATCGCCGACCGGCGCGAGGGGCTGGCCCGGCTCAGCGGCCAGGTCAACGCCGCCCGCTCCCGAGCCGCCTCCGCCCAGGCCGAGATCGAGCGCCTGGCCGCCGCCCGTGACGAGGCGCGGGAGCGTGCCGTCGCCGCGCAGGAGGAGTACGAGGCACTCAAGGCTGAGGTCGACGGCCTCGATGCCGGCGATGTGGAACTGGCGGGGCAGCACGAGGAAGCGAAGGTACGGCTGACCGAGGCCGAGGCCGCCCTCACGGCAGCCCGTGAGGCGGCCACGGCGGCGGAACGCAAGCGCGCCGCGACCCAGGCCCGCCACGAGGCCCTCGCCCTCGGCCTGCGCCGCAAGGACGGCACCGGGATACTGCTCGCGGCCAAGGACCGCCTCTCCGGCCTGCTGGGCCCGGCGGCGGAGCTGCTGACGGTGGCCCCGGGCCACGAGGTCGCCGTCGCCGCGGCCTTCGGAGCGGCAGCCGACGCGATCGCCGTCACGACCCCGGCCTCGGCGGCCGACGCGATCCGGCTCCTCCGTAAACAGGACGGGGGCCGGGCCACCCTGCTCCTGGCAGGCGATGACGCCCTCATGGACGGGTGGCTGTGTCAGACATGCGGCTGCCGCCACGCGGGCGCGACCAGCCACAACGGCCCTGCAGACGCCCGCCACACCTACGCCGCAGACCTGGTACGCGGCCCCTCCGACCTCATGCCGGCCGTCCGACGGCTGTTGCACGGCATCGTCGTCGTCGGCACCCTCGAAGACGCCGAAGACCTCGTATACGGCCACCCCCACCTCACCGCGGTCACCGCCGAAGGCGACCTCCTCGGCACACACTTCGCCCACGGCGGCTCCGCCGGCGCCCCCAGCCTCCTCGAAGTGCAGGCCTCCGTCGACGAGGCGGCGGCCGAGCTGGAAGAGCTCGCCGTGCGCTGCGAGGAACTCACCGAGGCCCAGCACGCGGCCGTCGGCCGGCGAAGGGACGCCGCCGCGCTGGTCGAGGAGCTGGGGGAGCGGCGCCGGGCCGCCGACCGGGAGAAGTCGGCCGTCGCCCAGCAGCTCGGGAGGCTCGCGGGCCAGGCGCGCGGTGCCACCGGCGAGGCGGACCGTGCCACCGCCGCCGCGGCCCGTGCCCAGGACGCCCTCGACACCGCGCTCCAGGAGGTCGAGGAACTCGCCGAGCGGCTCGCCGTCGCCGAGGAGATGCCGATCGAGGAGGAGCCCGACACCTCCGTCCGGGACCGGCTCGCCGCGGACGGCGCCAACGCACGCCAGACCGAGATGGAGGCCCGGCTCCAGGCCCGTACGCACGAGGAACGCGTCAAGGGCCTGGCCGGACGGGCCGACTCGCTGGACCGGGCCGCTCGCGCGGAACGCGAGGCACGCGCGCGTGCCGAGCAGCGACGGGCCAGGCTCCGGCACGAGGCGGCCGTCGCCGAGGCCGTCGGCGCGGGGGCCAGGCAGCTGCTCGCGCACGTCGAGGTCTCCCTGGCCCGTGCCGACGAGGAGCGCACGGCCGCCGAGGCCGCCAAGGCCCTCCGCGAGCAGGAACTCGCCCGCGCCCGCACCGAGGGGCGCGATCTCAAGGCGGAACTCGACAAGTTGACGGATTCGGTCCACCGTGGCGAGGTACTCGGCGCCGAGAAGCGGCTGCGCATCGAGCAGTTGGAGACCAAGGCGCTGGAGGAGCTGGGTGTCGAACCGGCCGGACTGGTGGCGGAGTACGGACCGCACCAGCTCGTGCCGCCCTCGCCCCCCGCCGAGGGGGAGGAGCTGCCGGAGGACCCGGAGCACCCGCGCAACCGGCCGAGGCCGTATCTGCGGGCCGAGCAGGAGAAGCGCCTGAAGTCGGCCGAGCGTGCCTACCAGCAGCTCGGCAAGGTGAACCCGCTCGCCCTGGAGGAGTTCGCGGCGCTGGAGGAACGCCACCAGTTCCTCAGCGAGCAGCTGGAAGACCTGAAGAAGACGCGGGCGGACCTCCTCCAAGTGGTGAAGGAGGTCGACGAGCGCGTCGAGCAGGTCTTCACCGAGGCCTACCGGGACACGGCCCGGGAGTTCGAGGGTGTGTTCTCCCGCCTGTTCCCGGGTGGTGAGGGCCGGCTGATCCTGACCGACCCCGACAACATGCTCACCACGGGTGTGGACGTCGAGGCGCGTCCGCCGGGCAAGAAGGTCAAGCGGCTGTCGCTGCTCTCGGGCGGGGAGAGGTCGCTGACCGCGGTGGCGATGCTGGTGTCGATCTTCAAGGCACGGCCCAGCCCCTTCTACGTCATGGACGAGGTCGAGGCCGCGCTCGACGACACCAACCTCCAGCGGCTCATCCGGATCATGCAGGAGCTCCAGGAAGCCTCCCAGCTGATCGTGATCACCCACCAGAAGCGCACGATGGAGGTCGCCGACGCGCTCTACGGCGTCTCCATGCAGGGCGACGGTGTGTCGAAGGTCATCAGCCAGCGCCTCCGCTAGATGCGTGTGCTCTACACCGGTCTCACCTGCGCTTCCCCGTGGCTTCAACACTTGAACACACAGCCGCCACACTCCTGCCTCAGATTCACAGCTGCGGACCTATTGACTTCGAAACTTGAAGGCATAGTCTCGGCAACGTTCCTTTTACCTTCAGGTACCTTCAGGTGGACCTCGAAGGGCAGATCCCCTCCGGCAGCGTTGCCGGTGGCCCGAGGAGTACACGTGACCAGCACAGCGCAGGCACCCAAGTCAGGAGCCAGGACGGCTCATCCCGATCATCTCGGGCACGTCATCTTCATCGCGGCGGCGGCCGCGATGGGCGGTTTCCTCTTCGGCTACGACAGTTCCGTGATCAACGGCGCCGTCGAAGCCATCCGTGACCGCTACGACGTCGGCTCCGCGGCCCTCGCCCAGGTCATCGCCATCGCCCTCATCGGCTGCGCCATCGGCGCCGCCACCGCCGGCCGCATAGCCGACCGCATCGGCCGCATCCGGTGCATGCAGATCGCCGCGGTCCTCTTCACCGTCAGCGCCGTCGGCTCCGCGCTCCCCTTCGCCCTGTGGGACCTCGCCTTCTGGCGCGTCGTCGGTGGCTTCGCCATCGGCATGGCCTCCGTGATCGGCCCGGCCTACATCGCCGAGGTCGCCCCGCCCGCCTACCGCGGCCGGCTCGGCTCCTTCCAGCAGGCCGCGATCGTCATCGGCATCGCCGTGTCGCAGCTGGTCAACTGGGGTCTGCTGAACGCCGCCGACGGTGACCAGCGCGGCCGGCTGATGGGCCTGGAGGCCTGGCAGGTCATGCTCGGCGTCATGGTCGTCCCGGCCATCCTCTACGGGCTGCTCTCCTTCGCCATCCCCGAGTCCCCGCGCTTCCTCATCTCCGTCGGCAAGCACGAGCGCGCCCGGGAGATCCTCACCGAGGTCGAGGGCAAGGACGTCGACCTGGACGCTCGTGTCGCCGAGATCGAGGGCGCCATGAAGAGCGAGCACAAGTCGAGCTTCAAGGACCTGCTCGGCGGCAGCTTCTTCTTCAAGCCGATCGTCTGGATCGGCATCGGCCTGTCGGTCTTCCAGCAGTTCGTCGGCATCAACGTGGCGTTCTACTACTCCGCGACGCTGTGGCAGTCGGTCGGCGTCGACCCCGCGGACTCGTTCTTCTACTCCTTCACCACGTCGATCATCAACATCCTCGGCACCGTCATCGCGATGATCTTCGTCGACCGTATCGGCCGCCGACCGCTCGCGATCATCGGCTCGGTCGGCATGGTCGTCGGCCTGGCGCTGGAGGCCTGGGCGTTCTCCTACCACCTCGTCGACGGCAAGCTGCCGGCCACGCAGGGCTGGATCGCCCTGATCGCCGCACACGTCTTCGTCCTCTTCTTCGCCCTGTCCTGGGGTGTGGTCGTCTGGGTCATGCTCGGCGAGATGTTCCCCAACCGGATCCGCGCCGCCGCGCTGGGCGTGGCCGCCGCCGCGCAGTGGATCGCCAACTGGGCCATCACCGCGAGCTTCCCGTCGCTGGCCGACTGGAACCTCTCCGCCACGTACGTGATCTACACCGCGTTCGCAGCCCTCTCGATCCCGTTCGTCCTGAAGTTCGTCAAGGAGACGAAGGGCAAGGCCCTGGAGGAGATGGGCTAGGCCCGCCCCACGACTCGGGGAGAAGGGGCCAAAGTCCCCGCTGCCCCTCTCCCCGTAACCCGCCGCCGTCCCGGTTCGGCCACTGCCCGAGCCGGGGCGGCGGTCTGTCGCTCACCGGAGCAGGACGCCGGACCTCGAAGCCGGCCCGGTCGTCGCACCCCTCGGGAACGCCGAGAGGCGTCAGCCCGCCAGGCGCCCGGCAGCACCCGCTCGCAGAACAACTGCAGGCTCCGCCACCCCTCCTCCACCGGCATCCCGCCCGCCAGCGGATGCAGGACGTAGGAGTCCAGCCCGAGCGCCACGCACGCGTCCGGGGTGAGGATCCGGTACACGCCCTCCGCGCGCAGGTCCTCGACCGTCGTGGCGGCCGATTTCACCGCCGAGCGGACTCCGCCCGACTGCCAGGAGGCGTACGTCCGTGCCTCGTGCAGGAAGTGCCGCCCGTACCGCGCCCAGGCCCGGTCGGGATCCTCGGCCACGTGCAGCAGGGGCGTCTCGGCGGCGGGCATCATCACCCAGCCCTCGGTGCCGTACTCGGCGAGCCGCTCCTTGCAGTACGCCTCCAGCTCCGGCAGGTGCGCGCTGGGGAAGAAGGGCAGGCCGAGCCGGGCGGCCCGGCGGGCGGCGGCCTTCGAGGAGCCGCCGACCAGGAGCAGCGGGTGCGGGTCGGTGCACGGGCGCGGTGTGACGCGGACCGTGCGGCCCCGGTAGGAGAAGGGCTCGCCGGTCCACGCCTTCAGCAGGGTCTCCAGCAGTTCGTCCTGGAGCCGGCCGCGCCGGGCGAAGTCCACGCCGAACAGGTCGTACTCCTCGGGCCGGTACCCGATCCCGGCGACCGTCACCAGCCGGCCGCCGCTCAGCAGGTCCAGCACCGCGATCTCCTCGGCGAGCCGCAGCGGGTCGTGGAGCGGACCGATGATCGCCGAGACCGTGACCGCGATCCGCCGGGTGGCGCCGAAGACCGCCCCGGCGAAGGCGAACGGAGCCGGCAGCCAGTTGTTCCCGGCCCCGTGGTGCTCCTCCGTCTGAACCGTGGTGACACCCCGGTCGTCGGCGTACGCGGCCATCTCCAGAGCCGCCCGGTACCGGGCGGCGAGCTCGGCGGGAGAGGCCCCGGGAGCGACGAGGTTGAAGCGGGCTACCGTGACGGGCATGGCGGCGTCTCCCTCCACCGGGCGGGTGTCGGGGGGACGGTAGCTGACGATGCGTCAGACAGCCAGGGGTGTGGAGATCCCGCGCCCCGCGGCATCGCGGGGCGGTGCGAGCAGGGTGCCCCGGGGGCCCATGACTGATACTGGACCCGTTATGGACATCGTCATCCTTGCTGTAGTCATCGCCGTGGTCGTGCTCGGCGCGCTCGGCGGGCTCATCGTCGGCAGCCGGCGCAAGAAGCAGCTGCCCCCGCCCCCGCCCGCAGCGCCCGACATCACCGCCCCACCGGCCGAGCCGCACGTCGGCGACGAGGCCGAGACGCCGCGGGAGGAACCGCGGCGCACGATAGAGGAGGTGGATCTCCCGGACGGCTCGGCTCCGGTCGTAGTCGAGGAACCGCCCGCCGAAGCCCCCGAGATCGAGATCCCGGAACCCACCGCCGGCCGTCTGGTCCGGCTGCGGACCCGGCTCTCCCGCTCGCAGAACGCCCTCGGCAAGGGGCTGCTCACCCTGCTGTCGCGCGAGCACCTCGACGAGGACACCTGGGAGGAGATCGAGGACACGCTGCTCACGGCCGACGTCGGCGTGCAGCCCACCCAGGAACTGGTCGAGCGGCTGCGCGCGCGGGTGAAGGTGCTCGGCACCCGCACCCCCGACGAGCTGCGCACCCTGCTGCGCGAGGAACTGGTCACGCTGGTCGGCCGCGACATGGACCGCGCGGTCAAGACCGAGCCGGAGGACCGCAAGCCGGGCATCGTCATGGTCGTCGGCGTCAACGGCACCGGCAAGACCACCACCACCGGCAAGCTCGCCCGCGTCCTGGTGGCCGACGGCCAGAGCGTGGTCCTCGGCGCCGCCGACACCTTCCGGGCGGCCGCCGCCGATCAGCTCCAGACCTGGGGCGAGCGGGTCGGCGCCCACACCGTGCGCGGACCGGAGGGCGGCGACCCCGCCTCCGTCGCCTTCGACGCGGTCAAGGAGGGCAAGGAGATGGGTGCGAACGTCGTGCTCATCGACACCGCCGGCCGCCTGCACACCAAGACCGGTCTCATGGACGAGCTCGGCAAGGTCAAGCGGGTCGTGGAGAAGCAGGCCCCCGTCGACGAGGTGCTGCTCGTCCTGGACGCCACGACCGGCCAGAACGGTCTGGTCCAGGCCCGGGTCTTCTCCGAGGTCGTGGACATCACCGGCATCGTGCTCACCAAGCTGGACGGCACGGCCAAGGGCGGCATCGTGGTCGCGGTCCAGCGCGAGCTGGGCGTGCCGGTCAAGCTCGTCGGACTCGGCGAGGGCGCGGACGACCTGGCTCCGTTCGAGCCGGAGGCGTTCGTTGACGCCCTTATCGGGGAGTGAGCTCGGCACCAGCCGCGGCACGACCTGCGAAGAACCGTACCTGCGCGAGAAGCGCCCGCCCCCGAGGTGCAGTCGGGGCCGGGCGCTTCGCTCTGTGTCCTTGCCGTGTCTCAGGGGTCCTTCTCAGGCCCGCTAAGCCCGTGACCGGTGCGCCACGTAGGCCAGCGTGCCCAACACCAGACGGGCCTCCGGCGGCCGGGAGGCCGAGTCCAGGGCGGGGGAGCGCAGCCAGCGGACCGGGCCGAGGCCGCCGCGGTCGGAGGGCGGCGCCGTGATGTACGCGCCGGGGCCGAGGCCGCGCAGGTCGAGGGAGCCGGGGTCGTCCCAGCCCATGCGGTAGAGCAGGCCGGGCAGGTCGGCGGCGGCGCCGGGGGCGACGAAGAAGTGGGCGCGGCCGTCCGGGGTGGCCGCGACCGGGCCGACGGGCAGGCCCATGCGTTCCAGCCGGGCCAGGGCACGGCAGCCGGCGGGTTCGGCCACGTCGATGACGTCGAACGCCCGGCCGACCGGGAGCATCACCGAGGCGCCGGGGAACTCGCCCCAGATGTCGGTCACGTCGTCCAGTGTCGACCCGGCGGCGAGAACCGGCGCGAAGTCCAGCGGGTGCGCGCCCGGCGCCGGGCAGTCGCCGCGGCCGCAGGAGCAGGCGCCCGCCGAGGCCCGCGCGCCGGGCACCACGTCCCAGCCCCACAGGCCGGTGTACTCGGCCACGGCCGTACCGTCCGACGTGCGGCCGCGGCGGCGTGCGCCGGACCGGATGTCGCGCATGCCCCGGCTGATGCCGATCGTGAAGCCCATGCCCCCTCCAACGGGTCCGCCGCACCGGTGGTTACGCTGCGATCGTGATGCGTGACTCTCTGTTTCCGCCTTCCCGGCGGCGGTCGGTTCATTCGGCGCCCGGACGCGCCCGCGGTTGCGTGCCCGACGATGCGCGCCCCCGAGTGCGTCACTGCACCCGCTCCTGCTCGTGCTGTGTCAAGTCAATCGCGCGTTGCCGTACGTGAGTTCATTCGAAGGGGTGGCGAATGGTGGCGTTTCCGTGTGAGCCGTGGCTGGACGGGTGATCGTAGGATTACTTTGTGTGCACGAGCCCTGGGGGCACATGCGCTCGTGGGTATGCCGGAGGCAAGTCGTCATTCCGTTCGAAGGGTGACAAGGGCCGGACGGACGGCCGTACGAAGCGGCATGCTGATAGGGCTTGGCGCACTCGGCGACAAGTGGTCTCAGGGATGGGGGCGTTCCAGTGAGCGGCAACGGCGGAAGCGGAACGAACGCTGCGAGCGCGACGCACGCTGACAAGCGCCCGAACGAGCTGCTCACCTCCTGGTTCGTGCGCAGCGGCTGGTCCAAGGGCGAGCTCGCCCGCCAGGTCAACCGCAGGGCACGGCAGTTGGGCGCCAACCACATCTCCACGGACACCTCCCGCGTGCGCCGCTGGCTCGACGGCGAGAACCCCCGCGAGCCGATCCCCAGGATCCTGTCGGAGCTGTTCTCGGAGCGCTTCGGCGTCGTCGTCTCCGTCGAGGACCTGGGGCTGCGCACCGCCCGCCAGTCACCCTCCGCGACCGGCGTCGACCTCCCCTGGACGGGCCCGCAGACCGTGGCCCTGCTCAGCGAGTTCTCGCGCAGCGACCTGATGCTGGCGCGGCGCGGCTTCCTCGGGAGCTCGCTGGTCCTGTCCGCGGGCCCGGCCCTCATCGAGCCCATGCAGCGCTGGCTCGTCCCCTCGCCGCCCGCCCCGCGCTCCGAGCCCGAGCCGGCGGGCGGCTCCGGCCGCGCCCGCGGCCGGCTCTCCCGGCCCGAGCTGGACCTCCTGGAATCCACGACGGTGATGTTCCGGCAGTGGGACGCCCAGTGCGGCGGCGGCCTGCGCCGCAAGGCGGTCGTCGGCCAGCTGCACGAGGTGACCGACCTCCTCCAGGAGCCCCAGCCGGAGTCCACCACCCGCCGGCTGTTCAAGGTCGCCGCCGAGCTCGCCGAGCTGGCCGGCTGGATGTCGTACGACATCGGGCTCCAGCCGACCGCGCAGAAGTACTTCGTCCTCGCGCTGCACGCCGCCAAGGAGGCCGGTGACCGGCCCCTCGGCTCGTACGTGCTGTCCAGCATGAGCCGCCAGATGATCCACCTCGGCCGGCCCGACGACGCGCTGGAGCTGATCCACCTCGCGCAGTACGGCAGCCGGGACTGCGCGAGCCCGCGGACCCAGTCGATGCTGTATGCGATGGAGGCCCGCGCCTACGCCAATATGGGGCAGCCCGGCAAGTGCAAGCGGGCGGTCCGGATGGCCGAGGACACCTTCGCCGAGGCCGACGAGTGGGACGAGCCGGACCCCGACTGGATCCGCTTCTTCTCCGAGGCCGAGCTGTACGGCGAGAACTCCCACTCCTACCGCGACCTGGCCTACGTCGCCGGCCGCAGCCCCACGTACGCCTCGCTGGCCGAGCCCCTGATGAACCGGGCCGTACAGCTCTTCGCCGAGGACGACGAGCACCAGCGGTCGTACGCGCTGAACCTGATCGGCATGGCCACGGTGCACCTCCTCCAGCGCGAGCCCGAGCGGAGCACGGTCTTCGCCACCGAGGCCATGCAGGTCGCCAAGAAGGTCCGCTCCGAGCGCGTCAACACCCGTATCCGCAAGACGGTCGACACCGCCGCCCGCGACTTCGGCGACCTCGGTGAGGTCGTCGACCTCACCGAGCGGCTCGCCGCCGAACTGCCCGAGACCGCCGAGGCGGTCTGAGAAGCCGTAGGACCCCAGAACCCCGGCCGCGGCCGGCCCTCCCGAACTGCCCGACTCGGCTCCCCCATGCCAGGTCATCGGAAGGCCGACCGCGGCCGGTCTGTGTGCCCACGGCTGCCTGAAGCCGAAGGTTGCGCCACGATAACGATCGGCTCGTCCGCGATCCGGCAGTTCATCGACGCGTAACACAGAACGCGCCTTCGTCACGGCCGCGAAACAACGAGGGGCTTCGACCGAAACCGCGCTGCGCCAATCTCGTGGCGCATAACCGGCCCGCCCCTCATTCCGCTCGAGGCTTCGCCCGCACGGGGCCGTACCAATGACGAGGAGACGCCGATGGCACCAGCCATCACCCTTGCCGCAGAGGCGCCCAAGCTCTCTGCCGCGAACACAGGGTTCATGCTCATCTGTTCCGCCCTGGTGATGCTCATGACCCCGGGTCTGGCCTTCTTCTACGGAGGCATGGTCCGCGTCAAGAGCACCCTGAACATGCTGATGATGAGCTTCATCAGCCTCGGGATCGTCACCATCCTGTGGGTGCTGTACGGCTTCTCCATGGCGTTCGGCACCGACTCCGGCAGCCTCATCGGCTGGAACTCCGACTGGGTCGGCCTCGGCAACATCGGCCTCACCGAGCTGTGGCCCGGCTACACCATCCCGGTCTTCGTGTTCCTGGTCTTCCAGCTGATGTTCGCGATCATCACCCCCGCCCTGATCAGCGGCGCCCTCGCGGACCGCGTGAAGTTCAGCGCCTGGGCGCTGTTCATCGCCCTGTGGGCCACGGTCGTCTACTTCCCGGTCGCGCACTGGGTCTGGGGCACCGGCGGCTGGGCCTTCGAACTGGGCGTCATCGACTTCGCCGGTGGTACGGCGGTGCACATCAACGCCGGTGCCGCGGCGCTCGGCGTGATCCTCGTCATCGGCAAGCGCGTCGGCTTCAAGAAGGACCCGATGCGCCCGCACAGCCTGCCCCTGGTCATGCTCGGCGCCGGTCTGCTCTGGTTCGGCTGGTTCGGTTTCAACGCCGGCTCCTGGCTGGGCAACGACGACGGCGTGGGCGCGCTGATGTTCGTCAACACGCAGGTCGCCACCGCCGCCGCCATGCTGGCCTGGCTCATCTACGAGAAGATCCGCCACGGCGCGTTCACCACGCTGGGCGCCGCCTCCGGCGCGGTCGCCGGCCTGGTGGCCATCACCCCGGCCGGCGGCGCGGTCACCCCGCTCGGCGCGATCGCCGTCGGCGCCATCGCCGGTGTGCTGTGCGCCATGGCCGTCGGCCTGAAGTACAAGTTCGGCTACGACGACTCCCTGGACGTCGTCGGCGTCCACCTGGTCGGCGGCGTCGCCGGCTCCCTGCTGATCGGCCTCTTCGCCAGCGGCAAGGGCCAGTCCACCGTCGAGGGCCTCTTCTACGGCGGCGGCCTCACCCAGTTCTGGAAGCAGTGCGCCGGTGTCTTCGCGGTGCTCGCCTACTCCCTGATCGTCTCCGCGATCCTGGCCTTCATCCTCGACAAGACCATGGGCATGCGGGTCCCCGAGGACGACGAGGTCGCCGGCATCGACCAGGCCGAGCACGCCGAGACCGCATACGACTTCAGCGGCGCCGGTGGCGGTGCCGCCAAGACCGCCGCCACGGCCCCGGTCGCCGCGGCCGCGAGCAAGAAGGTGGACGCATGAAGCTCATCACCGCCGTCGTGAAGCCGCACCGGCTCGACGAGATCAAGGAGGCCCTCCAGGCCTTCGGAGTACACGGCCTGACGGTCACCGAGGCCAGCGGCTACGGTCGTCAGAGGGGCCACACCGAGGTCTACCGCGGTGCCGAGTACACCGTCGACCTGGTGCCCAAGATCCGCATCGAGGTCCTGGTCGAGGACGACGACGCCGAGCAGCTGATCGACGTGGTGGTCAAGGCGGCCCGCACCGGCAAGATCGGTGACGGCAAGGTCTGGTCCATCCCGGTCGACACGGCGGTACGGGTCAGGACCGGCGAACGCGGTCCCGACGCGCTCTGAAGGCCCTTGAGGCAGGCAAACCGAACAGGAGTCGCTGGGTGACGGGTACGGACGTGCAGAAGGAAGCAGAGGACTCGGGACCCAGCGGCTACGCGGCGGCCCGGCTGCGTCTCCTCACCGAGGAGACGCGGTCCGGGCCGCCGCGCCGTGCGGCCCTGGCCGAACTGACCGACGAATGGCTGACCGGTCTGTTCGCGGCGGGCGCCGAGGGACTGCGCGGGGCCTCGCTGGTCGCCGTCGGCGGCTACGGGCGCGGCGAGCTGTCCCCGCGCAGCGACCTCGATCTGCTCCTGCTGCACGACGGCGGTGACACCAAGGCGGTCGCCGCCCTCGCCGACCGGCTCTGGTACCCCGTGTGGGACCTGGGCCTGGACCTCGACCACTCCGTCCGCACCCCCGCCGAGGCCCGCAAGACCGCCGGCGAGGACCTCAAGGTGCAGCTCGGCCTCCTGGACGCCCGGCACATCGCCGGCGACCTCGGCCTCACCGCCTCCCTGCGCACGGCCGTCCTGGCCGACTGGCGCAACCAGGCGCCCAAGCGCCTCCCCGAACTCCAGGAGCTGTGCGCCGAGCGCGCCGAGCGCCAGGGTGAGTTGCAGTACCTCCTGGAGCCCGACCTGAAGGAGGCCCGCGGCGGGCTGCGGGACGCCACCGCTCTGCGGGCCGTGGCCGCCTCCTGGCTCGCCGACGCCCCGCGTGAGGGCCTCTCCGACGCCCGGCGCCGGCTCCTCGACGTCCGGGACGCCCTGCACCTGGCCACCGGGCGCGCCACCGACCGGCTCGCGCTCCAGGAGCAGGACCAGGTGGCCGCCGAGCTGGGCCTGCTCGACGCGGACACGCTGCTGCGGCAGGTGTACGAGGCGGCGCGGCTCGTCTCGTACGCCAGCGACGTCACCTGGCGTGAGGTGGGGCGCGTCCTGCGCTCGCGCGCCGTGCGTCCCCGGCTGCGCGCCATGCTGGGCGGCGGGAAGCCGACCGCCGAGCGGTCCCCGCTGGCCGAGGGCGTGGTGGAGCAGGACGGCGAGGTGGTGCTCGCCCGCGCCGCGCGCCCCGAGCGCGACCCCGTGCTGCCGTTGCGCGCCGCCGCTGCCGCCGCGCAGGCCGGCCTCCCGCTCTCCCTGCACGCCGTGCGGCGCCTGGCGGCCACCGTGCGCCCGCTGCCCACGCCCTGGCCCGCCGAGGCCCGTGAACAGCTCGTCACCCTGCTCGGCTCCGGCCGCCCCACCATCGAGGTGTGGGAGGCGCTGGAGGCCGAGGGGCTGATCACCCGGCTGCTGCCCGACTGGGAGCGGGTGCGCTGCCGCCCGCAGCGCAACGCCGTGCACCTGTGGACCGTCGACCGGCACCTGATCGAGACCGCGGTGCGTGCCTCCGAGTTCACCCGCCGGGTCAGCCGCCCCGACCTGCTGCTGGTCGCCGCGCTGCTGCACGACATCGGCAAGGGCTGGCCCGGGGACCACTCCGTGGCCGGCGAGATCATCGCCAAGGACGTGGCCGCCCGCATCGGCTTCGACCGCCACGACGTGACCGTCATCGCCACCCTCGTACGGCACCACCTCACGCTCATCGACACCGCCACCCGGCGCGACCTGGAGGACCCGGCCACCGTGCGCTCCGTCGCCGAGGCCGTCGGTTCCCAGGGCACCCTGGAGCTGCTGCACGCGCTCACCGAGGCCGACGCCCTCGCCACCGGCCCGGCCGCCTGGTCGTCCTGGCGCGGCTCGCTCGTCGCCGACCTGGTCAAGCGGGTCTCGGCGGTGCTCGCCGGCGACGCCCCGGACGACCCCGAGGAGGCAGCGCCGACCGCCGAGCAGGAGCGGCTCGCCCTGGAGGCGGCGGCGACGGGCAGTCCGGTGCTCTCGCTGCGGGCCCAGACCGAGCCGTCCGCCGGGCAGGAACCGTCCGGCGACCCGGAGCCCCTCGGTGTGGAGCTGCTCATCGCCGTCCCGGACCAGCCCGGGGTGCTGCCCGCGGTGGCCGGTGTCCTCGCCATGCACCGGCTGACCGTACGCACGGCCGAGCTGCGCTCCCTGTATCTCCCCGACGGCGTCGACGGGTCCGTGCTGCTGCTGGACTGGCGGGTCGCCGCCGAGTACGGCTCGCTGCCGCAGGCCGCCCGGCTGCGCTCGGACCTGGTCAGGGCCCTGGACGGCTCCCTGGACATCGCCGGCCGCCTCGCCGAACGGGACGCGGCCTATCCGCGCCGCCGGGGCGTGGTCGCCCCCGCCGCCCGGGTGTCGGTCCACCCGGCCGCCTCCCGGCTGGCCACGGTGATCGAGGTCCGCTCGCAGGACGCGCCGGGCCTGCTGTTCCGCATCGGCCGCGCCCTGGAGGACGCGAGCGTGCAGGTACGCAGCGCGCACGTCTCGACCCTCGGCGCCAACGCCGTCGACGCCTTCTACGTGACCGGCCCCGAGGGCGCGCCCCTGCCCGGCGACGAGGCGGCGTCGGTGGCGCGGAAGCTGGAGGAGACACTGCGGGGGTGAGGCCGACCCGGCGACTTGTCACGCCGGGATACCCTGGAGGGCGATTCCCTGTAGCCACCGACCCCGAGGACCGCGAGCGCCGTGTTCGATACTCTTTCCGATCGCCTCTCAGCGACCTTCAAGAACCTGCGCGGCAAGGGACGGCTCTCCGAGGCGGACATCGACGCCACGGCGCGCGAGATCCGGATCGCGCTCCTCGAAGCGGACGTGGCGCTTCCTGTCGTCCGGACGTTCATCAAGAACGTCAAGGAGCGTGCTCTCGGAGCCGAGGTCAGCAAGGCGCTGAACCCCGCCCAGCAGGTCCTCAAGATCGTCAACGAGGAACTGGTCACCATCCTCGGCGGCGAGACCCGGCGTCTGCGCTTCGCCAAGCAGCCCCCCACCGTGATCATGCTGGCGGGTCTGCAGGGTGCCGGTAAGACCACCCTCGCGGGCAAGCTCGGCCGCTGGCTGAAGGAGCAGGGCCACTCGCCGCTCCTGGTCGCCTGTGACCTCCAGCGCCCCAACGCCGTGAACCAGCTCAGCGTCGTCGCCGACCGCGCGGGCGTCAGCGTCTACGCCCCCGAGCCCGGCAACGGCGTCGGTGACCCGGTCAAGGTCGCCAAGGACTCCCTCGAGCACGCCAGGTCCAAGGTCCACGACATCGTGATCGTGGACACCGCCGGCCGCCTCGGCATCGACCAGGAGATGATGCAGCAGGCCGCGGACATCCGCGACGCCGTCTCCCCGGACGAGATCCTGTTCGTCGTCGACGCGATGATCGGTCAGGACGCCGTCAACACCGCCGAGGCCTTCCGCGACGGCGTGGGCTTCGACGGCGTGGTGCTCTCCAAGCTCGACGGTGACGCCCGTGGTGGTGCGGCCCTGTCGATCCGGCAGATCACCGGCAAGCCGATCATGTTCGCCTCCAACGGCGAGAAGCTCGACGACTTCGACGCCTTCCACCCTGACCGGATGGCCTCCCGCATCCTCGACATGGGTGACCTGCTCACCCTGATCGAGCAGGCGGAGAAGACGTTCAGCCAGGAAGAGGCCGAGAAGATGGCCTCCAAGCTGGCGTCCAAGAAGGGCCAGGACTTCACGCTGGACGACTTCCTGGCCCAGATGGAGCAGGTCCGCAAGATGGGCTCCATCTCCAAGCTGCTCGGCATGCTGCCCGGCATGGGCCAGATGAAGGACCAGATCAACAACCTCGACGAGCGGGACGTCGACCGCACGGCCGCCATCATCAAGTCGATGACCCCGGCCGAGCGCCAGGAGCCGACGATCATCAACGGCTCGCGCCGTGCCCGTATCGCCAGGGGCTCAGGCGTCGAGGTCAGCGCGGTCAAGAACCTGGTCGAGCGGTTCTTCGAGGCCCGCAAGATGATGTCCCGCATGGCCCAGGGCGGCGGCATGCCCGGGATGCCGGGGATGCCCGGCATGGGCGGCGGCCCCGGCCGGACGAAGAAGAAGCAGAAGCAGGCCAAGGGCAAGCAGCGCTCCGGCAACCCGATGAAGCGCAAGCAGCAGGAGCAGGAGGAGGCCGCCCGCCGGGCCGCCGCGGCCGAGGGCGGCGGCGCCTTCGGACTGCCGCAGCAGGGCGGCAAGGACTTCGAACTCCCCGACGAGTTCAAGAAGTTCATGGGCTGACGTCCCGCCCGAACCGCACCGAGGGCGCCCCCCTTTCTGGAGGGGGGCGCCCTCGGTGGTGCAGGCGGCTCGCCGGTCAGCCGTTCGGGAACTTCCAGATGTACGGCTCGCCGTCCTCCTCGGCCCAGTGGACCTCGATGCTCTTGGCGTTCGCCGGAACCACGTACGTCTCGCAGAAGACATGGCTCTCGCCCTGCTTCCAGCTCTCGACGTCGTACGGGTCCTCGCAGCCCGCCGCGTCCTCGGAGGCGCCGATGAGGACGGTGCCGCGCTGCCCGTCGGCGAAGACCGTGGTGCCGTCGTGCACGTCGGAGCCCTCGGTGAGGGCGGGCCCGCTCTTGTGCGTGTACTTCAGGTGCGCGACGGCCAGCACCTTGCCCTTGACCTTGCCGGGCTCCGAGACGGCCTTCGCCGCCTCCGCCTCGGTGCCCACGTCGACCTTCTGCGCCAGGACCTCGTAGGTGACCTCGCCCGGGTCCTCCGCGACCTTGCCCGTCGCGCTCTCGCCGGCCCCCATCTCGCCGCCGGAGGTGGGCTCCGGCGACGGCGAGGCCTTGGCCTGGGCGGTGCCCGTGCTCTTCGCGTCGGCGGTGTCGTCGCCGCCTCCGCAGGCGGTGAGCGTCAGAGCGAGGACGGCGACGGGCGCGACGAGGCGCAGCGCGGTCTGATGGTGCGGCACAGCAGCTCCTGTATGCAGATGTGTAGGTCCCCCGAGCGGTGGATCACATTAGGCGTTCATGATCCACTTGGTGAAACCAGAAGAACCCCTTGGTGCTTTCTTCACACCATTCACACCTGCATCGGAAGCCCGTTCGTCAGGGTGTCCGGGCGATCAGGTAGCGGAACACGTTCGGCATCCACACCGTGCCGTCCTGGCGCCGGTGCGGATGCAGGGCCTCGGTCAGCTCCTTGTCCACCTGCACCTGGTCCGTGGCCGCCGTCGCCGCGTCGAACAGTCCCGTCGACTTCAGGCCGCGCACCGCGCTGTCCACATCGGCGTAGCCGAAGGGGCACGCCACCCGCCCCGAGCCGTCCGGCCTGAGCCCGGCGCGCTGGGCGACGTCCTCCAGGTCGTCACGGCAGGCGGGACGCCAGCTGCCCGAGGTGCGCAGCGGCTCCGCCAGCTTCGTGGCCACGCGCATCACGGACGCCGTGGCGCAGCGCTCCGGCGGCCCCCAGCCGGCCAGCACCACGGCCGCACCGCGCTGGGTGAGCGGTGTCGCCTCCGCGAGCAGCCCGCCCAGCCCCTCCGAGTCGCCCGCCAGGCACCCGATCGGCTCGAAGGCCGTCACCAGGGTGTACCCGGGAGCGCCCGGCACCGCGGTGTCCCGGGGCGTGCCGTCGACCAGCCGGGCGTCCGGACCCGTCCGCGTGCCCGGCGTCCCGGGCAGCAGCCGCTCCCGTGCCAGGGTCATTCTTTCGGGGGAAGCGTCGACACCGGTGACCGCCGCTCCCCGGGCGGCGGCCATCAGCAGGGAGAGTCCGGAACCGCAGCCGAGGCCGAGCAGCCGCGTGGCAGGACCCACTTCCAGTCGCTCGTAGACGGCCTCGTAGAGCGGTACGAGCATCCGCTCCTGGATCTCGGACCAGTCACGCGCGCGTGCACGCAGGTCCACGCGGGGTGCGGCCCCCGCGTGAGGCAGGTGCTGCCGCACGAGCGTAGGTGTCATAAGTAAGCGCCCCAATCCGCCGAGAGTTGCCTCTTGCCCGATTCCATGGCCCCCGTGACAGTGCGCTCGCACTACCCCCGTATGCCAGGAAACTCCCCCCTCGACCTGTCGTCCAGTGGAATGCGGCAGGGCTTGTGAGTTGTCATGTGCCTATGGCGAGATTTCACATTCCGGCAACCTGGGCCCGTACCATCCCGGCATGGCCAAGGCACCCGTTCTCACCTCCCGGGCGGACGATTTCCCGCGCTGGTACCAGGACTTGATCACCAAGGCGGAGCTCGCCGACAACGGTCCGGTGCGCGGCACCATGGTCATCCGACCGTACGGATACGGGCTGTGGGAGCGGATGCAGGCGGAGATGGACGCCCGCATCAAGGAGACGGGCACCCAGAACGCCTACTTCCCGCTGCTGATCCCCGAGTCGTACCTCGCCCGGGAGGCCGACCACGTCGAGGGCTTCGCGCCCGAGCTGGCCGTGGTCACCCACGGCGGCGGCAAGCAGCTCGAAGAGCCCGCCGTGGTCCGTCCCACCTCCGAGATGATCATCAACGAGTACTTCTCGAAGTGGGTGCAGAGTTACCGCGACCTGCCGCTGCTCATCAACCAGTGGGCGAACGTCGTGCGCTGGGAACTGCGGCCCCGCCTGTTCCTGCGGACGTCCGAGTTCCTCTGGCAGGAGGGCCACACCGCGCACGCCGGCTACGAGGAGGCGCGCGATTTCGCCGCGCACATCCACCGGCAGGTGTACGAGGACTTCATGCTGAACGTCCTCGCCATGGACGTCGTCCCCGGCCGCAAGACCGTCAGGGAGCGGTTCGCGGGCGCCATCAACACCCTCACGCTCGAAGGCATGATGGGCGACGGCAAGGCCCTCCAGATGGCGACGAGCCATGAGCTGGGCCAGAACTTCGCCAAGGCCTTCGACACCCGGTACCTGTCCAGGGACGGCCGGCAGGAGCTGGTCTGGCAGACGTCCTGGGGTTCCACCACCCGCATGATCGGCGCCCTGGTCATGATGCACGGCGACGACAACGGGCTGCGCGTCCCGCCGCGGCTGGCGCAGATCCAGGCCGTCGTACTGGCGATCAAGGGCGACGAAGCGGTTCTGGCCAAAGTCCGCGAGCTCGGCGACCGGCTCAAGGCGGCCGGCGTCCGCGTCCATGTCGACGACCGCACCGACACCCCCTTCGGCCGCCGTGCCGTCGACTGGGAGCTCAAGGGCGTACCGGTCCGCATCGAGATCGGCCCGCGTGACCTGGAGAGCGGCACCGCGATGCTGGCCCGCCGCATCCCGGGAGGCAAGGAGCCGGTGGCGCTGGACGACCTGGCCGGGCTGCTCCCCAAAGTCCTCGAAGAGGACCAGGCGCTGCTGCTCCGGCAGTCCCGCGAGCGCCGGGAGTCCCGTACGGCCGAGGTCTCGACCCTGGCGGAGGCCGTCGAGGCCGCCACGGCGGGGGGCTGGGCGCGCATCCCGTGGGCCGTGCTCGGTGAGGAGGGCGAGGCCGAACTCGCCGAGCACGCGGTGACCGTACGGTGTCTGGTCGCCGAGGACGGGTCGGTGCCGGACGCCGATGACGCGCCCGGTAACGTCGCGGTCGTCGCACGCGCTTACTGAGCAGCGCTCCAGGCGGCCGAAACGCCTCTTGCGTACCCGCGGACCTCTGGTACCCCGGCGCGCGTGGTTCGCTTACGCGCCGGTGCGTACGCGGGACTACGCACCACCTTGTGGTGAGCTGCGAGGCTTCTCCACAGATCAGCGCACCCGCCCTCGTCGGGACGCATCAGAGGCAACTGACGGGTACGTGCAAATTATTTGGGATGGCCCGGAATCGGAACACTGAGGCACCCCGGCTCGTTGTCATTACGTGAGCACGACACAGACACCACCTGTTCTCGCCGCAGAGCTGGCACAGGCGTGGGCCGACATTCAGCGGTACCACCCCGAGCTGCCCGACCTTGCCGCGCCAGAGTCCCTGATCGGGGAGTCGTCGTCCGCGTGCGGTCACGAGCTCTCCTTCGAGCGACTGCTCCATGAGGCAGTCCATGGCATCGCCGCCTCGCGCGGCGTCCGCGACACCTCCCGTGCCGGCCGCTACCACAACCGCAGATTCCTCGCGATCGCCGAGGAGCTGGGCCTGGACCACCCCGAGGAACCGCATCCCAGCAGCGGTTTCTCCCTGGTCACGCTCACCCCCGAGGCCAAACGCCGCTACCGCCCGACGATGGAGCGGCTCCAGCGTGCCCTCAAGGCCCACACCGCGGCGACCTCCTCCGACACCTCCCGCACCTTCCGGGGCCCGGCCGCCCGGCACGGCTCCTCCGGCGGCGGCGTCCGCGTCAAGGCGGTCTGCGACTGCGGCCGCAACGTCCGGGTCGTCCCGTCGGTCCTCGCCCAGGCCCCGATCGTCTGCGGCGGCTGCGGCAAGCCGTTCCGGATCCCGGACGTCGTGGGAGCGGTAGCGAGCTGACGCCTCCACCGGCAACTCGTGGCTGCCGGTCGTCGGCGAGGGCTCGGGCCGTGTCGCGCACCCGTCGTGCCCCACCTCCGCGCCGGGTGCGCCCTCGGTGTGCCTGCACACCGGCGCAGGACCCCGGCCCGGAGCGACCTCCAGGGTGTGGCACAATGGCTAGCTGTACTCGACAGCCGCACAGGAACCCTCTCGCCTCCGGCTGACGCGTCCATCGGGCACTCGGGTACCGCAACCCCACGCGGCGTTTCCGCCGTGCCCAACCACGTCAAAACCAGGAGAACCCACTCCCGTGGCAGTCAAGATCAAGCTGAAGCGTCTGGGCAAGATCCGTTCGCCTCACTACCGCATCGTCGTCGCCGACTCCCGTACCCGCCGTGACGGCCGGGCCATCGAGGAGATCGGCAAGTACCACCCGACGTACAACCCGTCGGTGATCGAGGTCGACGCCGAGCGCGTGGCGTACTGGCTCGGTGTCGGCGCCCAGCCGACCGAGCCCGTGATGGCCATCCTCAAGAAGACCGGCGACTGGCAGAAGTTCAAGGGCGAGCCCGCCCCGGCTCCGCTGCTGACGCAGCCGGAGAAGGCCGCGCGCCCCTCCTTCGAGGCCATCGGCGGCGAGGACGAGGGCAAGGGTGAGGCCATCACCCAGAAGAAGAAGGCTGAGAAGAAGGACGACGCCGCCGCTGAGTCCGCTTCGACCGAGGCCTGAGCATGCTCGAGGAGGCTCTCGAGCACCTCGTGAAGGGCATCGTCGACAACCCTGACGATGTGCAGGTCGCCTCGCGCAACCTGCGCCGCGGCCGTGTGCTCGAGGTCCGGGTCCACCCGGACGACCTCGGCAAGGTGATCGGCCGCAACGGCCGCACCGCACGCGCCCTGCGTACCGTCGTGGGCGCCATCGGCGGTCGCGGTGTCCGCGTCGACCTCGTCGACGTGGACCACGTCCGCTGACGCATTCGCAGCAGCACCGGCTCGGGCCGGGGACGGCCACAGGGCCGTTCCCGGCCCGCAGTCGTATGACAGGAGATTGGACACGTGCAGCTGGTAGTCGCACGGATCGGCCGTGCCCATGGCATCAAGGGTGAGGTCACCGTCGAGGTGCGGACCGACGAGCCGGAGCTGAGGCTCGGCCCCGGCGCCGTACTCACCACCGATCCCGCCTCCGCGGGACCCCTCACCATCGAGACGGGCCGCGTCCACAGCGGCCGCCTCCTGCTGCGCTTCGAGGGCGTCAGCGACCGCAGCGGCGCCGAGGCCCTGCGCAACACCCTCCTGATCGCCGAGGTCGACCCGGAGGAACTGCCCGAGGGCGAGGACGAGTACTACGACCACCAGCTCATCGACCTCGACGTGGTCACCGCGGACGGCACCGAGGTCGGCCGGATCACGGAGATCTCGCACCTGCCCACCCAGGACCTGTTCATCGTGGAGCGCCCCGACGGCAGCGAGGTGATGATCCCCTTCGTCGAGGAGATCGTCAGGGAGATCGACCTGGAGGAGCAGAAGGCCGTCATCACCCCGCCGCCGGGACTGATCGACGACCGCGCGGAGATCGCCTCCAGCCGGGACGAGTCGTAATGCGCCTCGACGTCGTCACGATCTTCCCCGAGTACCTGGAACCGCTGAACGTCTCCCTCGTCGGCAAGGCACGCACGCGTGGACAGCTCGACGTGCACGTCCACGACCTGCGTTCCTGGACCTACGACCGTCACAACACCGTCGACGACACCCCGTACGGCGGTGGCCCCGGCATGGTCATGAAGACCGGGCCGTGGGGGGACGCGCTGGACTCCGTCCTGGCCGACGGCTACGAGACCGGCTCCCGGGCGCCCGCCCTCATCGTGCCCACGCCCAGCGGCCGTCCCTTCACCCAGGAACTGGCCGTCCAGCTCTCCGAGCGCCCCTGGCTGATCTTCACCCCGGCCCGCTACGAGGGCATCGACCGCCGCGTCGTCGACGAGTACGCGACACGGATGCCGGTCTTCGAGGTGTCCATCGGGGACTACGTCCTGGCCGGCGGCGAGGCGGCCGTCCTCGTCGTCACGGAGGCGGTGGCGCGGCTGCTGCCCGGGGTCCTGGGCAACGCCGAGTCCCACCGGGACGACTCCTTCGCGCCCGGCGCGATGGCGAGCCTGCTGGAGGGGCCCGTCTACACCAAGCCGCCCGAGTGGCGTGGCCGGGACATCCCCGACGTGCTGCTCAGCGGTCACCACGGCAAGATCGCCCGCTGGCGCCGCGACGAGGCCCTGAAGCGCACCACCACGCACCGGCCCGACCTCATCGAGCGGTGCGACCCCAAGGCCTTCGACAAGAAGGACCGCGAGATGCTCTCCATCCTCGGCTGGGCGCCCGACCCGGCGGGGGAGCCGTACGGCCGATTTTGGCGCAGGGCCGACGGCGTGGAAGAATAGCCAGCTGTTGTGCGTCCGTCCGGCGTGCGCCCCTGCCACAGGGGGAGACGACGTCCGCCCCGACCCGCACACCCCTGATCCGAAACACCTAGTTTCCGTTGATGACCTGTGGCATCAGCGAGGAAAGCAGACTCATGTCTCACCTGCTCGACACCGTCGACTCCGCGTCGCTGCGCAGCGACGTCCCCGCCTTCCGCCCGGGCGACACCGTCAACGTCCACGTCCGCGTCATCGAGGGCAACCGCTCCCGTGTGCAGCAGTTCAAGGGCGTTGTGATCCGCCGCCAGGGCGCCGGCGTGCGCGAGACCTTCACGGTCCGCAAGGTCTCCTTCTCCGTCGGCGTCGAGCGCACCTTCCCGGTGCACACCCCGATCGTGGAGAAGATCGAGCTCGTCACCAAGGGTGACGTCCGTCGCGCCAAGCTGTACTACCTGCGCGAGCTGCGCGGCAAGGCCGCGAAGATCAAGGAGAAGCGCGAGAGCTGAGCGCTCTCCGGGGTTCACACCGGGGCCGGATAACATCTGGCTCCGATGGACACCGAAGCACAGCCGACGGAGCGCGACCGCTCCTCCCGCCCTTCCGCATCCGGGGGAACCACCTCGGAGGCCGCAGGGCCGGAGGACCGGTCGCGTTTCACGTTGGTGTCGCGTATCGGCTCCTGGGTACCGGGCGGCCGGATCACCCTCACCCTGCTCGCCTGCCTGCTGTTCCTGCTGCTGCTCAGCACGTTCGTGCTGCGCCCGTTCCAGATCCCCAGCGGATCCATGGAACCGGGATTGAGGATCGGGGACCGGGTTCTCGTAAATAAGTTGGCGTACCGTTTCGGTGCCGTGCCGCAGCGGGGAGACATCGTCGTGTTCGACGGGACCGGGTACTTCGGGCACGCGGACTACATCAAGCGCGTTGTCGGTGTGGGGGGAGACCGCGTGGTCTGCTGCGACAGGGAGGGGAGGATCCAGGTGAACGGCCGGCCGGTCGACGAGTCGGGCTTCCTGTATCCCGGCGACAGCCCGTCCACGGTGCCCTTCGACGTCGTCGTGCCCGGCGGCACCCTCTTCGTCCTCGGCGACCACCGCAGCGACTCCAGCGACTCCCGCGACCACCTCGGCTCGCCGGGCGGCGGCATGATCCCCGTCGGCGACGTCGTCGGACGCGCCGACTGGATCGTCTGGCCCTTCGGCCACGCCACCCGGCTGCACCGCCCCGACGCCTACGCGCGCGTGCCCGCCGCGGGAAGGGCGGGCGCCCATGGGTAACCGCGGCAAACCGCGCGGCGTCCCCGCGAGCCCCGCGGAGAACCTGCTGCCCACCGGCGCCCGGCGCGCCGCAGGAGCCTCCAGCGGCCGGACGCGTGCCGAGCGGCGCAAGCTCCAGCGCAAGGTCAAGCGGCGCCGCAGGCGCGGCGCCGTGAAGGAGATACCGCTCCTCGTCGGCGTCGCCGTCCTCATAGCGCTCGTGCTGAAGACGTTCCTCGTGCAGGCGTTCGTCATCCCGTCCGGCTCCATGGAGCAGACGATCCAGATCGGCGACCGCGTCCTGGTCGACAAGCTCACCCCGTGGTTCGGCTCGAAGCCGCAGCGCGGGGACGTCGTCGTCTTCAAGGACCCCGGCGGCTGGCTCCAGGACGAGCAGCCCACCAAGCAGAAGTCGGACCCCGTCGTCATCAAACAGGTCAAGGAAGGGCTCACCTTCATCGGCCTGCTGCCGTCCGAGAACGAGAAGGACCTCATCAAGCGGGTTGTCGGCGTCGGCGGCGACCGCGTCAAGTGCTGCGACACGCAGGGGCGCGTGACCGTCAACGGCGTCCCGCTGATCGAGGACTACCTGTACCCCGGCATCGCCCCGTCCGACACGCAGTTCGACATCACCGTCCCCCAGGGGCGGCTGTGGGTGATGGGCGACCACCGCAACAACTCCGCGGACTCCCGCGCCCACCAGGACACCGACTACGGGGGCACGGTCTCCGAGGACGAGGTGGTGGGCCGCGCCATGGTCATCGCCTGGCCCTTCGGACACTGGAACATGCTGGAGGAACCGAATACCTACGCCTCCGTGTCCGACTCGGCCACCGGGTCGACCGCTGCTCCCGAACTGTCGCATAGGGTTGCCTCCTACGATTCGAACGGAACGATCCAGCTCCCGACCCCTGCGGAACTCCCGCTCGTTATGGGAGTGGTGGGCCTGCGCCGCGTATGGGGCAGGCGGCGGCACACAGTGAGGAGTTGGCGTGGGGGATGTGGCGGTTGGCGCACGGTCCGGACACGACGGCGAGGAGCACCGCGGACGCCCCGCGGAATCCGCCGTCCCGGCCGCGGACAGCGCCGTGACCTCCGGGAGTGACTCCGGGGCAGCCGAGGACGGCAGGGTGACGGGCGAACACACGACAGCCGAGGACCAGGGGCCGGGCGGACCGGCCCGGACACCGAAGAAGCCGCGCTCCTTCTGGAAGGAGCTGCCCATCCTGATCGGTATCGCGCTGGTACTGGCGCTGCTGATCAAGACCTTCCTGGTGCAGGCGTTCTCCATCCCCTCCGACTCGATGCAGAACACCCTCCAGCAGGGCGACCGTGTCCTGGTCGACAAACTCACCCCCTGGTTCGGCTCCGAGCCCGAGCGCGGCGAGGTCGTCGTCTTCCACGACCCGGACAACTGGCTGGCAGGCGAGCCGACCACGGACCCGAACGCCCTTCAGACCTTCCTCAGCTGGATCGGCCTCATGCCGTCCGCGGAGGAGAAGGACCTCATCAAGCGCGTCATCGGCGTCGGCGGCGACACCATCGAGTGCAAGGGCACCGGCCCGCTCACGGTCAACGGCAAGGCGCTGGACGAGCGGTCGTACGTCTACGCGGGCAACACGCCGTGCAGCGTCGACGACCAGGGCGGCCAGTTCAAGGTGAAGGTCCCCAAGGGCTTCATCTGGGTCATGGGCGACCACCGGCAGAACTCGCGGGACTCCCGCTACCAGCAGGCCGACAAGCACCACGGCATGGTCCCGGTGAAGGACGTCGTCGGGCGCGCCGTCGTCGTCGCCTGGCCGATCAACCGCTGGGACACCCTGCCGGTGCCGGACACCTTCGACCAGTCCGGCCTGAACGCCCAGCCGAACGCGGCGGGCCTGCCGGTCGCACCGCAGGGGATCGCGCTCCTCGGCGTGGTGCCGGTGGTGCTCTGGCGTCGCCGGAAGCAGTGATCCCGACCATGGGCTGACCCCGGCCGGTACCCCCGGGTAGGGTGCGGACCCATGGGTGGCGAGAGCATGACGCACACGGCCCCGCGCAGCGGCGGCTCAGGGACGGGCCCGGTGGGCAGCCGGACCGGACAGCGACTGTCCGGGCTGGCCGTCGCACTGGGCCTTGTGCTGTTCCTCGGCGGGTTCGCCTGGGGAGCGGTGGTCTACCGGCCGTACACCGTCCCCACCAGTTCGATGACGCCGACGATCGACGCGGGCGACCGGATCCTGGCGCAGCGCGTCGACGGTGGCGAGGTGCGCCGCGGTGACGTCGTGGTCTTCAAGGACGCGACCTGGGCCAACGCGCCCATGGTCAAGCGGGTGGTCGCCGTCGGCGGCGACACGGTCTCCTGCTGCCAGGACGGCAGGCTGAAGGTCAACGGCAAGGAGATCGACGAAACGTACCTGCCCAAGGGCACTCCGGCCGAGATGAGCAACTTCCCGACCGTGACCGTCCCCAAGGGCCGCCTCTTCCTGCTCGGTGACGAGCGCGGCAATTCCGTGGACTCCACCGCCCACCTGACCGACGCCGCCAGCGGCACGGTGGCGCGCTCGGCCGTGGACGCCCGTGTCGACTCCGTCGTGTGGCCGATGAAGGGCATGCTGGAGCGCCCCACCGGCTTCGAGCCGCTCGGCGCCCTCTCCTCGCCCGGCCCGCTGCGGACGATCACGCTCCTCGTGATCGCCGGCGCGGTGCTCGTCCTGGGCGGAGGCGCCTATGGACCCGTCGCCAAGCGCACCGGCGCCGCCCGGGCCCGACGGGAGAGCGCGGAGACCGCAGGTGCCCGCTGAGGCTGCGGGAGCGGGCCAGGACACCTACGCGGGCGGATTGCGCAAGGTCGCCCGGGTCGTGCTGCTCGACCCGCGGGACCGCATCCTGCTGCTGCACGGGCACGAGCCGGACGATCCGGCCGACGACTGGTGGTTCACCCCCGGCGGTGGTGTGGAGGGGGACGAGACCCGTGAACAGGCCGCCCTGCGGGAACTCGCCGAGGAGACGGGCATCACCGAGGTGGAGCTCGGCCCGGTGCTGTGGCGGCGGAGGTGCTCCTTCCCGTTCGCCGGACGCCGCTGGGACCAGGACGAGTGGTACTACCTGGCCCGCACGGACCGTACGGCGGTGGCCGCCACCGGACTGACCGAGCTGGAACGGCGCAGTGTCGCCGGAGCGCGCTGGTGGACGTGTCCGGAACTGAGCCGGGCACATGAGACGGTGTATCCGACCAGACTCGCCGGGCTGCTGCGCACGCTGCTCGACGAAGGTCCCCCGGCCAGGCCTGTGATCCTTGACCCGGAAATCGTCTAGGGGCTCACGGGACTGGCGCACAATGGGGGGATCGCACGGCTGAAGGGGAACATGCCATGAGCGCCGAGGACCTCGAGAAGTACGAGACCGAGATGGAGCTGAAGCTCTACCGGGAGTACCGCGATGTCGTCGGTCTGTTCAAATACGTGATCGAGACCGAGCGGCGCTTCTACCTGACCAATGACTACGAGATGCAGGTGCACTCGGTCCAGGGTGAGGTGTTCTTCGAGGTGTCCATGGCGGATGCCTGGGTCTGGGACATGTACCGGCCGGCCCGCTTCGTGAAGCAGGTCCGGGTCCTCACGTTCAAGGACGTGAACATCGAGGAGCTGAACAAGAGCGACCTGGAGATGCCGAGCGGGTGACGGGGTTGTCCACAACCGCTGAGTAACCCACCAAGATCAATTTCTTGGTCGGGGCTGCGTGATCGTTGGCACCGGAGGTGGTGCCGACATGACCGCACATCTGGCACGCAGTGCCATGGGCAAGTACGGGGAGGGTCTGGCCGCGCGGCGGCTGACCGAGGCCGGCCTGACGATCCTGGAGCGCAACTGGCGCTCCGGCCGCACCGGCGAGATCGACATCGTGGCCACGGACGGGGACGTCCTGGTCGTCTGCGAGGTGAAGACCCGCAGGGAAGGTCCCTTCGAGCATCCGATGGCGGCCGTGACCCCGCAGAAGGCGGGGCGGCTGCGGGACCTGGCCGAACGGTGGATCCAGACACACGGGGGCGCACCGCCCGGCGGAGTCCGCATCGACGTGGTCGGGGTCCTGCTGCCCGCCCGCGGCGCCGCCGTGGTCGAGCACGTGCGGGGGGTGGCCTGAATGGCATTCGCCCGTACGTGTTCCGTGGCGCTGGTGGGCGTCGAGGGCGTGGTCGTCGAGGTCCAGGCCGATCTGGAACCCGGCGTCGCGGCGTTCACGCTGGTGGGGCTGCCCGACAAGAGCCTCACGGAGAGCCGGGACCGGGTACGCGCCGCGGTCGTCAACTCCGGCGCGGCCTGGCCGCAGAAGAAGCTCACCGTCGGCCTGAGTCCGGCCTCGGTGCCGAAGTCCGGCAGCGGTTTCGACCTGGCCGTTGCGGCGGCGGTCCTCGGCGCGGCGGAGCGCATCGACCCGCGCGTCCTCGCCGACATCGTGATGATCGGCGAACTCGGTCTTGACGGCCGGGTGCGGCCGGTGCGAGGGGTGCTGCCGGCGGTCCTCGCCGCGGCCGGCGCCGGGTACGAGCAGGTGGTGGTGCCGGAGTGCGCCGCCGCCGAGGCGTCGCTCGTGCCCGGCGTGTCGGTGCTGGGCGTCCGCAGCCTGCGGCAGCTGATCGCCGTACTGGCCGACGAACCGGTGCCCGACGAGGATCCGGACGGGCAGGGCCGCCCGGACCCCCTGCTCGCCGGGCTGCGCATGCCCGGGGCCGGCGCGGTCACCGGCATGCACAGCGTCGGCGCGGCCCAGCACGACCACGACCTGGCGGACGTCGTGGGCCAGACGTCTGCGCGCACGGCGGTGGAGGTGGCCGCGGCCGGCGGGCACCACCTCTTCCTCGAAGGGCCGCCCGGCGCCGGCAAGACGATGCTCGCCGAGCGGCTGCCGGCCATCCTGCCCAGGCTCGGCCGCCAGGAGTCGCTGGAGGTCACCGCCGTCCACTCGGTGGCGGGTCTGCTGCCCCCGGGCAAGCCGCTGATCGACGTCGCGCCCTACTGCGCGCCGCACCACTCGGCCACCATGCAGGCACTCGTCGGCGGCGGCCCGGGCGTCGCGCGGCCCGGCGCGGTGTCCCTGTCCCATCGCGGGGTGCTGTTCCTGGACGAGACGCCGGAATTCAGCAGCCATGCCCTGGACGCGCTGCGGCAGCCGCTGGAGGCGGGGCACGTCGTGATCGCGCGCAGTGCGGGAGTCGTGCGCTTCCCGGCGAAGTTCCTGATGGTGCTCGCGGCCAATCCCTGCCCGTGTGGCAGGTTCTCGCAGCGCGACGACCTGTGCGAATGCCCTCCCTCGGCCATCCGCCGCTACCAGGCCAGGCTCTCCGGCCCGCTGCTGGACCGGGTCGACCTGCGCGTCGAGGTGGACCGCGTCACCCGCACCCAGCTGACCGCCTCCGGCGCCAGGGGCGAGTCGACCGCGACGGTCGCCGACCGGGTCAGGGCGGCTCGCGAACGGGCCTCGGGCCGCCTCGCCGGCACCCCGTGGTGCACCAACAGCGAGGTGCCCGGCCGCGAGCTGCGCAGCCGCTGGTACGCCGTGCCGGGCGCGATGGACGAGGCCGAGCGGAACCTGGAGCGGGGCGTCCTGACCGCCCGCGGCCTCGACCGTGTCCTGCGCGTGGCCTGGACGGTCGCCGACCTGGTCGGCCACGACCGGCCCGACGCCACGGACGTCGCTCTCGCACTCCAGCTGCGCACCGGAGTCCCGCGAGGCGTCCCCATGGCCATCGGGGCGCTGACATGAGCCTCGACGACGAACCGGGCGGCGAGCTGCTCGCCCGGGTCCTGCTCACCCGCGTCATCGAGCCCGGCGACGAAACGGGCGGGCGGTGGGTGCGGGAACTCGGCGTCGCGGAAGTGGTGCGGCGGCTCGGGGAGGGAGCAGCCCCTCTGCCGGGCGCGAGCGGGAAGAAGTGGGCCGGGCTGGTGGCCAGGGCGAGGACAGCCCTGCCGCACCGGGACCTGGAGGCCGCCCGGGACGCCGGAGTGCGGTTCGTACCTCCGGGGAGCGCGGAGTGGCCGGGGCAGCTCGACGATCTGGGAGATGCCCGGCCCCTGGGGCTGTGGGTGCGCGGACGGCCCAGTCTGCGGATGTGGGCGCTGAGATCGGTCGCCGTGGTCGGCGCCCGGGCCTGCACCGAGTACGGGGCTCACATGGCCGCGACCCTCGCCGCAGGGCTCGCCGAGCAGGGCTGGGTCGTGGTGTCCGGCGGCGCCTACGGAGTCGACGGCGCCGCCCATCGCGGAGCGCTCGGAGCCGGCGGCGCGACCGTCGCCGTCCTCGCCTGCGGCGTCGACCGGCCCTACCCGCGCGGCCACACCCAGCTCATCGGCAGGATCGCCGAACAGGGACTGGTGATCGGCGAGTTGCCGCCCGGCGACCACCCGACACCGAGCCGGTTCATCCTGCGCAACAGAGTGATCGCGGCACTCACCCGCGGCACGGTCGTCGTCGAGGCCGCCCACCGCAGCGGCTCCCTGGTCACCGCGCGGGCGGCACAGCGCCTCGGCCGGCACACGATGGGCGTGCCGGGACCCGCCACCAGCGGGCTCTCCGCCGGGGTGCACGATCTGCTGCGCGGAGAGGCCGCCCTGGTCACCGACGTCGCGGACGTCGTCGAACTGGTCGGTGACATCGGAGAACTGGCCCCCGAGCGGCGCGGCCCCGTCCTGCCCCGGGACCTGCTGGAACCCGCCACCCGGCAGGTGCTCGCCGCACTGCCCGGGCGCGGGGAGGCCCGGCCGGACGAGATCGCCCGCTCCGCGCAGACCACTCAGGACGACGCGATCGCGAGACTGTACGAACTGCGAGCACTCGGTTACGTCGAACGACACGGCGACGGCTGGAAGTTGACACGCCAGGCGGTGATGTCGGTCCGCGACGGTCGCGGGCCGGGTTGACCGTGCCTGTTCGGCCGTCCGGGGGAACCGCTACACCCCTTGGAAATGCGCCCAGTTGAGGCCTTCGGGTGATCACACCGGGCCGCCGCGGGGCCCGCGCGAGACGCCCTCGGGAACGTTTCCGCGCCCGCCTCGGCCTCCTTCCTTCGCGCACCGCGACGCCGCAGTCACGCTACGCTCACGAGGATCCCGACACGGACAGGCAACTCGACATCAGACAGACAGCTCACCTCAGCAGCACCACTCCGCAGCAGAACGGCACAAGGCGACGAATGCCCCAGCACACCTCCGGGTCCGACCGGGCGGCGATCCCCCCAGCCGCCCGTGACGGTGGCAGCGTGCGGCCGCCCGCTCCCTCGACGCTCGACGAGCTGTGGCGGTCGTACAAGGCGACGGGGGACGAGCGGCTGCGTGAGCAGCTGATCCTGCACTACTCGCCACTCGTGAAGTACGTCGCGGGACGGGTCAGCGTGGGCCTGCCGTCCAACGTCGAGCAGGCGGACTTCGTCTCGTCCGGGGTGTTCGGACTGATCGACGCGATCGAGAAGTTCGACATCGACCGCGAGATCAAGTTCGAGACGTACGCGATCACCCGGATCCGGGGCGCGATGATCGACGAACTGCGGGCGCTGGACTGGATCCCCCGCTCGGTGCGGCAGAAGGCCCGCAACGTGGAGCGGGCGTACGCCACGCTGGAGGCGCGGCTGCGGCGTACCCCGAGCGAGGGCGAGGTGGCCTGCGAGATGGGCATCGCCGTCGAGGATCTCCACGCGGTGTTCAGCCAGTTGTCGCTGGCCAACGTGGTGGCCCTGGAGGAGCTGCTGCACGGCAGCGGTGAGGGCGGCGACGGGCTCAGCGTCATGGACACGCTGGAGGACACCGCCGCCGACAACCCCGTCGAGGTCGCCGAGGACCGGGAGCTGAGGAGGTTCCTGGCCAGGGCGATCAACACCCTGCCCGACCGGGAGAAGACCGTGGTCACGCTGTACTACTACGAGGGCCTCACCCTGGCCGAGATCGGGAACGTGCTGGGTGTGACGGAGAGCCGGGTCAGTCAGATCCACACCAAGTCGGTGCTCCAGCTGAGAGCGAAGCTGGCGAGCTTCGGCCGCTGACCAGGCCGGATGTTCTCGGGCCGGCGTCAAGCACTCCCGTACGGCGGGACGCGTCCGTAGAGTGTTGACGTGCCAAGGATTCGAGCGGCCTCCGTGGCCGAGCACCGGTCGATGCAGCGAGCCGCCCTGCTGGACGCGGCTCGTTCCTTGTTGTCCGAGGGCGGTACGGAGGCGCTGACCTTCCCGGCCCTCGCCGAGCGGACGGGCCTGGCGCGCTCGTCCGTCTACGAGTACTTCCGGTCGCGGGCGGCCGTGGTCGAGGAGCTGTGCGAGGTCGATTTCCCGGTCTGGGCGGCGGACGTGTCGGCGGCGATGGAGCGCGCGGAGACGGCCGAGGCCAAGGTCGAGGCGTATGTGCGCCGGCAGCTGGAGCTGGTCGGGGACCGGCGGCACCGGGCCGTGGTCGCGATCTCCGCGAGTGAACTCGACGCGGGGGCGCGGGAGAAGATCCGGGCGGCGCACGGCGGTCTGGTCGCGATGATCGTCGAGGCACTCGGCGAGCTGGGGCATGCGCAGCCCCGGCTGGCGGCGATGCTGTTGCAGGGGGTCGTGGACGCGGCCGTACGGAGGATCGAGCTGGGGGCGGCGGAGGAGCCGGCCGCCATCGTCGACGCGGCGGTTTCCATGGCTCTGCGGGGTGTGCGGGGCTGACGACGCTGGTCCGGGGCGGGGCCTCGGGGGCTGACGGTGCCGGGGCCGGGCCGGGTGCCCTCAGCGGGGCGGCCGGGTGACCGGCACCGGAAGCAGCCGTGACGGGCCTCGGTGCAGGAGCCACGGCGGCAGCAGCGACAGCGGGTTCAGGTACACCTCGCCGCGGCGCAGCCCCCAGTGGACGCACGGGGCCGCCGAGCAGTGCGAGCCGCTGGCGTCCACCGTGCCGATCACCGCACCCGGTGCCACCTCCTCGCCCTCCTCGACCGTCGCACTCACCGGTTCGTATGTCGTGCGCAAGGGCGGATCGCCCGTCCCCGTGAGGTCCACCGAGACGACCCCCTTGCCGGCCACCCGGCCCGCGAAGGAGACCCGGCCCGCGGTCACCGCTCGAACCGGTGTGCCCACGGGCGCCGCCAGGTCCACGCCCCGGTGGCCCGGCCCATAGGCCGTCACCGGGGGCTCCCAGCCCCGCAGGACCCGGGGGCGCAGGCCGACGGGCCAGGTGCGGCCCATCGCGGGCACGTCGGCGTCCGCGGGGGGCGTGTCCGCCGCGAACAGCGGTGGCGGCGGGGCCAGCAGGGCCGTCGCCGTGACCATCAGCAGCAGGATCAGGCGTGCGCAGACGCGCACACATCGGTTCGCTCGCATGCGGAAAGCGTCCCGGAGTGCCGGTGCCACCGCTCGCGGCTGTGGGTGGCCGCGCGGTTGTGGACAACGGCGTCACCCGGCGCCCCGCGGGTCCCGTACACTTCTGGTGGCGACCCGAGCCATCGGGTCGACTTCGCACGCCCCGACACGGACCCCGGCAACGGGCCCGTGTCAGCGCCCCTCGGTCCCTCGTGGAACGGCGCGCAGTGGGCGTCAGGCGCGGAAGCCGTCCGGCATCCGCGGCACAACCGAGAAATCCAAGGAGATACGGCCATGGCCGTCGTCACGATGCGGGAGCTGCTGGAGAGCGGCGTCCACTTCGGTCACCAGACCCGTCGTTGGAACCCGAAGATGAAGCGCTTCATCTTCACGGAGCGCAACGGCATCTACATCATCGACCTGCTCCAGTCGCTGTCGTACATCGACCGCGCCTACGAGTTCGTCAAGGAGACCGTCGCCCACGGCGGAACGGTCATGTTCGTCGGCACGAAGAAGCAGGCGCAGGAGGCCATCGCCGAGCAGGCCACCCGCGTCGGCATGCCCTTCGTCAACCAGCGCTGGCTGGGCGGCATGCTCACCAACTTCTCGACCGTCTACAAGCGTCTGCAGCGCCTCAAGGAGCTCGAGCAGATCGACTTCGAGGACGTCGCCGCGTCCGGTCTGACCAAGAAGGAGCTTCTCGTGCTCTCGCGCGAGAAGGCCAAGCTGGAGAAGACCCTCGGCGGTATCCGCGAGATGCAGAAGGTGCCCAGCGCCGTCTGGATCGTGGACACCAAGAAGGAGCACATCGCCGTTGGTGAGGCCCGGAAGCTGAACATCCCGGTCGTCGCGATCCTCGACACCAACTGCGACCCCGACGAGGTCGACTACAAGATCCCGGGCAACGACGACGCGATCCGCTCCGTCACCCTGCTCACCCGCGTCATCGCCGACGCCGTCGCCGAGGGCCTCATCGCCCGCAGCGGTGTCGCCACCGAGGGCAAGGGCGAGAAGGCCGCCGGCGAGCCGCTCGCCGAGTGGGAGCGCGACCTGCTCGAGGGCGAGAAGAAGGCCGACGAGGCCGCCCCCGCCGCCGAGGCCGCCCCGGCCGCCGAGGCTGCTCCGGCCGCCGAGGCCGAGAAGCCGGCCGAGGGCGACAAGCCGGCCGAGGCCGAGCAGGCCTGACCCGTCAGTCCCGTGGTGACGGCGGGAGCGGTCTGCATCATCAGCGCCTTCGGCGCGGTGAAGTCCGCTCCCGCCGTTCACCCGTAGGTCAGCGGAAGGACAGCGCCCTCCGGCTCCATGGGGGCGCAACCGCAGATTCCGCAGATCTTCGATCTTCCAGACTTCGAGAGAGATTCACAGACTCATGGCGAACTACACCGCCGCCGACGTCAAGAAGCTCCGTGAGCTCACGGGCGCCGGCATGATGGACTGCAAGAAGGCGCTGGACGAGGCCGAGGGCAACGTCGAGAAGGCCGTCGAGGCGCTCCGCATCAAGGGCCAGAAGGGCGTCGCCAAGCGCGAGGGCCGCTCCGCCGAGAACGGCGCCGTGGTCTCGATCATCGCCGACGACAACTCCTCCGGCGTCCTCGTCGAGCTGAAGTGCGAGACGGACTTCGTCGCCAAGGGTGACAAGTTCCAGGCCGTGGCCAAGACCATCGCCGAGCACGTCGCCAAGACCTCCCCGGCCGACCTGGAGGCCCTGCTCGCCTCCGAGATCGAGGCCGGCAAGACCGTCCAGGCGTTCGTGGACGAGGCCAACGCCAACCTGGGCGAGAAGATCGTCCTGGACCGCTTCGCGCAGTACTCCGACGGTTTCGTGACGGCGTACATGCACCGCACGATGCCCGACCTGCCCCCGCAGATCGGTGTCCTCGTCGAGCTGGACAAGCCGAACGCGGAGATCGCCAAGGGCGTCGCCCAGCACATCGCCGCCTTCGCGCCGAAGTACCTCTCCAAGGAGGACGTGCCGGCCGAGGTCGTCGAGTCCGAGCGCCGCGTCGCCGAGGAGACCACCCGCGCCGAGGGCAAGCCCGAGGCCGCCCTGCCGAAGATCGTCGAGGGTCGCCTCAACGGCTTCTTCAAGGACGCCACGCTGCTCGGCCAGCCGTACGCGCTGGACAACAAGAAGTCCGTCCAGAAGGTCCTGGACGAGGCCGGTGTCACCCTGAAGCGCTTCTCGCGCATCAAGGTCGGCATCTGAGTCCGTACCGCGCTCGACGCCCGACCCCTATAGGGTCGACAGCAGTCGTCCGCGTACGCCGTCACATGAGTGGCGGACGACAGCAGATCTGACAAGGAGGCCATTGCCGTATGGGATGTGAAACACGCCCCACCGGCAATGGCCTTCTTGGTATGTGCAACACGTGAAAGAGGCGGGATCCCCCATGACCACCAAGGCCCAGAAGAGCGACGACGGCAAAGTGCGCGGCCGGTTTCTGCTGAAGCTGTCCGGAGAGGCCTTCTCCGGTGGCGGCGGCCTGGGCGTCGACCCCGACGTGGTGCACAAGATCGCCCGCGAGATCGCGGCCGTCGTGCGCGACGGTGCGCAGATCGCGGTCGTCATCGGCGGCGGCAACTTCTTCCGCGGCGCCGAACTCCAGCAGCGCGGCATGGACCGGGCCCGCTCCGACTACATGGGCATGCTCGGCACGGTCATGAACTGCCTCGCCCTCCAGGACTTCCTGGAGAAGGTCGGTGTGGACTGCCGCGTGCAGACCGCCATCACCATGGGGCAGGTCGCCGAGCCGTACATCCCGCTGCGCGCCGTACGGCACCTGGAGAAGGGCCGCGTGGTCATCTTCGGCGCCGGCATGGGCATGCCGTACTTCTCCACCGACACCACCGCCGCCCAGCGCGCCCTGGAGATCGACGCCGAGGCGCTCCTCATGGGCAAGAACGGCGTGGACGGGGTCTACGACTCCGACCCGAAGACCAACCCGGACGCGGTGAAGTTCGACCACCTCGGCTACGGCGAGGTCATCACGCGCGACCTGAAGGTCGCCGACGCCACGGCCGTGACGCTGTGCCGCGACAACAAGCTCCCGATCGTGGTCTTCGAGCTGCTGGCGGAGGGCAACATCGCGCGCGCCGTCAAGGGTGAGAAGATCGGCACGCTGGTGGGGGACCCCGGCAGCCGGGACTGATACCCGAGAACCACCCCGTCCGGGGGACGGACGGGACGGAGCCGGGCCGGGGATGGACAATGTCCCGCCGGTCGGGAACCGTTCAGAAGAAGACGCGACGCAGCCGGCCGCCGCCCCACATGGAACCGCAGCCGGGCCTACTCAAGACACGCAGGAGCAAGTGGTGATCGAAGAGACCCTCCTCGAGGCCGAGGAGAAGATGGAGAAGGCCGTCGTGGTCGCCAAGGAGGACTTCGCCGCGATCCGCACCGGCCGTGCGCACCCGGCGATGTTCAACAAGATCGTGGCCGACTACTACGGCGCGCCGACGCCGATCAACCAGCTGGCCTCGTTCTCCGTGCCCGAGCCGCGTATGGCCGTGGTGACCCCGTTCGACAAGAGCGCGCTGCGCAACATCGAGCAGGCGATCCGCGACTCCGACCTGGGCGTCAACCCGAGCAACGACGGCAACATCATCCGGGTGGTGTTCCCCGAGCTCACCGAGGAGCGCCGCCGCGAGTACATCAAGGTCGCCAAGGGCAAGGGCGAGGACGCGAAGATCTCGATCCGCTCCGTGCGCCGCAAGGCCAAGGAAGCCATCGACAAGCTGATCAAGGACGGCGAGGTCGGCGAGGACGAGGGCCGCCGCGCGGAGAAGGAGCTCGACGACACCACCGCGAAGTACGTCGCGCAGGTGGACGAGCTCCTGAAGCACAAGGAAGCGGAGCTGCTCGAGGTCTGATGAACGACTCTTCCTGGGGGGCGCCGCCACAGGCCGGGTACTGGGGGCCCACCGACCAAGGGCATGGTCACGGGCACGCCCAGGGACCCGGCCCCGGGCACGTCCGAGGGGCCGCTCCGGCGGGTCCCGCATACGATGCGTATGAAGCGCCTCAGACTCGCCCCATGCCCATCGTGCCCGACGTGACCGACTTCGGCGGAAACCAGGATGACGACCGGGGGACTGCTCGGCTGAGCGGCACCCCGGTCCGAAACGACACGAATCCGGAGCCCATGCCCGACGCCTCGCAGCCGGCGCCCAAGCCGCCGAAGAAGAGCGCGGGTCGCGACCTGAGCGCCGCGATAGGGGTCGGCGTCGGGCTCGGTGCCGTGATCGTCGCGTCTCTGTTCATCGTCAAGGCCCTGTTCGTCGGGGTCGTCGCGGTGGCCGTGGTCGTGGGCCTGTGGGAGCTGACCAAGCGGCTGGAGGAACGCAAGGGCATCCGGGCGCCCCTCGTGCCGCTCGCGCTCGGCGGCGCCGCGATGATCGTCACCGGGTACGTCCGGGGTGCCGAGGGCGCGTGGGTGGCGATGGCGCTCACGGCACTGGCCGTCCTGGTCTGGCGCATGACCGAACCGCCCGAGGGCTATCTGCGGGACGTCACCGCGGGCGTCTTCGCGACGTTCTACGTGCCGTTCCTCGCGACCTTCGTCGCGATGATGCTGACCGCGGACGACGGGGCGCAGCGGGTGCTCACCTTCCTGCTGCTCACGGTCGTCAGCGACACCGGGGCCTACGCCGTCGGCTGGCGGTTCGGCCGGCACAAGCTCGCCCCGCGCATCAGCCCCGGCAAGACCCGCGAGGGCCTGCTCGGCGCGGTCTCCTTCGCCATGGTCGCGGGGGCGCTGTGCATGCAGTTCCTCATCGACGACGGTGCCTGGTGGCAGGGACTGGTGCTGGGCCTCGCGGTCGCGGTCACCGCCACGCTCGGCGACCTCGGCGAGTCCATGATCAAGCGGGACCTCGGCATCAAGGACATGGGCACGCTGCTGCCGGGCCACGGCGGCATCATGGACCGGCTCGACTCGCTGCTGCCCACGGCTCCGGTGGTGTGGTTGCTGCTCGTGCTGTTCGTGGGGTCCGGCTGAGCCCTACCGGTTGTTGTCGTCAGCGAGCCCCTGCCCGGCCGGGCAGGGGCTCGCTGACGTCTCGGGGAGACGCCTTGGGGGCTGAAGTGGGACGATTCAGGTGTACCTCCCAAAGGAGGCCATCATGGCCATCATCCGAGAGAGCATCGACGTCGACCGCCGTCCGGAGGAGGTCTACCAGTACGTCATGGACACCCAGCGCATGCCGGAGTGGCAGTTGAGCGCCGTGTCCGCTGAGCGCCTCGACGAAGGGCCCGTCGGCGTCGGCACCCAGGTCCGGGTGACCCGGCACATCGGCCGTCGTGTCATGCCGATGACCATGGAGGTCACCGAGTACGACCCGCCGCACAGCTGGGGCATGCGCGGTGTCGACGGCCCGGTCCGGGCGCAGGTGCACGGCGAGGTCGAACCGTACGACGAGGGCCGGCGCTCCCACGTCACGATCGACATCGACTTCGAGGGCCACGGCATGGGAAAGGTCCTGGTCCCACTCGTCGTACGCCCCCAGGTCCGCAAGGAACTCCCGCGCAACGAGCAGCTCCTCAAGGACCGGCTGGAAGGGACGGCCGGGTAAAGGCGTCCCTCCGGCGGCTCGGCTCAGCGCCGCCGGGGGAACTTCCAGCCGTTCTGCCGCAGCTTGAAGAGGACGAACACGCCACAGAGCGCCCACACCCCGAGGAAGGCCCACTTGAACCACGGGGGCCCTTGCCACTTCTCTGCTAGCTGCACCGGGGCCGAGTGGGCCGCGTACGTCACGTAGAAGGAGGTCATGACTCGCGCGTGCCCTGTCCAACCGGGGGAACGCACGGCTCCGCAGGCCGGGGGCGGTTCCATGCTCAGGCCGTGTGAGTGGGCGCGGCGGGCCGCCTAGGCCCTGTCCGGCCGATCATGTGCGGATTCAGACCTGTCACGAGTGCCTGCACCGTCGGAGCCTTGTCATGCGCCGCAAGTATCTTGCGGCGCATGACAATGGCTGACTATCTTGTACCGCATGACAAAGGGGCTGCCCGCTACCGGTGACCAGCGTCGTAGTCAGCTGCTGCGCGGAGTGCTCGATCTGTGCCTGCTGTCGCTGATCGCCGAACGGCCGCGTTACGGCTTCGAGTTCGTGGCGGCACTCGCCGACAACGGGCTCGATCTCGTGAGCGAAGGCAGTATCTATCCGTTGCTCACCCGGCTGGAGCGGGAGGGGCTCATCTCCTCGTACCGCGCCCCGTCGGCCAGTGGTGGCGCCCCACGCAAGTACTACCGCCTGACCGAAGCGGGAAGTGCCGAATTGGCGAGCGGCCGGGCCGTATGGCACGCCTTCAGCGGGCGTGTGGGGCGGATCCTGACCGCTACCGAACCCACGGGGGGAAGCGCACCATGACGGACCAGCAAACCGTGACTAACCAGCAGATACTCGCGGTCTGCCGCAGCAATTGGGAATACCGGGGCATCGACGATGGATCCATCCGGGAGATGCTCGATGAGCTCTCCGCTCATCTGGATGAGGCGGTGGCCGCAGGTCGCACGCCCCAAGACGTCGTGGGCAGCGACGTGAAGGAGTTCGCCGCCTCCTGGGCCCGGGCCCGCGCTCCGTTCGCCCGCCGGCTGCTGCGTACGGCGGCGATGGTCTGTTTCGTGATCGGCTGGCTGATACTGGCCACGTGTCTGCTCCGGTGGACCACCGAACGGGTCGTGAGCGTCAACGATGTTGCCTTCTGGACCGTCGTCGCAGCGGTCACGGTTGCCTGGGAGCTGCGGCGCGGCAACCTGGGTCTCGGTAGGACCCTGGCGGTCGCCCTTGCCGTCGGCTTGCCCGCAGCTCTGCTCTCCCGATGGCTGGGCGGCGACGGGGAACTGTTCACATTGCCACTGTGGGCGGCCCCGGCGCTGCTCCTTCCCGGGCTTCCGTACGCCGTCGTCGATGCGCGGAGCAGGAAGAACACCGCGCCCGACGCCGACTAGGACCCGTCCGATCATGTCATCATCCAACTGTTGTCTCGTTGTCCCAAGCATGGGGCGGGGTGACTTGACGGATGCGGAGTGGGAACAGCTGCGGCCGTTCCTGCCGGTCAGCAACGGACGTTGTGGCCGGTGGCGTGATCATCGGCAGGTAATCGACGGGATTCTGCACCGGGTGCGGACCGGGGTGCAGTGGCGCGACCTGCCCGAGCGGTTCGGGCCATGGAAAACGGTTTATGAACGCCACCGGCTGTGGTCGGCCGACGGCACCTGGGAACGTCTGCTGCAGCAGGTCCAGGCCGCGGCCGACGCAGCAGGTGGGATCGACTGGGACATCGCTGTGAGCTCCACCATCGTGCGTGCGCACCAGCACGCGGCCGGCGCCCGCACCGATCCGCCGCCGGCTCCGGCATCAAAGGGGGCGGCAGGAGACGAACATCAGACCGAGACACCGTGGCAGAGCCTGCTCGCCCGCCTGGTGGAGGTGGCGCAGGAAGTGAGGGCCTGGGCCGCTCGCGGGGCGGGTTCACCAGCAAAGTCCACCTGAGTGCCGACGGCCGCTGTCGTCCGCTATCGGTGGTCGTTACCGGTGGGCAGCGGGCCGACTGCACCCAGTTCACGGCGGTGAGAGAAGATCCGCGTTCCCAGGCCCGGACGCGGCAGGCCGCGCAAGAAACCTGACAGCCTGGCGGCGGACAAGGCCTATAGCAACGGTCCCTGCCGTGAGTAACTGCGGCGCCGGGGCATCCAGCACACCATCCCGGAGAAGACCGACAGTCAGGCCGCCCGCCTGCGCAAAGGCTCACGCGGCGGACGGCCCCCGGCTTCGACGAAGAGCGGTACAAGAAGCCCAACACCGTCGAGCTGGCGATCAACATGCTCAAGCAGTCACGGGCCGTGGCTACCCGATACGACAAGCGCGGCTACGTTTTCCTCGGCACGGCCACTGCGGTGGCCCTCGTCATCTGGCTCCGCACATGATCGGCCGGACAAGTCCTAGTCGTCCTCGCTGCTCTGCTGTGAGCGGGAACCCCGGCTCGCGCTGCGGGTCAGTTCACTGCCGAGCAGGGTGGCCTTGGCCACCCCACGCGCCCAGCGCGGGGCGTCACCCCGGGCTGTCCAGAACACGCAGACGCTGCCGCCGATGAGGAGCAGGACGACGACCGACAGTATGAGCACGAGCATGCTCGACCCCCGCTTCTTGTGATGGTCGGCCCCATCCTGTCAGGCGGTCCTCACCGTCAACCGCTCCCCGGGGCCACGCCTGCACACTCAGGCTCGCGAGGCGCCGTGATCGCCCCCACCCCACTCCGGCCCCGGCGGCCGCAGTTGATCTGCGACACTGGTACCGCCATGCCTAAGCCCGGAGAACTCACTTTCGTCGCCCCCCGCGGAGCCAAGAAGCCGCCGCGGCATCTCGCCGACCTCACTCCTGCCGAGCGCAAGGAAGCCGTTGCCGCTGTCGGGGAGAAGCCGTTTCGTGCCAAGCAGCTCTCGCAGCACTACTTCGCGCGGTACGCGCACGACCCGGAGCAGTGGACCGACATTCCGGCCGGTGCCCGGGGGCGGCTGCGGGAGGCGCTGCTGCCCGAGCTGATGACCGTCGTGCGGCATCTGTCGACCGACCAGGGCACCACCCGCAAGACGCTGTGGCGGCTGTTCGACGGGACGCTCGTCGAGTCCGTGCTGATGCGCTACCCGGACCGGGTGACCATGTGCATCAGCTCCCAGGCCGGGTGCGGCATGAACTGCCCGTTCTGTGCCACCGGGCAGGCAGGCCTCGACCGGAATCTGTCCACCGCCGAGATCGTCCATCAGATCGTGGACGGGATGCGGGCCCTGCGTGACGGGGAGGTCCCCGGCGGCCCCGCGCGGCTCAGCAACATCGTCTTCATGGGCATGGGCGAGCCGCTCGCCAACTACAACCGGGTCATCGGATCCATCCGGCGGCTCACCGACCCCGAGCCCGACGGCCTCGGCCTGTCCCAGCGCGGCATCACCGTCTCCACCGTCGGTCTCGTCCCGGCCATCCACCGGTTCGCCGACGAGGGCTTCAAGTGCCGCCTCGCCATCTCGCTGCACGCCCCCGACGACGAGCTGCGGGACACCCTCGTGCCGGTGAACACGCGCTGGAAGGTCCGTGAGGTGCTGGACGCCGGCTTCGAGTACAGCGCCAAGTCCGGGCGCCGGCTGTCCATCGAGTACGCCCTGATCCGGGACATCAACGACCAGGCCTGGCGGGGTGACCGGCTCGGGCGGCTGCTCAAGGGCAAGCCCGTGCATGTCAATCTCATCCCGTTGAACCCGACGCCGGGGTCGAAGTGGACCGCCTCGCGGCCCGAGGACGAGAAGGCGTTCGTGGAGGCGATCGCCGCCCATGGTGTGCCGGTGACGATCCGGGACACCCGTGGTCAGGAGATCGACGGGGCGTGTGGTCAGCTCGCGGCCACCGAACGGTAGTCTGACCGCCGTAAGAACATCTGCATATTCCGACAGGGGAGCGCCACAGCGCTGAGAGTGCGGCATACGGCCGCAGACCCTCCGAACCTGGCCCAGGTCATTCTGGGTAGGGAGATCGGTCATCACTCGAGCTGTTGCGCCCTGCCCGGGACCCCGGAAGTCCCGGGCGGGGCCGCGTCTTCTCCTGGTCACTCCAGGAGGAATCCAGTGCGTAACAACATCCAGCGGCTGACGGCGGCGGTCGTCGGGCTCGGCATGGCCGGCACGCTCGCCGCCTGCGGGTCGTCCGGCGGCGGCCAGCAGTCCGGCGACTCCAAGACCGTGACGCTCGTCAGCCACGACTCGTGGGCCGCGTCCAAGGACGTCATCGCGGCCTTCGAGAAGCAGTCCGGGTACAAGGTCCGGGTCCTCAAGGACGGCGACGCCGGGCAGGCCGTGAACAAGGCCATCCTGACCAAGGACAACCCGCAGGGCGACGTCTTCTTCGGCGTCGACAACACCCTGCTGTCCCGCGCCCTCGACAACGGCCTCTTCCAGTCGTACGAGGCGAAGGGATCCGACCTGATCCTGCCGGAGTACCGCGTCGACCAGGACAAGCACCGGGTCACCCCCATCGACACCGGCGACATCTGCGTCAACTACGACAAGAAGTACTTCGCCGACCGCAAGCTGGCGCCGCCGCGGAGCCTCCACGACCTGGTCAAGCCCGCGTACAAGGACCTGCTCGTCACCGAGAACGCCTCCTCGTCGTCGCCCGGCCTGGGCTTCCTGCTCGGCACGGTCGCGGAGTACGGCGACGACGGGTGGGAGGGCTACTGGATGAAGCTCAAGGCCAACGGCGTGAAGGTCGTCGACGGCTGGGAGCAGGCCTACAACGAGGAGTTCTCCGGCTCCAGCAGCGGCAAGAAGGCCAAGGGCGACCGGCCGCTCGTCGTGTCGTACGCCTCCTCGCCGCCCGCCGAGGTGCTGTACGCCGACCCGAAGCCGACGGCCGCCCCGACCGGGGTCGCCGAGGGCACCTGCTTCCGGCAGGTCGAGTACGCGGGGCTGCTCAGCAACGCCGAGAACACCAAGGGCGGCAAGGCCCTCCTCGACTTCCTCATCAGTAAGAGGTTCCAGGACGACATGCCGCTCAACATGTTCGTCTACCCGGTGCGCGAGGGCGCTCAGGTGCCGCCGGAGTTCGTGAAGTACGGGCCGCAGGCGAAGGACCCGGAGACCATGGCCCCGGCGAAGATCGCCGACCACCGTGACCAGTGGGTCAAGTCGTGGACCTCACTCGTACTGAAGTAGCCGCGCGCAGGCGGGGCGCGGCGGCGCGGTTCGGTCTGCTGGCCGCGCCCGTCGCGTTCTTCGCGGTCTTCTTCGCCTACCCCGTGGCCGCGATCGTCGCGCGCGGCCTGAAGACCGACGGGACCTGGCACCTCGGGCGGATCGGGGAGGTGCTGGCGCAGTCCGACGTGCGGCACGTGCTGTGGTTCACCACCTGGCAGGCGCTGGTCTCCACCGCGCTCACGCTGATCGTCGCGCTCCCCGGTGCGTACGTCTTCGCGCGGTTCGACTTCCCGGGCAAGCAGGTCCTGCGGGCGGTCGTGACCGTGCCCTTCGTGCTGCCGACGGTCGTCGTCGGTACGGCCTTCCTGGCACTCGCCGGGCGGGGCGGGCTCCTCGACGAACTGTGGGGCGTACGGCTGGACACCACCGTGTGGGCGATCCTGCTCGCGCACGTCTTCTTCAACTACGCGGTCGTCGTCAGGACCGTCGGCGGGCTCTGGGCGCAGCTCGACCCGCGGCAGGCGGAGGCCGCGCGGATGCTCGGGGCGTCGCCGCTGCGGGCCTGGCGGCAGGTGACGCTCCCCGCCCTCGCCCCTGCCGTGGGTGCCGCGGCGCTCATGGTCTTCCTGTTCACCTTCACCTCCTTCGGTGTCGTGCAGATCCTCGGCGGGCCCACCTTCTCCACCCTGGAGGTGGAGATCTACCGGCAGACGTCAGAGATCTTCGACCTGTCCACGGCGGCCGTGCTGACGCTGATCCAGTTCGCCGCGGTCGGGGCGGTCCTCGCCCTGCACGCCTGGACCGTGCGGCGGCGGGAGACCGCGCTGCGGCTGGTGGACGCGTCCGTGACCGCGCGCCGGCCGCGCGGCGCGGGGCAGTGGGCGCTGCTGGGCGGGGTGCTCGTCACCGTCGCCGTGCTGCTCGTGCTGCCGCTCGCCGTGCTGGTGCAGCGGTCCCTGGGCGCGCCGGGCTTCGGTTACTACCGGGCGCTGACCCGCGAGGACGGGGGAGTGTTCCTGGTCCCGCCGATCGAGGCGATCGGCAACTCCCTGTCGTACGCCGTCGCCGCCACGCTCATCGCCGTGGTGGTCGGCGGTCTCGCCGCGGTCGCGCTCACCCGCCGGGACGCCGGGCGGTTCGTGCGCGGCTTCGACGCGCTGCTGATGCTGCCGCTCGGGGTGTCCGCGGTCACCGTCGGCTTCGGGTTTCTGATCTCCCTCGACGAGCCGCCGCTGGACCTCCGGTCCTCCTGGATCCTGGTGCCGCTCGCGCAGGCCCTGGTCGGGGTGCCGTTCGTCGTACGGACCATGCTGCCCGTGCTGCGGGCGGTGGACGTGCGGCTGCGGGAGGCGGCCTCCGTGCTGGGGGCCTCGCCCTGGCGGGTGTGGCGGGAGGTGGACCTGCCGATGGTGCGGCGGGCGCTGCTGATCGCGGCCGGGTTCGCCTTCGCCGTGTCCCTCGGGGAGTTCGGCGCGACGGTGTTCATCGCACGGCCCGACAACCCGACGCTGCCGGTGGCCGTGGCCCGGCTGCTGGGACGGCCCGGTGACCTCAACTACGGCCAGGCGATGGCCCTTTCGACGATTCTGATGGTGGTGTGCGCGGTGGCCCTGCTGGTGCTGGAGAGGCTTCGCACGGACCGGACGGGGGAGTTCTGATGCTGCTGGCTCTGCGGGGCGCGACGGTCCGTTTCGGCGGGCGGGCGGTGCTGGACGCCGTCGATCTGGAGGTCGCCGAACACGAGATCGTGTGTGTGCTCGGGCCCAGCGGCAGCGGCAAGTCGACTCTGCTGCGGGCGGTGGCCGGGCTTCAGCCCCTGGACGCCGGGCAGGTGGTGCTCGACGGACGCGACCAGGCGGGCGTGCCCGCGCACCGGCGCGGCGTCGGGCTGATGTTCCAGGACCACCAGCTGTTCCCGCAGCGGGACGTGGCCGGGAACGTCGCCTTCGGGCTGCGGATGCACGGCGAGCCGAAGCGGCAACAGGCCGGGCGGGTGCAGGAGTTGCTCGACCTGGTGGGGCTGCCGGGCGCGGGCCGCCGGGCCGTCGCGATGCTGTCCGGCGGGGAGCAGCAGCGGGTGGCGCTGGCCCGGGCCCTCGCACCGAGCCCGCGGCTGCTGATGCTGGACGAGCCGCTGGGGCAGCTCGACCGGTCGCTGCGGGAGCGGCTGGTGGTCGAACTGAGGGAACTGTTCGGCCGGTTGGGCACGACCGTGCTCGCCGTGACGCACGACCAGGGCGAGGCCTTCGCGCTGGCCGACCGGGTCGTGGTGATGCGGGACGGGCGGATCGCCCAGTCGGGTGCGCCCCTGGAGGTGTGGCAGCGGCCCGCCGACGCGTTCGTCGCGCGCTTCCTCGGGTTCGAGAACGTGGTCGAGGCGACGGTCGGGGCGGAGGCCGCGGACACGCCTTGGGGGAAGGTGCCGGTGCCGGAGGGCGCACCGCAGGGCACGCGGACCCTGCTGGTGCGGCCCGCCGGGGTGCGCCTGGTGCCCGCGGACTCGGGCCTGCGCTGCACGGTGGCCGCGCGCACCTTCCGCGGCACGCATGTCGCCGTGCACCTCCAGCCCGAGGGTGCACCGCGCTTGGAGGCGGCGTGCGCGCTGCGGGCGGCACCGGAGGTCGGGGACGAGGTGGGCGTGGAGTTCGACGCGGCGGAAATCGTGGTGCTCGGCTGAACGTGCCCGCCTAGGGTGCGAGGCATGACACCACTCACGCTCGACCGCTACTGCGACGAGATCGCCCACCAGGTCGGCCTGTTGCGGCAGGTGGTGACCTCCGGGGCAGACCTGTCCGGCACGGTGCCCACCTGCCCCGACTGGTCGCTGGAGGAACTCGTCCGGCACACGGGCGGTGCCCTGCGCTGGGCGGAGCTGATGGTGCGGACCCGGGCCGAGGAGGAGGTGCCCGAGGAGCGGGTGCCGGGTGTGGCCGGGCCCGAGGCCGTCGGTGACGCCGCCGCACTGGACGCCTGGCTGGCGGAGACGGGCGAGCGGATCGTCGCCACGCTGCGGGAGGCCGGGCCGGACGCGAAGGTATGGGGCTGGGCCGGGATACAGACCTCCGGCTTCTGGGCCCGCAGGATGACCCACGAGATCACCGTGCACCGCGCCGACGCCGCACTCGCCGCCGGGGCGGCCTACGAGGTCGCGCCCGAGGTCGCCGCGGACGCGATCGACGAATGGCTCCAGATCGTGGAGTACGTGCAGCGGACGGAGCCACAGGACGTGGTGGGGGAACTGGTCGGCCCGGGCCGCAGCATCCACCTGCACGCCACCGACACGGGAGCGGAACTGAACGCCGAGTGGCTCGTCGAGCTCACCGAGGACGGTGTCCGCTGGCGCCGGGGCCACGAGAAGGCCACGGTCGCCCTGCGCGGGCCGCTCACCCTCGTGCTGCTCGCGTTCTACCGCCGGCTCCCGCTCGACGCCGAGGGGCTGGAGGTCCTGGGCGAGCGGGAGTTGCTGGAGTTCTGGCTGGAGCGGGCCACCTTCGGCTGAGACGGGACGTGGCCCGTCCCCGGTCGGGGGACGGACCACATCATGGTGTGTGCCGCGGGCGTCAGCTGTCGCTGTTCGCCCCGCGACGGCGCATGCCGAAGAACACCGCACCGCCACCGACGACGACCAGGGCCGCCGCGATGCCGGCGATGATGCCGGTGTTGGAGTCGGCACCGGTCTCGGCGAGGTTGGAGTCACCGGCCGGGGCGGGCACGTTGCCCGCCGGGGACGTGCTCTGGCTCTCCGACGGCTCCGGAGCCGGGGACTCGCTCTCCTCGGCGGGCTTGGAGGGAGAGGCCGACGGGGTCGGCGTCGCCGGGGGAGTCGAAGCCGGAGGAGTCGAAGGGGGCTCCTCCTCCTTCTTGCAAGCGGTCGCCGGGGTCACGAGGTTCGGCTTGATGTCCTCGTCGACGTAACCGGCGGCCTTGACGTGGATGCGGTACTCGGCGTTCGGCTTCCACTTCTCGGCGAAGGTGATGGTGGTGCCCTCTCGGGAGCCCTTCACCTCCTGCTCGCCGACCTTCTTCACGTCGGCGCCGTTGTTCTCCAGGTACACGGTGACCGTCGCCGGGATGCCGGCGGGGTCCACGTCGGTGACGGTGATGACGCCCTTGTCGCCATCGCACTTCGCCTCGGCGGAGAACTCGCTGATGTCGCAGGCGAGCGCGTTGCCGGCGGTGCCGAGCGCGAGCGCGGCCGAGGCGGAGACGACACCGAGGACACGCACGGCGCGTGCGCGGCGGGATACGGACAGAACTGCCACGTTTGTCCTTTACGGGATTGCTCAAGCGGGGGGTTGAGGCAGTGTTGACTGGACATCAGCACCACCGTGAGGCTCACAGGTCTATAAGCGCTGCATAAGTAGTGTCAACGCATATGCAGGTTGCAAGCACTTGCTTTGCCTTCTTATTAACCGCCGAGACGTTTCAACGCCTCCGGCGCCTCCTCGATCCGGTCGACCAGCTCGATCCGCGCCTCCATCGAGCGGCCCCGCGCCAGCGACCGGAGCAGCGGCCACGCGGGCAGCTTCTCCGTCCAGTGCCCGCGGTCCACCAGCACCATCGGCGTCGGCTCGCCGCGCGACTCGTAGTAGTTGGGCGTCGCGTTGTCGAAGATCTCCTGAACGGTCCCGGCGGCCCCCGGCAGGAACACCACACCCGCGTTGGACCGGGCCAGCAGGCCGTCCTCGCGGGTGGCGTTGGCGAAGTACTTGGCGATGTGGGAGGCGAAGGCGTTCGGCGGCTCGTGGCCGTAGAACCAGGTCGGGATGCCGACCGAACGGCCGCCCTGCGGCCGGCGGGTGCGTACCTCGAAGGCGGCCGTCGCCCACTGGGTGATCGACGGGGTGAAGTGCGGTGTCTTGCCGAGGAGTTCGAGCGACTCGGTGAGCATCTCGTCGTCGAAGGGGGCGGCGTAGGCGCCGAGGTTCGCGGCTTCCATCGCACCCGGGCCGCCACCGGTGGCGACCGTGAAGCCGGCGCGGGCCAGCTCCCGGCCCAGGCGCGCCGCACCGGCGTACTCCTCGGTGCCGCGGGCCATCGCGTGACCGCCCATGACGCCCACGACCCGCGCGCCGGACAGGAGTTCGTCGAGGGCGTCGGAGACGGAGTCGTCGTGGACCGAGCGCAGCATCGACGCGTAGATGTCGCGGTCCGCCTTCGTGCGCTGGAACCAGGCGTAGGCGAGGGCGTCGGGCGTGGCCTCGTAACCGTCGGCCAGCGACGCGAAGAGTTCGTCCGGGGAGTAGACCAGGCCGCGGTACGGGTCGAACGGCAGGCCCGGGACCGGCGGGAAGACCAGGGCGCCGTCGGCTCGGACCTTTCCGTCCGCGTCCTCGCGCATCGCGCAGCCGAGGAAGACCGCGCCCGCGGTGTCCGTGGTGAGCAGTTCGCGCGTACGGTCCGTCAGGTCGACGGCCTGGACGCGGTATCCGGCGAGGGTGCCGCGCGCCGAGACGGTCGCGTCGAACTCCTCCAGGGTCTCTATCTCACGGTCGTCGTGGTGGGCCGCATGGGCGGGCATCGTCTGCACCCGCCCATGCTAGGCCGCACACCGTCAGCCCTGGACGGCCGCGGGGTCCATCCACACGACCTCGAAGGTGTGGCCGTCCAGGTCGTCGAAGGCGCGGCCGTACATGAAGCCGTGGTCCTGCGTCTCGCCCGAGACGGAACCGCCCGCCGCGACCGCCTTCTCGACCAGCTCGTCGACCTTCTCGCGGCTCTCGGCGCTCAGCGCGATCAGCACCTCGCTGGTCTTCGTCGAGTCCACGACGTCCTTCTTGGTGAACTGCCCGTACTTCTCCTTGGTGTGCACCATCACCACGATGGTCTCGCTGATGACGACCGAGGCGGTCGTGTCGTCGCTGAACTGCTCGTTGATCGTGAAGCCCAGCTCCGTGAAGAACTTCTTCGAGGCGCCGAGGTCGCCGGTGCACAGGTTCACGAAGATCATCTGCTGGTACATGCGAGGTCTCTCCCATCAAGTCCGTGTCGTTACGCGGGGATAGACCGGGGGCCGGTCCGGAACTCATCGCCGTTCGGAGATTTTTTTCGCACGAGTTTTCCGGCGGGTTCCCGGCGGCGGCCGCGGGACTCAGCGCGCCAGGGGGAGCGCCGCCAGTTCCGCGACCGTCAGGGTGAGCGGACCGAACACGGCGAGCAGCGCGCCCGCGCGGAGGGCGGCGGCGGCGCGCAGCGTCGTGGCGGGGGCGCCGAGCCGCATCAGGGCGGCGGTGGTGCCGGCGCGGGCCTGCCTGGCCTCGACGGCCGCCGTGAGGAGCGTCGCCGTGGTGCACCCGGTCACGAGCAGCACGCCGAGGCTGGTGAGCGGGCCGAGCGAGAGCCCGTCCGGGGCGTGCAGCAGCGCCATGGCCCAGGCGGCGGACAGCACCGCGCAGACGACGCCGAGGGGGCGCCCGATGCGGACGGCCTCCGCCATGAGGATGCGGCCGGCCAGGAGCCGCAGGGCGCCGGGGCGGGCCGCCTGGAGCAGCCGTCCGCACAGATGGGTCAGGCCCGGACCGGCCAGGGCCAGGCCGACGGCGGCCAGCGCCCAGCCCGCCAGCACACCCGGGGAGGCGCCGGAGAAGGACAGGTCGGGGGGCGTCGGAGCGGTACGGCTCGTGTAGCTCACCACGGCGAGACCCGCGGCCAGCACGGTGATGCCCCACGGCAGACCGGAGGGGGCGGCGATGGTGTCCGGCAGGGCCGTGTCGGTGGCCTCGCCGGGAACGTCGGGCGCCGCGGGGACCGGGTGCCGTGCCAGGGCCCCGGCGGGGCTGATGGCTCCGGCCGCGTCCGGCGCCGCCGCGTGCGCGCTGAGCCGCCGGGCGGAATCGCCGGCCGGACCGAACGCGCCCGCCGCTTCCGGTGCCACCGGGTGCGAGGCTGCGGGGTCCGTGGCCGGGGCCACGGCGTCAGGGTTCGCCGCGGCGGGGTCCGCGACCGCGCTCACCGTCCCGCCGGAGCCCGTGGCCGCCGCCGGGGCCGACCCGCCGGTCCGGGCCGCCGGCGGGACGCTCTTCGCGGCGGGCTCGGCGGTACGGCCGTCCGTGGGCCGGACGATCTGCCGGCCGAACCTGCCGTACGCCCCGAAGGTCTCGCGGGTGCTGGTGCGCCGGTAAGCGCCGAAGCGGCCGTACATCCGGGCCGCCCGGGGCGTGGCGGGCCCCGCCTCGCGTGGTCGCAGGGCCAGGGCCACCGCCACCGACGCGCCGACGGGCACGAACGCCAGCAGGGTCAGGGCGCCCGGCAGCGGCAGCGGCCGGCCCGCGGCGAGGGAGTCGGCGGCGGCGCCGTCGAAGGGCATGCCCGTCAGATCGCCCCGCAGGTGCAGGAAGACGAGCAGGGCCAGCATCGAACCCAGCGTGCAGGACAGGGCCGTCGTCGTCGCCGAGACGGCCATCATGCGGACCGGTCCCAGGCCGATGGCCGAGAGGCCGGAGCGGGGCTTGGTGCCGGGGTCGGTACGGGCCACCGCGACCGCGAAGTACACCGTGGCGGCCAGCGGGGCTGCGCACCAGGCCAGTCGCAGCGCGGCGGCGCCGGGGGAGCCGGGGTGGCCCATCGCGTAGCCCAGGGCGCAGAGCAGCAGGAAGCCCGTGCCCGCCGAGGCCGCGGTGACCATCAGGCGGCGCAGCTGGACGGCCGGGTGGGCGCCGCGGGTCAGACGGAGAGCGAGCACGCGGCCCGGCCTTCCGGTTCGCTGGTCTCGGCGACCGGCGGCAGGTGGACCGTCTGCACGCGCCGCCCGTCGAGCAGGGAGACCGTGCGGTCGGCGAGGGCCGCCGTCTCGGCGTCGTGGGTGGCCAGGACGACGGTGATGCGGTGGGAGCGGGCCGCCGTGGTGAGGGTGCGCAGCACATGGGCGCGGTCGGCGCGGTGCAGGGGAGCCGTGGGCTCGTCGGCGAACAGCACCGACGGGGCGGGGGCCAGGGCGCGGGCGATGCAGACCCGCTGCCGCTCGGCCTGCACCAGCTGGTGCGGCCGTTTGCGGGCGCTGTCGCCGATGTCCAGGCGCTCCAGCCACTCCAAGGCCGTGGTCTTGGCGCGGCGCCTGCTGGTGCCGCGCAGCATCAGCGGCAGGGCGGCGTTCTCCCAGGCGTTGAGCTCCGGCACCAGCGAAGGGGTCGGGTCGATCCAGCCGAACCGGTCGCGGCGCAGCCGCTCGCGGGTGAGAGGGCCCATGGTGTGCACGGGCACGCTGTTGAACCAGACCTCGCCACGCCGGACGGGCACCAGGCCGGACAGGCACCGCAGCAGGGTCGTCTTGCCGCTGCCGCGCGGGCCGCTCAGGGCGAGGATCTCGCCCTCGCGCACGCCGAGCGAGACGCCGCAGAGCGCGGGCGAGCCGTCGTCGTGCTGGAAGTGCAGGGCGCGTGCCCAGAGCACGTCGTTGTCCGGCGGGGCCTCCATGCGCGTACACCTCGGTTCAGATCCGTAGTTCCCGTGCCATCCCCCGTGCGGGGGAACGAAGGCAGGGCCGATCGGTCACTGGGCACGCTAGGCAGAAGGCGGCGGGGCGCCGGACAGCACGCGGCCCCGGGCCGCCGTTTCTCACTCGAACGGGCGGCACCGGGGCCGTTGTTGATCATCCAGGAAGACGATCGGAGCGACGCGGGTCAGAGCTTGGTCCACGCCTCCGAGAGGGTGGCGCGCAGGATCTGCTCGATCTCGTCGAACGTCGACTGGTCGGAGATCAGCGGCGGGGCGAGCTGGACGACCGGGTCGCCGCGGTCGTCGGCCCGGCAGTACAGGCCGTTGTCGTACAGCGCCTTGGACAGGAAGCCGTACAGGACGCGCTCGGTCTCCTCCTCGTTGAAGGACTCCTTGGTGTTCTTGTCCTTCACGAGCTCGATGCCGTAGAAGAAGCCGTTGCCGCGGACGTCGCCGACGATCGGCAGGTCGTGGAGCTTCTCCAGGGTGGCGCGGAAGTTGCCCTCGTTGTCCAGGACGTGCTGGTTGAGGTTCTCGCGCTCGAACAGGTCGAGGTTGGCCAGGCCCACGGCCGCGGAGACCGGGTGGCCGCCGAAGGTGTAGCCGTGCAGGAAGGTGTTGTCGCCCTTGTAGAACGGCTCGGCCAGGCGGTCGGAGATGATGCAGGCGCCGATCGGGGAGTAGCCCGAGGTCATGCCCTTGGCGCAGGTGATCATGTCCGGCACGTAGTCGAACTTGTCGCAGGCGAAGTACGTGCCCAGGCGGCCGAACGCGCAGATGACCTCGTCCGAGACGAGCAGCACGTCGTGCCGGTCGCAGATCTCGCGGACCCGCTGGAAGTAGCCGGGCGGGGGCGGGAAGCAGCCGCCCGCGTTCTGCACCGGCTCCAGGAAGACCGCGGCGACCGTGTCCGGGCCCTCGAAGAGGATCTGCTGCTCGATCTGGTCGGCGGCCCAGCGGCCGAAGGCCTCCGGGTCGTCACCGAAGAGCGGGGCGCGGTAGATGTTGGTGTTCGGGACCTTGTGCGCGCCCGGTACCAGCGGCTCGAAGGGGGCCTTCAGACCGGGCAGGCCGGTGATGGACAGGGCGCCCTGCGGGGTGCCGTGGTAGGCGACCGCGCGGGAGATGACCTTGTGCTTGGTGGGCTTGCCGGTCAGCTTGAAGTACTGCTTGGCGAGCTTCCAGGCGGTCTCCACCGCCTCGCCGCCGCCGGTGGTGAAGAAGACCTTGTTCAGGTCGCCCGGGGCGTGCCCGGCGAGGCGCTCGGCCAGCTCGACGGCCTTGGGGTGGGCGTAGGACCACACCGGGAAGAACGCCAGCTCCTGCGCCTGCTTGAAGGCGGTCTCGGCGAGCTCGACCCGGCCGTGCCCGGCCTGCACCACGAAGAGGCCGGCGAGGCCGTCCAGGTAGCGCTTGCCCTTGTCGTCGTAGATGTACGTGCCCTCGCCCCGGACGATGGTGGGGACGGGGGCCTTCTCGTACGACGACATGCGCGTGAAGTGCATCCACAGGTGGTCGTACGCGGACTGGGAGAGGTCCTTGCTCACGGCTATCGGGTCCTCACGGTTATCGGGTTCCCCACATGTAGGTCTGCTTCTTGAGCTTGAGGTAGACGAAGCTCTCGGTGGAGCGCACTCCGGGCACGGCCCGTATGCGTTTGTTGATGACCTCCAGGAGGTGGTCGTCGTCCTCGCAGACGATCTCCACCATCAGGTCGAAGGAGCCTGCGGTCATCACCACGTACTCGCATTCGGACATGGCCGACAGCGCGTCCGCGACCGCCTCCACGTCGCCCTCGACGTTGACCCCGACCATCGCCTGTCTGCGGAAGCCCACGGTGAGCGGGTCCGTGACGGCGACGATCTGCATCACGCCCTGGTCGAGCAGCTTCTGGACGCGCTGGCGCACGGCCGCCTCCGACAGGCCGACGGCCTTGCCGATGGCGGCGTACGGCCGGCGGCCGTCCTCCTGGAGCTGCTCGATGATGGCGAGGGAGACGGCGTCCAGCTGCGGCGAGCTGCCGTTCCTGGACTCGCGGGAGGGCTCGCGGGACTCCCGCGGGCCCTTCTGTTCTGCGCTTCGACTGGCCACGAGGTCACTGTGCACGAGGTCTCGACACTTCCGCAAGCCTGGATCGATGAAATCCGTTGTTTGAGTCGTCTACTCCTGCGGATTCCGCACGATCGAAGGGAGCGGGGGTGTTGAAAACGTGGGTCGGCCGACTAGGGTGGGTGTCTCAAGTACTGGACATCCGAACTGGAGGGCCGGCAGTGAGCACCGAGCTGCGTCGTCTGCGCAACTACATCGGCGGTGAGTTCAAGGACGCCGCCGACGGACGGACCACCGAGGTGGTCAATCCCGCGACGGGCGAGGCGTACGCGACCGCTCCGCTGTCCGGGCAGGCGGACGTGGACGCCGCGATGGCGGCGGCCGCCGAGGCCTTTCCCGGCTGGCGCGACACCACGCCCGCCGAGCGCCAGAAGGCCCTGCTGAAGATCGCGGACGCCTTCGAGGAGCGCGCCGAGGAGCTGATCGCGGCCGAGGTGGAGAACACGGGCAAGCCCGTCGGGCTGACCCGCTCCGAGGAGATCCCGCCGATGGTCGACCAGATCCGCTTCTTCGCGGGCGCGGCGCGGATGCTCGAGGGCCGCTCGGCCGGTGAGTACATGGAGGGCCTGACCTCCATCGTGCGCCGGGAGCCGGTCGGCGTCTGCGCGCAGGTCGCGCCGTGGAACTACCCGATGATGATGGCCGTGTGGAAGTTCGCCCCGGCGATCGCGGCGGGCAACACCGTCGTGCTGAAGCCGTCCGACACCACCCCGGCCTCGACGGTCCTCATGGCCGAGATCATCGGCTCGATCGTCCCCAAGGGCGTCTTCAACGTCATCTGCGGCGACCGCGACACCGGCCGCCTGATGGTCGAGCACGAGACCCCGGCGATGGCCTCCATCACCGGCTCCGTCCGCGCCGGCATCCAGGTCGCCGAGTCCGCCTCCAAGGACGTCAAGCGCGTCCACCTGGAGCTGGGCGGCAAGGCGCCGGTCGTGGTCTTCGAGGACACCGACATCGCCAAGGCCGTCGAGGACATCTCGGTCGCCGGCTACTTCAACGCCGGTCAGGACTGCACCGCCGCCACGCGCGTGCTCGTCCACGAGTCCATCCACGACGAGTTCGTCTCCGCGCTGGCCAAGGCCGCCTCCGAGACGAAGACCGGGCAGCCGGACGACGAGGACGTGCTGTTCGGCCCGCTCAACAACCCCAACCAGCTCAAGCAGGTCGAGGGCTTCATCGACCGGCTGCCCGCGCACGCGCGCGTGGAGGCCGGCGGCAAGCGGGTGGGCGACAAGGGCTACTTCTACGCGCCGACCGTCGTCTCGGGCCTGAAGCAGACCGACGAGATCATCCAGAAGGAGGTCTTCGGCCCGGTCATCACCGTGCAGTCCTTCTCCGACGAGGAGCAGGCCGTGGAGTGGGCCAACGGCGTCGAGTACGCGCTCGCCTCCTCCGTGTGGACCAAGGACCACGGCCGCGCCATGCGGATGTCCAAGAAGCTGGACTTCGGCTGCGTGTGGATCAACACGCACATCCCGCTGGTCGCCGAGATGCCGCACGGCGGCTTCAAGAAGTCCGGCTACGGCAAGGACCTCTCGGGCTACGGCTTCGACGACTACACGCGGATCAAGCACGTGATGACGTCGCTGGACGCGTAACCACACGTTCGGCCGTGACGGCCCCGGGCGCTGCCGCCCGGGGCCGTTCCGCTACCCCGGCCCCCTTTTTTGAACATGTTCAACATGGGCGTAGAGTGCCTCCATGAACGACAGAGCCGCCCTGGTGAAGGGCATCCGCGCCTGGTTGGTCGTCTTCGTCGTGTGCCTGGTGCTCAGCGGCGCCACGGCCTTTCCCCTGGTGCACGAACTGCGCTGGACCGAGGATCTGTTGCGCGCGCTCTCCGTCGGCGACCACCTGCCCGGGCTGACGGAGTGGATCGGGCGGGTCCGGGCCGGCCTGGACCAGGCCGACGCCGAGTACCCCTTCCTCCTCTACGGCACGGACTGGCTGGCCTTCGCGCACCTGGTGATCGCGGTCGCCTTCTACGGGCCCTACCGCGACCCCGTCCGCAACATCTGGGTCGTCGAGTTCGGCATGATCGCCTGCGCGGGGATCATCCCGCTCGCCCTGATCTGCGGACCGCTCCGCGGGATCCCGTTCTGGTGGTCGGTGATCGACATGGCCTTCGGGGTGTTCGGAGTGATCCCGCTGTATGTCGTCCGGCAGCGGATCAAGCGGCTGGAGGCGCTGACCGCGCCCGCGTCCGCCTCCGCGTCCGCCCCGGTGTTCGGCGGCTGAGGAAAACTGTTATCCGGGGAACCTTCACGCCGTCTCCCCGCATGTGATCCCCCACATAGCCAAAACCCCCGTCCCGCCTGAGAGGGTGCGTGCGCAGACGTACCGATCCCGGCCGGTGAGGGGCTCCCGTGGACAGTGAGCACTGGCGCGCCGTCATCACGGCCGCGCAGGCCGGCGACCGCCGGGCGCTGGACGAGCTGGTCGCGGGCTGGCTGCCGCTGGTCTACAACATCGTGGGCCGGGCCCTGAACGGCCACGCCGACGTCGACGACGTCGTGCAGGAGACCATGCTGCGCGCCGTCGGCAACCTGGGTTCGCTGCGCGACCCCGACAGCTTCCGGTCCTGGCTGGTGGCGATCGCCGTGCGGCAGATCCGCGACCGGGCCCGGCGCACGACCCCGGACCGGCTGGAGGAGGTACCGGCCTGCGACTTCGCCGACCTGACCGTGCTGCGGCTCCAGCTGGAAGGGCAGCGGCGCGAGGTCGCCGAGGCCGTGCGGTGGCTCGACGACGAGGACCGGCAGCTGCTGTCGCTGTGGTGGCTGGAGGTCGCGGGCGAACTGACCCGGCGCGAACTGGCCGCCGCCGTCGGCATCACCCGGCAGCACGCCGCCGTGCGCGTCCAGCGGATGAAGGAGCGCCTGGAGACCTCGCGCGGCATCGTGCGCGCCCTCGACGGTGCCTGCCCCGGCCTGCGCGAGCTGAGCGGCCGCTGGGACGGCCGGCCCGACTCGGTGTGGCGCAAGCGGCTGGCCCGGCACATCCGCGGCTGCCGCTCCTGCGGCGGCACCCGAGAGGCCGTCGTACCGGCCGAACGCCTCCTGGTCGGCATCGCCCTGGTCCCGCTGCCCGTCGGGTTCACCCTGTCGCTCGCCTTCGGCGGCAAGACGGCCGTGGCCACCGCCTCGGCCACCTCCGCCGGCTGGTCCGCCAAGCTGCTCGGCGCGCTCACCAAGCCGGCCGTCGCGGTGACGGCGGGCGCGACGATCGTCGCGGGCGGCGCCTACGTCGTCACCCAGCCGCCGGGCGCCCCGCCGCCCCGGGCCGCCGTGGCGCCCACGGCCACGGCTGCTTCCGAACCGCCGCGGCCATCCGCACCGCCCGCCCAGGCCCCCGCTCCCACGCCGACCGTCACCCGCACGTCCCCGCCGTCGGTGACGAAGAGGACCGACTCGTACGGCACCGTCGTCGACGCCGTCGACCGCGCCCCCGACCCGGACACTCGGCCCGCCGCGCTGTCGCGCCGCCCCGAGTCCGGCATCACCAGCACCGGCGGCCCGAAGGCGGTCATGCAGCACCGCGGCGACCGGGTGACGCTCACCGGCCGGGGATACGTCCTGGTCCGCTGGCAGATCTCACCCGGGTCCCGGCCCGGCGCGCTGGTCATGCCGTCCTGGACCGGCCTGAAGGGCAGGCTGTTCCATGTGGCGTCCGGTGGCTCGCGGCGGATGGACGACCCGCTGCCCGGCGCCCCGAACGGCTACGCCACCGGCATGGGCGGCCCGGACATCGGCTACGCGGTCCTCCCGCCCGGCACCCAGCAGATGTGGCAGAACGAGTACTTCTACCTCGACGGCACCGTCACCCTCACCCAGAACGAACGGGGCTGCGACTACGGCCTCATCGTCTTCCCGTCGGACCGGGACGCCGTGGTCGAGGACATCGATCAGGGCCCACCGCAGGGCGCCATCCGCTACGGGCTCGTCCGCGACACCGGCACGGACAGCGCGCCGGTGCCGCAGTACGTCACGCGTGAGACCCCGGCCGATCCGGCGACGGTGCCGCAGCGCTCGCGCGTGTAGCGCACAGCACGTCGACGCGGTTCGTCGTGATCGAGTCCACCCCCGCCTCCAGCAGCCGCCGCATGGAGCGGCGGGTGTCCGGGGTCCAGACGGAGACGAGGTGGCCGCCCGCGTGCACGCGCTCGATGAGCGGGCGGTCCACCAGCGAGAAGCGGTAGTTGAGCCAGCGCGGGCGGACCGCCTCCAGCAGTACGGGCCGGGGCGGGGCCAGGGTCGTCCAGGTGAGGGCGATCTCGGCGGCCGGGTCCGCCGCCCGTACGGCGAGCATGGCATCGGCGCCCGCGCAGTAGTAGACCCGCTCCGTCGCCCCGGCCTCCGCCACGACGCCCATGATCCGGCGCACCGCCCGGACATCGGGCGACGCGGGCAGGTCGATCATCACCCGGTGCCCGTCGGTCGCGGCGAGGGCCTCGGCCAGCGTCGGCACACCGCCGCCGGTCAGCCCGCGCACCTCCTCGGCCGACAGCGCTCGCAGGGGCCGCTCGTGCTCCCAGAGCCGCTTCAGCGTCGCGTCGTGCAGCAGCACCGGCACGCCGTCCCGGGTGAGCCGCACGTCGATCTCCACCGCGTCCGCGCCCCGGCGCAGCGCGGAACGCAGTGAGGCGACGGTGTTCTCCCGGACGCGGTAGGGGTCGCCGCGGTGGGCCACCGCGACCGGGGCGGGCGTCACCGGGAGAGCCACTGAGCGGTGTAGGTGTCGATCTCGCCGGCGATGCGGGCCTTGCCCGCCGCGTCCAGGAAGGACGCCTCGACGGCGTTCTTCGCCAGTGCGGCCAGGCCCCGCTCGTCGAGGTCGAGGAGCCGGGCGGCGACCGCGTACTCGTTGTCGAGGTCGGTGCCGAACATCGGCGGGTCGTCGGAGTTGACGGTGACGACGACCCCGGCGCGCACGAACTCCTTGATCGGGTGCTCGTCGAGCGTGCGCACCGCGCGGGTGGCGATGTTGGAGGTCGGGCACACCTCCAGCGGGATCCGGTGCTCGGCGAGGTGCGCGAGCAGCTTCGGGTCCTGCGCGGAGCTGGTGCCGTGCCCGATGCGCTCGGCCCGCAGGTGGGTCAGCGCGTCCCACACCGTCTGCGGTCCGGTCGTCTCACCGGCGTGCGGCACGGAGTGCAGCCCGGCGGCGATCGCCCGGTCGAAGTACGGCTTGAACTGCGGCCGCTCCACGCCGACCTCGGGGCCGCCGAGACCGAAGGAGACCAGGCCCTCCGGGCGCAGCCGGTCGTCGGTGGCGAGCCGGGCCGTCTCCTCGGCGGCCTCCAGACCCGCCTCGCCGGGGATGTCGAAGCACCAGCGCAGCACGGTCCCGAACTCTGCCTCGGCGGCCTTGCGGGCGTCCTCGATCGCGTCCATGAAGGCCCGCTCGTCGATGCCGCGCCGGGTGGACGAGAAGGGGGTGATGGTCAGCTCGGCGTAGCGCACCTGCTGCCGGGCCAGGTCCCGGGCCACCTCGTACGTCAGCAGCCGGACGTCCTCCGGGGTGCGGATCAGGTCGACGACCGACAGGTACACGTCGATGAAGTGCGCGAAGTCGGTGAACGTGAAGTAGTCGGCCAGGGCCTCGGGATCGGTCGGCACCTTCGAGTCGGGGTGCCGCGCGGCCAGTTCGGAGACGATCCGGGGGGAGGCGGATCCCACGTGGTGCACATGCAGTTCGGCCTTGGGCAGTCCGGCGATGAAGGCCTTCACGTCGCGTGGGGCGCGGGGGTCGACAAGATGCTCGGTCAAGGGTTCCTCCCCGGAACGGCGCCGCCGCAGGCCTGAGGCGGGCGGGGCGCGGGTGATCGGCTGATCGATTGACGCGAATTCATCGTATGCGGTGCGGTGCAACGCCCTTCCTCCCGGGGCGCGGGCCATGTCGAGGTGCGGCTCCACCGCGCGGGCGCGACCGGCCCTCACGCACCCGCACTGTGGCACGCACCGAACCGCCCCGTAGCATGACCACACGATCGACCCAGGGGGGAACAGGATGACGGACGCGACGCAGCCCGACGGAGGCGGAGGCGCCGGCCACGACCCGTGGGCGCCCCCGGAGAACAAGCCCTCGCTCGACAAGAACCAGAGGCCGCAGCAGCCGTCCGTGCACGACCAGGCCACGGTCACCTCCATGCCGGGCTTCACCCCGCCCGCCGGCACCCCGCAGTTCGACCCCTCGGGCACCGGCGCCGTGCCGCCCCCGCCCGTGGCTCCCACCGGACCGGGAGCGGCGCCGGGCGGTTACGGATACCCGGGGAGCTACCCCCAGAGCGGCTACGGCTGGCCGGGCATGCCCATGGCCCCGCAGAACGGCATGGGCGTCGCCGCGATGGTGCTCGGCATCATCTCCTGCACCCTCTTCTGCATGTACGGCGTGGTCTCCCTGGTCACCGGCATCCTCGCCGTCGTCTTCGGCATCAAGGGCCGCAAGCGCGCCGAGGCCGGGGTGGCCACCAACCACGGGCAGGCGCAGGCCGGGCTGATCATGGGCATCATCGGGATCATCCTCGGCATCACGGTGATCGTCCTGATCGCCGTCGGCATCACGGCCGCGATCAACAGCGACCGCAACGACGACCCGTACTACGGCGCCGCCGGTCCGGTGGCCACCGCCCTGTCCCACCGCTGAAACAGCCGCCCCCCGCCGCCGACTTGGCCACTACGATGCCCTGGTCTGACAACGGAGGGGAGAGCGTCCATGTCCAACATCAACCCGCCCCCGGGTGGTTTCGGTCCGCCGGCCCAGCCGCCGCAGCAGCCGGCCCCGGGCTACGGCTATCCGCAGCAGTCCGGCCCGGGCTACGGCTACCCCCAGGGCGGCCCCGGTTACCCGGCCGCGCCGCCCGTGGGCTACCCGCAGGCGCCCGGCTACGGGATGCCCGCCCAGCCCAGCAACGGCATGGGAACCACGGGCCTGGTGCTGGGCATCATCGGCGTGGTGTGCAGCCTGACGTTCATCATGTGGTTCTTCGGCGTGATCCTGGGCATCCTCGCGATCATCTTCGGTGCCATCGGCCGCGGCAAGGCCACCCGCGGTGAGGCCACCAACAAGGGCGCGGCGACCGCGGGCCTGGTCTGCGGCATCATCGCCACCGTGATCCTGCCGCTGCTGGGCTTCCTGCTGTTCGCCGGCATCATGGGCGGGCTCGGCGCGGCGTCCTGAGCGGGACGCGTGGAGTGCGGCAGGGGCCGGTCCAGGGGGACCGGCCCCTCACTCATGCTCTCGCCGTCCGCAGTCGCTCCCGCGCCTCCATCAGGGCGAACCCCAGCAGGTTCGGCCCCCGCCACCGCTCCGGATCCATCGCCGCCGCGTCGTCCGCGGCCAGCCCGATGCCCCACACCCGGTCCACGGGGCTCGCCTCGACGAGCACCCGGTCACCCGTGCCCAGCAGGTACGCCATGAGTTCGGGATGCGCGCCGAACTTGTGGACGCTGCCCTCGACGACGATCCGGAACCGCTCCCGGGCCCAGGTCGTCTCGTCGAACCCGCGCACCAGCCGCCCGGCCTTCTTCGCCTCGGCGGGATGCCCCGCGGCCAGCGCGGCATGCTCCGCCGCCGGGTCCTCGAAGAGCCGGGCCTTCCCGGCCATCATCCAGTGCTCGGCCGTCGCGTAGGCCTCGCCGTCCACCGTGAACGGCGAGGGCCACCACTGGCTCAGACAGCTCGCCCCGATCCGGCCGTCCGGCCGCGGCCGGTGCCCCCAGAAGTGCAGATACCCGACCCTGGCCCCCGCGCGGACCGCCCTGATCAGGGCCTCCCTCGAGCCGACCGCCCCCGTGATCTTCTCCATGCACGCGAGTGTGGCACGCACCACTGACACAGCGTCCTGCCTTTTCGCGGTGAACTCGACACCTGGTCGACAGATTCCGTCGCGTAACCAAAAATCAACAACGGAATCACTTGTTGGCATGCCATACCTCTGTCAGGATCGGCACTCAAATCGAGCCTGAGCCACGCCGGCCCCATCAGGGGACACGGAGGAGAGCGACATGCACAACCCGGGCACTGCCATCCCGGACCGATTCCCGGCGGAGGAGCGCTTCGCGCAGGGCGCGCAGTACATCGCGGGCCACCTGACCAGGGGCACCTCCGGCCGTACGCACGCCGTCGTCGACCCGGCGTCCGGCGAGGAGGTCCTCACCTACGAGCTGGCCGGCCCGGCCGACGTCGACCGGGCCGTCGCCGCCGCCCGCGCGGCCTTCCCCGGCTGGGCGGGAGCCACCCCCGGCGAGCGGTCCGACGCCCTGCACCGGTTCGCGGCGGTCCTCGCCGACCGGGCCGAGGACTTCGCCCGCGCGGAGTCGCTCCAGTGCGGCAAGCCGCTGAAGCTGACCCGCGAGTTCGACGTCCCCGGGACCATCGACAACACCGCGTTCTTCGCCGGTGCCGCACGGCATCTCCAGGGGCAGTCCGCCGGTGAGTACTCCGGCGACCACACCTCCTACGTCCGGCGCGAGCCCATCGGCGTCGTCGGATCGATCGCGCCCTGGAACTACCCCCTCCAGATGGCCGCCTGGAAGATCCTCCCGGCGATCGCGGCGGGCAACACCATCGTCCTGAAGCCCGCCGAGCTCACCCCGCTGACCTCGCTGCTCTTCGCCCAGGCGGCCACCGACGCCGGCATCCCGGACGGCGTGATCAACATCGTCACCGGCACCGGAAGGGAGGCCGGGGAGCACCTCGTCGGCCACCCCGACGTGGCCATGACGTCCTTCACCGGCTCCACCGCGGTCGGCAAGCGCGTCGCCGAGGTCGCCACCGCCACCGTCAAGCGGCTCCACCTGGAGCTCGGCGGCAAGGCGCCCTTCGTGGTCTTCGACGACGCCGACCTGGAGGCCGCCGCGCACGGCGCGGTCGCGGGCTCCCTGATCAACACCGGGCAGGACTGCACGGCCGCCACGCGCGCGTACGTGCAGCGGCCGCTGTACGAGGCCTTCGTGGAGCGGACCGCGGCGCTCATGGAGACGGTCCGGCTCGGCGACCCCTTCGCCGCCGGCACCGACCTCGGCCCGCTGATCTCCCACGTGCAGCGGGACCGGGTCGCCGGGTTCGTGGACCGCGCGCGGGCCTACGCGCGCGTGGTGACCGGCGGTGAGGCACCCGAGGGGGAGCTCGCCAAGGGCGCCTACTACCAGCCCACCTTGATCGCCGACGCGGCCCAGGACAGCGAGGTCGTCCAGTCGGAGATCTTCGGGCCGGTCCTGGTCGTGCTGCCGTTCGACACCGACGACGAGGGCCTCGCGCTCGCCAACGACACCCCGTACGGCCTGGCCGCGTCTGCGTGGAGCCGGGACGTCTACCGGGCCAACCGGGCCACCCGCGAGATCAAGGCCGGCTGCGTCTGGATCAACGACCACATCCCGATCATCAGCGAGATGCCGCACGGCGGCCACAAGTCCTCCGGCTACGGCAAGGACATGTCCTCGTACTCGTTCGAGGAGTACACCCAGATCAAGCACGTCATGTTCGACAACACCGGGGTGGCCGCCAAGGACTGGCACCGCACCGTGTTCGGGGACCGATAGCCGCTATGCAGGCCGCCTGACCAACGGCCGTCCACCCTCCGAAAGGGCACCACGCGCATGGAGCAGTACGAGCCCGACCGCCTGTCCACGGCCCAAGTGGCCGCCATGCGGCGCAGTTTCAGGAACGGCAGGGCCGCCCTCACCCGGCGGTCCCTGCTGCGCGCCTCCGCGGGCGGGGCGCTCGCGGCCGCCGGACTGGGGACGCTGAGCGCCTGCGGCATCCCGGCGGCCGGCCAGTCGAAGGGCGGCGTCTCGGCAGAGGACCACTCGGCCAAGGAGAAGACGGTGAACTTCTCCAACTGGACCGAGTACATGGACGTCGACGACAGCGGCAAGCACCACCCCACGCTGGACCAGTTCGCGAAGCGGACCGGCATCAAGGTCAAGTACACCGAGGACATCAACGACAACAACGAGTTCTTCGGCAAGATCAAGCCGCAGCTCGCCGCGGGCCAGGACACCGGCCGCGACCTGATCGTCCTCACCGACTGGCTGGCCGCCCGCCTCATCCGCCTCGGCTGGGTGCAGAAGCTGGACCCGAGCAACCTGCCGCACGCCTACGCCAACCTGTCGGCCCAGTTCCGCAGCCCCGACTGGGACCCGGGCCGCGCCTACTCGTACGTCTGGCAGGGCATCTCGACCGTCATCGCGTACAACAAGAAGGCCCTCGACGGCGTCGAGGTGAAGTCGGTGTCCGACCTGCTGGACAACCCCAGGCTCAAGGGCCGGGTCGGCTTCCTGTCGGAGATGCGCGACAGCATCGGCATGACCCTGCTCGACATGGGCAAGGACCCGGCGGACTTCACCGCCGACGACTACGACGCGGCCATCGCGCGGCTCCAGAAGGCCGTCGACAAGGGTCAGATCCGCCGCTTCACCGGCAACGACTACACCTCGGACCTGACCAGCGGCGACTTCGCGGCCTGTGTCGCCTGGGCCGGTGACGTCGTCCAGCTCAAGGCGGACAGCCCCGACATCGACTTCCTCATCCCGGACAGCGGCTACGTGACGTCCACCGACAACCTGCTGATCCCCAACAAGGCCCGGCACAAGACCAACGCCGAGCGGCTCATCGACTTCTACTACGAGCCGAAGGCCGCCGCCGAACTCGCCGCGTACATCAACTACGTGTGTCCCGTCGACGGCGTGAAGGCCGAGCTGGAGAAGATCGACAAGGACGCGGCGAACAACCCGCTGATCCTTCCCGACAAGGCCATGGCCGCCAAGTCGCACGCCTTCCGCTCGCTGAGCTCGAAGGAAGAGACCGAGTTCGAAGCGAAGTTCGCGAAGCTGACGGGGGCGTGACCACCATGACGAACCAGACCGGCCCCGGCGGCGACGTCCGCCTCACGGGCATAGCCAAGTCCTACGGCTCCTTCACCGCCGTCCACCCCCTCGACCTGACCGTGCCGCAGGGCTCCTTCTTCGCCCTGCTCGGCGCCTCCGGCTGCGGCAAGACCACCACCCTGCGCATGATCGCCGGCCTGGAGGAACCTTCCGCCGGCACCGTGCACCTGGGTGACCAGGACGTGACCGCCCTCCCGCCGTACAAGCGGCCCGTGAACACGGTCTTCCAGTCCTACGCCCTCTTCCCGCACCTCGACATCTTCGAGAACGTCGCCTTCGGCCTGCGCCGGCGCGGCCTCAAGTCGGTGAAGAAGCAGGTCGACGAGATGCTCGACCTCGTCCAGCTCGGCGAGCAGGCCCGCAAGAAGCCGCACCAGCTCTCCGGCGGCCAGCAGCAGCGCGTCGCCGTGGCCCGCGCGCTGATCAACCACCCGAAGGTGCTCCTGCTCGACGAGCCGCTCGGCGCCCTCGACCTCAAGCTGCGCCGCCAGATGCAGCTGGAGCTCAAGCGCATCCAGACCGAGGTCGGCATCACCTTCATCCACGTCACGCACGACCAGGAGGAGGCCATGACCATGGCCGACACGGTCGCCGTGATGAACGCCGGCCGCGTCGAGCAACTGGGCGCACCCACCGACCTCTACGAGAACCCGCGCACGACGTTCGTCGCGAACTTCCTCGGCACCTCCAACTTCATCGAGGCCGAGGTCGACTCCCGGAGCGGCGAGGAGATCGTGCTGAAGGCGGGCGGCGGCAAGCTCGTCCTGCCCGAGGCGCGCTGCTCCGCGCCCACCGCGACCGGCGGCAGGGTGCTGGCCGGCGTCCGCCCGGAGAAGATCTCCCTCAGCCACGCCGACGACGCCGGCGAGATACCGGAGGGCCGCAACCGCATCACGGGCCGGATCGCCGACTCCAGCTTCATCGGCGTCTCCACCCAGTACGTCGTCGACAGCCCGGTCTGCTCCGACTTCGAGGTCTACGCCCAGAACATCGACCGCGACCCCCGCCTGGTGCCCGGCGCCGAGGTCGTCCTGCACTGGAATCCGGCCCACACCTTCGGTCTGGACGCCACGCAGGACGCCGAGGCCGGAGTGGAAGAGGCGGCCTGATGTCGACACTCACCGAGGCGCCACCGCCCCTCGCGCCGCAGGCTCCCGAGCGGAAGCCTCCCCAGCGCCGGGGCCGCTTCACGCCGTACTGGCTGCTGCTCCCCGGCATCCTCTGGCTGCTGGTGTTCTTCGCGCTGCCGATGATCTACCAGGCCTCCACGTCCGTGCAGACGGGCTCCCTGGAGGAGGGCTACAAGGTCACCTGGCACTTCGCCACCTACTGGGACGCGCTGTCCGCCTACTGGCCGCAGTTCGTCCGTTCGGTGCTCTACGCGGGCACGGCGACGGTCCTGTGCCTGCTGCTCGGCTACCCGCTGGCCTATCTGATCGCCTTCCGCGCCGGCCGCTGGAAGAACCTGATCATGATCCTGGTGATCGCGCCGTTCTTCACCAGCTTCCTGATCCGCACCCTGGCCTGGAAGACGATCCTCGCCGACGGCGGACCGGTCGTCGGCGCGCTCAACACGCTGCACGTCCTGGACGTCACCGACTGGCTCGGCATGACCGCAGGCGACCGCGTCCTCGCCACCCCGCTCGCGGTGGTGTGCGGTCTCACGTACAACTTCCTGCCGTTCATGATCCTGCCGCTCTACACCTCGCTGGAGCGCATCGACGGACGGCTCCACGAGGCGGCAGGCGACCTGTACGCCCGGCCCTGGACGACCTTCCGCAAGGTCACCTTCCCGCTGTCGATGCCGGGCGTCGTCTCCGGAACCCTGCTCACCTTCATTCCGGCGGCCGGTGACTACGTGAACGCCGATCTGCTCGGCTCCACCGACACCCGCATGGTCGGAAACGTCATCCAGACACAGTTCCTGAGAGTCCTCGACTATCCGACGGCCGCGGCACTCTCCTTCATCCTCATGGCGGCCATCCTGCTCATGGTCACCCTCTACATCCGCAGGTCCGGGACGGAGGATCTGGTCTAAATGCCCTTCGTCAACTGGCTCAAGAGAAATCTCGTCGTCCTGGCGGGACTGCTGACCCTCGGCTATCTGCTCCTGCCGAACGTCGTCGTGACGGTGTTCTCCTTCAACAAACCGAAGGGGCGCTTCAACTACGAATGGCAGCAGTTCTCCCTGGACGCCTGGAAGGACCCGTGCGGGGTCTCCGGGCTGTGCGGGTCGCTGTCCCTCAGCCTCCAGATAGCGTTCTGGGCGACGCTCGGCGCCACGCTGCTGGGCACCCTGATCGCCTTCGCCCTGGTCCGCTACCGGTTCCGCGCCCGTGGTGCCGTGAACTCGCTGATCTTCCTGCCGATGGCGATGCCCGAGGTCGTCATGGCCGCCTCACTGCTCACCCTGTTCCTCAACATGGGCGCGCAGCTGGGCTTCTGGACGATCCTCATCGCCCACATCATGTTCTGCCTGAGTTTCGTGGTCACGGCCGTCAAGGCGCGTGTGATGTCGATGGACCCGAAACTGGAGGAGGCGGCACGGGACCTGTACGCGGGCCCGTTCCAGACCTTCGTCCGGGTCACCCTGCCGATCGCGGCACCGGGAATCGCGGCGGGCGCGCTGCTCGCTTTCGCGCTCTCCTTCGACGACTTCATCATCACGAATTTCAACGCCGGCTCGACCGTCACGTTCCCCATGTTCGTGTGGGGCTCGGCGCAGCGCGGAACGCCCGTTCAGATCAATGTCATCGGCACGACCATGTTCGTCGTCGCCGTACTGTTCGTCCTGGTTTCCATGGTTGCCGGAAACCGCCGCAACAGGCAGAAGGCATAACCCCGTAGGGAGTTGAAATCATGGCCCCGAGCGCCATGAATCAGTGGACCCGTTCGCTTTCCGACGCCCAGCCGGTCCCGTACTGGCTGGACGACCCCGGCCGGCCCCGGCCCGAACCCGCCCTCACCACCTCCGAGACCTGCGACCTGCTGGTCGTCGGCGGCGGCTACAGCGGGCTGTGGACGGCGCTGATCGCCAAGGAGCGCGACCCGCAGCGGGACGTGGTGCTGGTGGAGGGCCGCGAGGTGGGCTGGGCCGCCTCCGGCCGCAACGGCGGCTTCTGTGCCGCCTCCCTCACCCACGGCCTGCCCAACGGCCTCACCCGCTGGCCCGACGAGATCCACAGGCTCCAGGAACTGGGCGACCGCAACCTCGACGGGATCGAGGCCGCCGTCGCCCGGCACGGCATCGACTGCGACTTCGAACGCACCGGTGAGATCGACGTCGCCACCGAGCCCTACCAGGCGCGCGAACTGCGGGAGTGGCACGAGGAGACCGCCCGGCGGGGCCTGGCCGACGGCGTCGAGTTCCTGGACGCCGACGCCGTACGGGAACAGGTGAACTCACCCACCTTCCAGGCGGGCCTGTGGGACCGCAGGGGCGTCGCCATGCTCAACCCCGCGAAGCTCGCCTGGGGCTTGAAGCGGGCCTGCGTGGAACTGGGCGTGCGCGTCTACGAGCACACCCCCGCCCTGACCCTGAAGCCGTACGGCCCCGGCATGGCCGTCCGCACCCCCTACGGCCGGATCCGCGCCCGCCGGGTCGCCCTCGGCACGAACATCTTCCCGAACCTGGTCAGACGCGTCCGCTCGTACACCGTTCCGGTCTACGACTACGCCCTGATGACCGAGCCGCTCACGCCCGGGCAGCTCGACGCGATCGGCTGGAAGAACCGCCAGGGCCTCGGCGACAGCGCCAACCAGTTCCACTACTTCCGCCTCTCCGCCGACAACCGGATCCTGTGGGGCGGCTACGACGCGATCTACCCCTACGGCGGCCGCGTCCGCGCCGAGTACGACGACCGCCCCGAGACCTACGCCAAACTCGCCGGGCACTTCTTCACCTGCTTCCCGCAGCTGGAGGGCGTCCGCTTCAGCCACGCCTGGGGCGGCGCGATCGACACCTGCTCCCGCTTCTCGGCGTTCTTCGGCAGCGCCCACCAGGGCAAGGTGGCCTACGCGGCCGGGTACACCGGCCTCGGGGTCGGTGCCACCCGCTTCGGCGCCGAGGTGATGCTGGACCTGCTGGCGGGGGAGCGCACCGAGCTCACCGAGCTGGAGATGGTCCGCAGGAAGCCGCTGCCGTTCCCGCCCGAGCCGTTCGCCTGGACGGGCATCGCCCTCACCAAGTGGTCCCTGGCCCGCGCGGACGCCCAGGGCGGCCGTCGCAACCTGTGGCTGCGCACGATGGACCGGTTGGGGCTGGGATTCGACAGCTGACCGACCGGGTGTGATCCGGTTCACTCCAAAGGGGTGCCGGAACCCGCGTAATGGCCGGGGGGACACCCCCTTCTCCCTCGTGATGCCCTCCGGACGCCCCGCGCGTGCGTGAGGTTCGCGAGAGAGAAGGGGGTCTTTGACGATGACCGGTGCGAAGACGGCGGTCGAGTGGCTCGCATCCGTCGCACCCGATCCCGAGGCCTGCCGCTGGGAGTGGGAGCGCAACCCGCTCGGGGTGGCGCTGCTGCCGGCCGGCAGCGCCTGGGACGTGCTCATCCTGCCCGGCGAACTCGGCTACGCCACGCTGGACGTCCTGAGCCGCGTCCTCGACCGGCAGGGGCCCGTGCTCGTCGACTTCGGCGACGCACGCATGGGCTTCTTCGTGCCCCCGGGCACCGCGGCCCGCTGGCTCGGCACAGGCATCCGCACGGCCGGCGCCGGCACCTGGATCGTCGTGCCGTACCCGGGCCGCTCCTCGCCCGGTGGCGTCCGCTGGCTGGTACCGCCCGACGGTTCGGGCCTGCTGACCGACCCGGCCCTGCTGGAACTGGCCATGCACGAGGCGGCGGCGGGGCTGGCGACGGAGAACGACGGTCAGGGCCCCGGTGGTTGAGACCGGCCGGGCGTCGTCACCGTCCGGAGGAACAGCCACAGCGACGTCAGCAGCACCGCGCACAGACACCAACTGCCCACCACGTCCAGGGGCCAGTGGTAGCCGCGCCGGACCAGGCCGTAGCCCGTGCCGAGGACCAGGGCGACGCAGAGGGTGATCAGGGTGCGGCGGGCCGGGGCCGTGCGGAGCCAGGGGAGCAGCAGCAGGGTCGCGCAGCCGTAGGCGATGGCGGCGGTGGCGGTGTGGCCCGAGGGGTAGTAGCCGGTGCCGGGCGGGACGGCCGGGGTGCCCGGGCGGTCGGTGAGTACCTTCAGCGGGACGACCAGCGCCGGGACCAGGGCCAGGAGGAGGGCCGCCGCGGCGCCGGGCAGCCACCACTGGTCCACGCCCGCGCGGCGGTTGCGCACGGCGACGTACCCGGCCGCGACGGCGAGGACCGGCACCGCGACCGGGACGTTGCCCAGGTCGGAGAGGAGTTCGGAGCAGCGGTCCGGGTTCACCAGGACGCGGCTGAGCCGTTCGTCGAGCCGGACGAGCGGGCCGTCGGCGACGACCTGCCAGGTGATCAGGGCGAAGAGGAGCGCCGGAAGGGAGAGCAGGAGGGCGGCGGAGCCCGGGAGCGCGGCGCGTTCCTGGTTCGCGGTGATCGGCATGGGGCACAGCTTGGCACGAGCACCGACGTCCACTCGCGGCCCCTGCGGAGGATCACGTGAACCACCCGGCACTCGACGACGGCCACTTTCGAGCACTGCCGGTGGCTCTTCGCCGGACCGGCCTCGGACCAACGCCCGGGCGGCGCCATCGCGGCATCGAGGCTCGCGGGCGCGGCCCATGGCGCGGACCTCGCGCAGGAAGCGAACGTCGACACCGCCTGGCCGGCTCCCCTGACCGACCTGTTGCGGCGGGCGGCCGAGGCGGGTCACGGCCCGCTCAGCGTCTCGGCACTCACCGAGATGCTCAGGAAGGGGGCGTAGAGGGAGGTCGGCCGCCCCGGAACAGGGGGGGTGGTTCCGGGGCGGCCGTCCGGACCGGAACGTCGCGCGCCCCGGGGGGTTTGGGGCGGGCGACCGTCCGATCGGTGAGGAGATCCAGAGCCTCAGGCTCCGGTTGTGTGCGCGAGGGCACGACCAGGTCGAAGCTGGGGAGGCCCCGGCCTGATGTCACCCACAGTCCCCTGTGGGCGGGGTGTATCTCTCATCTGGGTAGAACCTACGACAGGGGCGGGGCGCAGGACAGGCCGTAGGGCACCCTGTCATCCACCTCGCACACCTTCTTCACACCCTCTGCCGTTGGGGGGCTTCTGATGGATCTCCGCGGCGTCACGACGTCCGGCACGCACGCTCGCCGCACGCCGCGAACGGACAGGTGGCTCCGCCACATGACCGTTCACGGCGCACGCCGATCGCACGCACCGGACGCCGCTCCTTCTTCCACGTAGATCCATCAGAAGCCCCCTAGCCGCCCCGGTAGCGGAACCGGGGCGGCTCACCCGCCCCGACGAGGGCTCGGATGCGCGCGTCGGCGGCTCAGATGCGGGAGAACGCCTGCTCGATGATGTCGAGGCCCTCGTTCAGCAGGTCCTCGCCGATCACCAGCGGGGGCAGGAAGCGGAGCACGTTGCCGTAGGTACCACAGGTCAGGACCAGCAGGCCCTCAGCGTGGCAGGCCTTGGCGAGCGCGCCGGTCGCCTCCGGGTTCGGCTCCTTGGTGGCGCGGTCCTTCACCAGCTCGATGGCGATCATCGCGCCGCGGCCGCGCACGTCGCCGATGATGTCGAACTTCTCGGCCATGGCACCGAGGCGGGCCTTCATGACCGCCTCGATGTTCTTCGCCTTGGCGTTGAGGTCGAGCTCCTTCATCGTCTCGATCGAGCCGAGCGCACCGGCGCAGGCGACGGGGTTGCCGCCGTAGGTGCCGCCCAGGCCGCCGGCGTGCGCGGCGTCCATGATCTCGGCGCGTCCGGTGACGGCCGCGAGCGGCAGACCGCCGGCGATGCCCTTGGCCGTCGTGATCAGGTCCGGGACGATGCCCTCGTCCTCACACGCGAACCACTGACCCGTGCGGCAGAAGCCGGACTGGATCTCGTCGGCGACGAAGACGATGCCGTTGTCCTCGGTGAACTTGCGGATGGCCGGCAGGAAGCCCATGGCCGGCTCGATGAAGCCGCCCTCGCCGAGCACCGGCTCGATGATGACCGCGGCGACGTTCTCGGCGCCGACCTGCTTGCTGATCTGGTCGATGGCCTGCGCGGCGGCCTCGGGGCCGGCGTTCTCGGGCCCGGTCGGCCAGCGGTAGCCGTACGCGACCGGCACCCGGTACACCTCGGGGGCGAACGGGCCGAAGCCGTGCTTGTACGGCATGTTCTTCGCGGTCAGCGCCATGGTGAGGTTGGTGCGCCCGTGGTAGCCGTGGTCGAACACCACGACGGCCTGCCGCTTGGTGTACGCCCGCGCGATCTTCACGGCGTTCTCGACGGCCTCGGCGCCCGAGTTGAACAGGGCGCTCTTCTTGGCGTGGTCACCGGGGGTCAGCTCGGCGAGCGCCTCGGCGACCTCGACGTACCCCTCGTAGGGCGTGACCATGAAACAGGTGTGGGTGAAGTCGGCCAGCTGCGCCGACGCCCGCCGTACGACGGCCTCGGCGGAGGCGCCCACGGACGTCACGGCGATGCCCGACCCGAAGTCGATCAGCCGGTTCCCGTCGACGTCCTCGATGATCCCGCCACCGGCACGCGCCGTGAACACGGGCAGCACGGACCCCACGCCCTGCGCGACCGCGGCGGTACGGCGGGCCTGAAGCTCCTGCGACTTCGGACCGGGAATGGCGGTGACGACGCGGCGCTCCTGCGGAAGTGCGGTCATGCGGGGCTCCTGGGGGTGGTGCGGATGGTCTCGACGGACGCTTGGCTTCTTTTCTCGCAGGCTAGGGCGGGGGAAGGGGGGTGGGCATGCTCCATGTGGGCGTTGTCGGCGGAGCGCCTTGTCCGGGGTGGACATGGCACTCTGACGGACCGGTGCCCACGACCCGGCCGTGTAAGCGGTGAACTCCCCAGGAGAGGGCGTTAGATTGGCTCGCTGATGGTGGACGGAGCGGCTGGTCAGGGGGCAAGGGCGATGGACAGCGACGGGACGCAGGACGCGCGGGGTACGCATGCGAGTCCCGTGCCGCGCCCGGCGGGACCTCCTCAGGTGCCCGCGATGCCTCCCCTGCCGCCCCGGGCGCCGGGGACACCGCCGCTGCCGGACGGGTCGGCGTTCCTCACCTGGCTGCGCGCGCCGCGCCCCGACGCCGCGCCGGGCGTGTGGCGGTTCGGGCACCGGCCGCGGCCCGCCGAGGAACCGGAGGAGATCCCGAACCGGCAGCTGCTGAGCGGGGCGCTGATCGCCTTCCTCGTGGGGTGGCTGATCTGGTCGCTGCTGCAGAACGGCTACCTCGGCACCTGGTGGTGGGTGCCGTTCGACCTCATCGTCCCCGACGCCTGGCGCGGCGGCGACAGCGATCTCGGGGAGACCGGGACGTTCGTCGTCTACCAGGGCTACGAGCTGCTCGTCGCCCTGGCGATCATGGTGGGGGCGGCCCGGCTCGGCCGCTGGGGCGAGGTGTGGCGCCGTTTCGTCACCCCCCGCTTCCGCCGGCCGGCGGCGCAGGAGAGCCGTACGACGCCCGAGGACGACCCGGCCCAGTGGAACGAGCTGCGCGCCGCCGGGGCCGCCGACGCCGCCGAGCGGCTCGCCGCCGAGGCCCGCACCGGGCTGATGCGGGACGTCGACCACGCCCGGATCCTCCGTGCCTGGCAGGGCGTGCGTACGGGGCGGCACAGCCTCGCCACGTTCAGCGGCGCCGTGCTCAAGGACGGTGCCGCCGCGTGCCTGCACCCCTCCGGGGAGCGCGACCTGCCCGCCCGGCTCGCCCGGCACGACCTCGTCACCGGGCAGGTGCGGCTCGGCACCACCGTGGACGACGCCCGCAACCCGTACGCCTACCGCGGCACCGGGCTCGCCCTCGGGCCCGACCTCCTCGGCACCTCGCTCGTCGCCGTCGGCCCCGCCGGATCCGGCAAGACCGGCACCGTCGTCCGCCCCCTCGCCGAGTCGCTCTGTCTGCACGCCCTCGCCGGGCGCGCCGCCGTGGTCGTCGTCGGGGCGGCCGGCGCGGGGCTCGGACCGGCCGACGCGTACGACGTGGTCGTGCGGATCGGGAACCAGGACTCCGAGTACGACCTCGATCTCTACGGCGGCAGCACCGACCCGGACGAGGCCGCCGCCGTGCTCGCCGAGGCGCTCGTAGGCGACCTGGCCGATCCGCACCCCGGCAGCGACAGCCGCCGGTCCACCACCGTCCTCGCCCAGCTGCTCGGGCCCTTCCGGGCCGTGCACGGGCGTTTCCCCTCCGTACCTGAGCTGCGGCAGCTGCTCGACGGCGCGCCCGGGCCGTTCGCCGCGCTGCGCCAGGGGCTCCAGGACGCCGGGCAGGAGTCGCTGCTGCGGGAGCTCGACGCCCGGGAGCGGCAGATGGGGCAGCCCGGGGATGTCGGCGGGGTGCTCGGCGATCGCGTCGCGCTGCTCGACCGGCCCGCCTTCGCCGGGTTCTTCGACACCTCCGGGCAGTCCCGGCCCTTCACGCTCAAGGCCCTCGACCATCCCGTGCGGGTGCGCATCGACCTGCCGCAGCGCGGCCACGCGGACGCCTCCAGGATGCTGGCGCGGCTCGTGCTCGCGCAGTTCACGGCGAGTGTCGCCGTGCGCGAGGACCGGTCGCTGTTCGCCTGCCTCCTGCTGGACGACGCGACCGGGGTGGTGACGCCCGAGGCCGTGCGCGGCATCCAGCGACTGCGGTCCGGCAACGCCGGGGTCGTGCTCACCCTGCGGACCCTGGACGACGTGGCCCGGCCGCTGCGCGGCCCGCTGCTCGGCGCGACCGGCTGCCGGATGGCGCTGTCGGGACTCACCCCCTGGGACGGGCAGGACTTCGCCGAGGTGTGGGGCAAGGAGTGGACCGAGGCCCGCGATGTCACCGACCGGCAGATCATCGCGGAGACCCCGGCCGGCAAGGCCGTGCACATGCTGCGCCGGGTGATCACCGGCAAGGCCCCGACCGCACGGGCGGTGACCGTGCGGCAGGTCGAGCGGGAACGCTGGTCCGCCTCCGAGCTGGCGCACGGCGTACCGGCGGGGCACGCGGTGCTGTCACTGACCGACGTCAAGGGTGAGCACGCGCCTCCGCTGCTGGTGGACCTGCGGGGCTGACCCCTTCCCACCCGCGAGGGCGCGAAGGGACCGTACGGTGAGGCAGAATCGTCACAGGTCGTTCATACGCGGCGGCCAAAAGACACAGTGATCACACCGCCCTGACGCAGAAGGCCTCATGCCCCCGACGCTCGCCTCGCTCGTCCACCACTCCGCGCTGAAGCTGACCGTGCGGGCGGGCCGGGACCGCCTCGACGTGCCGGTCCGTTGGGCGCACCCCAGCGAGCTCGCCGACCCCGTCCCCTACATGGAGGGCGGGGAACTGCTGCTGATCACCGCGCTCAAGCTGGACGCCGAGGACCCGGAGGCCATGCGCCGTTACGTGCGGCGGCTGGCCGGGGCCGGAGTGGCCGGGCTCGGCTTCGCCGTCGGCGTCAACTACGAGGAGATCCCCGCCGCGCTCGTCGACGCGGCCGAAAAGGAGGGCCTGCCGCTGCTGGAGGTCCCTCGCCGCACCCCGTTCCTCGCCATCAGCAAGGCCGTCTCCGCCGCGATCGCCGCCGACCAGTACCGGGCCGTCACCGCCGGGTTCGCCGCCCAGCGGGAGCTGACCCGGCAGGCCCAGACCGGCGGGCCGGAGGGGCTGCTGGCCGCGCTGGCCGCGCAGGTCGACGGCTGGGCGGCGCTGTACGACGCCTCGGGCGCGGTCGTCGCCACGGCACCGGAGTGGGCGGGGCGGCGTGCCGCGCGGCTCACCGGCGACGTGCAGAAGCTGCGGGACCGTCCCGCGCCCGCCTCCTCCGTGGTCGGCGGCCCGGAGAACGAGGACCGGGTCGAGCTGCACACCCTCGGCACCGGCCGCCGCCCCCGGGCGGCCCTCGCCGTCGGCACGGCCGCCGCACCGGGCACCGCCGAGCGCTACGCCGTCCACTCGGCCATCGCGCTGCTGACCCTGACCACGGAACGCTCCCGGTCCCTCCAGGCCGCCGAGCAGCGGGTCGGTGCGGCGGTGCTGCGCATGCTGCTGGCCGGGGAGCCGGACCACGCCCGCGCGGTCGCCGGTGACCTGTACGGCGAGCTGCTGGACGCGCCGTTCCGGATGATGGTCGCGGAGCGGGTGCCGGTGTCGGCGTCCGCCGCGCTGGCCCGCGCCGAGGCGCGCAAGGGCGCTGCCCCCGCCGAGCGGCACTCGGCCGCCGCGCTCGCCGCGGCCGACCCCGGAGGCGACCCCCTCGCGGCCCTCGCCGACGTCGTGGAGTCCGCGGCGGCCCGGGCCGGCGAGGCCGTGCTGGTGGTGCCGGAGGGGGAGCGGCTGGTGGTGCTGGCCGCGGACGGCGGCGCCGCCGCGGCGGCCTGCGGGGAGTACGCGGCCGCCCTGGAGGCGGCCCGGGCGGGGATACGCGAGAAGGTGCCGGGCGGTGAGGAGGACGAACTGGTCGTGGGCCTGTCGGCACCGGCGGGGCCCATCGCCGCGTCCGCCGCGTACAAGCAGGCCGAGCAGGCGCTGTCGGTGGCGCGGCGGCGCGGGCGCGTCCTCGTGGAGCACGAGCGGATGGCGGCCGGATCGGTGCTGCCGCTGCTGGCGGACGACGCGGTGCGGGCCTTCGCCGACGGCATGCTGCGGCCGCTGTACGAGCACGACGCCACGGGCCGCGGCGACCTCGTCGCCTCCTTGCGCGCCTGGCTGTCCAAGCACGGCCAGTGGGACGCGGCGGCGGCCGACCTCGGCGTGCACCGGCACACCCTGCGCTACCGCATGCGCCGGGTCGAGGAGATCCTCGGCCGGTCCCTGGACGACCCGGACGTCCGGATGGAGCTGTGGCTCGCCCTGAAGGCGGCCACCACCGAGTAGCCAAACCGGAGTGTCCGCGTCCCCCACTGCTACGGCTCGGACAAACGCCGTTCGGCCCCCTCGCGCCTACCGTTGATCCCGTAGCACAGGATCACCCCCAACGCCGAAGGGCCGGAACCCACATGACCTCCACCCACGCCTTCTGGCTCGCCGGCCGCCAGGCCACCGGCGAGGACACCTTCGACGTCACCTCCCCCTGGGACGGGCGGCCGGTCGGCACGGTGAGCGTGCCGACGGACGCACAGGTCGAGGAGGCCGTGGCCGCCGCGCACGCCGTTCTGGACGAGTTCGCCGCCACCCCCGCCCACATCCGGGCCGCCGCGCTCGACCACGTCAGCAAGCGCCTCGTCGAGCGCACCGAGGAGATCGCCCGGCTGATCTCCGCCGAGAACGGCAAGCCGATGAAGTGGGCGCGCGGCGAGGTCGGCCGGGCCGTGTCGGTGTTCCGCTTCGCCGCCGAGGAGGCCCGTCGGTTCAACGGCGGCGAGGCCCAGCGGCTCGACACCGACCTCGGCGGCCAGGGCCGGCTCGCCCTCACCCGCCGCTTCCCCAAGGGCGTCGTGCTCGGCATCGCGCCCTTCAACTTCCCGCTGAACCTCTGCGCCCACAAGGTCGCCCCGGCCATCGCCGCCGGCGCCCCGATCATCCTCAAGCCGGCCCCGGCGACCCCGCTGTCCGGCCTGGTCATCGGCGAACTGCTCGCCGAGACCGAGCTGCCCGCGGGCTCCTGGAGCATCCTGCCGGTCGCCAACGACAAGATGCCGGCCCTGGTGCAGGACGAGCGGCTGCCCGTCATCTCCTTCACCGGGTCCGAGAAGGTCGGCTACGCGATCATGGACTCGGTGCCGCGCAAGCACTGCACCCTGGAGCTGGGCGGCAACGGCGCGGCCGTCGTCCTCGCCGACTGGGCGAGCGACGAGGACCTGGAGTGGGCGGCGAACCGCATCGCCACCTTCTCCAACTACCAGGGCGGCCAGTCCTGCATCTCCGTGCAGCGGGTCATCGCCGACGCCTCGGTGTACGACCGGCTGCTGCCGCGCATCGTCGCCGCCGTCGAGGCCCAGGTCACCGGCGACCCGGAGGACGACGCCACCGACGTCGGCCCGCTGGTCAGCGAGGAGGCCGCCCAGCGCGTCGAGACGTGGGTCCAGGAGGCCGTGGACGCCGGGGCGCAGCTGCTCACCGGTGGCAAGCGCGACGGCGCCTCCTACGCGCCCACCGTCCTGGCCGAGGTCCCGGCCGACGTCACGATCTCCTGCGAGGAGGTCTTCGGGCCGGTCCTCACCGTGCAGAAGGCGGACGGCGAGGCCGCGGCCTTCGACGCCGTCAACGACTCCAAGTACGGCCTCCAGGCGGGCGTGTTCACCCACGACCTCCAGACCGCCTTCCGCGCGCACCGGGCCCTGGAGGTCGGCGGTGTCGTCATCGGCGACGTGCCGTCCTACCGCGCCGACCAGATGCCGTACGGCGGCGTCAAGCAGTCCGGCGTGGGCCGTGAGGGCGTGCGGTTCGCCATGGAGGACTACACGTACGAGCGGGTGCTGGTCCTCACCGGCATCAACCTCTAGCTCATGAGAACCATTTTCATGTAAGCTCCGTGAAGAGGCCCGGCACCGATGCCTTCCGGTGCCGGGCCCCTTCTTTACGCCGGCCCGCTCCGGACCCTCAACCGGAGAAGCCGACGTGCGCGAGCCGCAGCGGGCCGCGCAGCCTGAGGCGCACGTCGTGGACGCCCGCCGCGACGACGGGGGCGTCGAGGAGGACGTAGTCGTACGGGCCCGGGGTGGGAGCCGGGGTCGACAGCACCGCGAGCACCGGACCGCCGTCCAGGGACAGCTCGACCGAGCCCTCGCCCGCCACCTCCACCCTCACCCCGGTGACACCTCGCCCGAAGTCGCAGCGCCGGTAGACCAGTTCACCGGGAGCCTCGCCCGCCGCCGTCACCGCGTCCCCCGACACCTTCGTACGGTCCACGATCTCGATGCCGCTGTACTCGTCGAACCCGGCCGCCGGGAGGCCGTGCGCGACGACCGCGCGGGGCAGGGCCGGCTCGCCGTCGAGCGTGACCGTCGCGCGCAGCCGGACGTCCTCGCTGGACGCCCCCGCCAGCAGCTCGTACGTGCCGGGCTCCACCCGCCACCGGTCCTGGGCGACGTCCCAGAACGCGAAGGCGTTCTGCGGGATCTCGAAGCTCAGCTCCGCCTTCGCCCCCGGGGCGAGGGTGACGCGCCGGTGGTCCAGCAGCTCGCGGCGCGGACGCGGCACGGACGGGTCGACGGCCCGTCCGTAGAGCTGGGCCACCTCGTCGGCGGTGACGTCACCGGTGTTGGTGACCGAGAAGGAGGCGCGCACCGCCCCGTCCTCGACCCGGGCCGTCAGGGCGCCGTACGTGAACGACGCGTACGACAGGCCGTGCCCGAAGGGGTACAGGGGTGTCCCCCCGAAGTAGAGGTACGTCTGGCCGGAGCCGATCACGTCGTAGTCGAGGAGGCCGGGCAGGTCGGCGTCGTCGGCGTACCAGGTCTGCGGGAGGCGGCCGGCGGGGGAGACGTCACCGGCCAGGACGCGGGCCAGGGCGGTGCCGGCCGCCTGGCCGCCGTGCGCGGTCCACAGCACCGCGGGGAGCGCGGCGGTGTCGACGGCGTAGGGGTAGGCGGAGACCAGCGCCAGCACAGTGGCCGGGTTCGCCGCGCGGGCCGCCCGCAGCAGCCGTTCCTGGTGGTCCGGCAGGCGCAGGGTCGTGCGGTCCTCGGTCTCCCGGCCGTTGATGTACGGGTCGTTGCCCGCGACCACCACGACCACGTCGGCCGCCGCGGCGGCACGCGCCGCCGCCTCCTCGCCGCGCTCGGCGACGACCAGCTCGAAGACCTCGGGGTCCGCGTCGGCAACCTTCACGCCGTCGGCGGAGACACACACGTGGCGACCTGTCCCCAGGTGCTTGAGGAGGTGCCCGTTCCCGTGCGGTTCCAGACGGAACGTCTCCTGCACGATCCAGCCGCCCGGCTGGTCGGCGGAGGCCCGGAGGAAGCCGTCTTCGGCGACCGAGAGGTAGCGGCCGTCGGGGGCGCGCAGAGTCAGGACGCCCTGCCCCCACTCGGCGAGCGCCAGTTCGGTGCCCTCGGCGTCGGTCGTGAGCGCGGGCAGGTCGGTGCGGCCCGTGAGCAGGGCCGGGTCGAGTGCGCCCTCGGCCCCGCGCGCCTCGGCGGCCGCCCCCTCGGTCACCGGCACGTGCAGGAACGCACCGGTGGAGGTCTTCAGCCGGACGCGGTCCACGCCCTCCGCGAACTCCACCCGCTGCGCGCCGAACCGCTCGTACAGGCCCTCCAGCGGGGTCGAGCGGTGGATGAGCGTGCCGCTGTACCAGTCGAGCTTGCACTCGTCGGCGAGCAGCCCGACCACCGCCACGCGGGTGTCCGGGGCGAGCGGCAGCACCCCGTCGTTCTCGAGCAGCACGATCGCCTGCTCGGCGGCCTCCTGGGCGAGGGCGCGGTGCGCCGGGGTGTCGAACGCGCCGGTGGCGTCGTGCGGGTCGTGGCCCGGGTCGAACTCGCCGAGCCGGAAACGGACCGAGAGCTGCCGGCGGACGGCCGTGTCGACATCGGCCTCGGTCAGCAGACCGCGCTCCAGGGCACCGCGCAGCCGCCCGGTCATCTGCGAGGAGTCCGTGCCGTGGTCGGTGAAGCTGTCGACCCCCGCGACGAGGGAGGCGGCGGTGGCCTCCTCGTGGGTGTCGAAGTAGTGCTCCGAGTCGACCAGGTTGCTCGGCGCGCCCGCGTCCGAACAGACCAGCAGCTCCTCGTCCGTCCAGGCGCGCAAGTGCTCGCGCAGGTACGGCGACACGTGGTTCGGGCGGCCGTTGACCAGGTTGTACGCCGGCATCACCCCGGCCACCGCGCCCGCCTCGACGGTGTCGCGGAAGGCCCGCAGGTCGTACTCGTGCAGCACGCGCGGGCGCACCGAGCTCGACGTCGTGGAGCGGTCCGTCTCGTTGTTGTGGGCCAGCCAGTGCTTCAGCACGGGCGCCGTGCGCCAGTAGGTGGGGTGGTCGCCGCGCAGCCCGTGGGTGTAGGCGGTGGCGATCGCCGAGGTGAGCTTCGGATCCTCCGAGTAGCCCTCCTCGTTGCGGCCCCACAAGGGATGGCGCAGCAGGTTGACCGTCGGGGACCAGACGTTGAGGCCGACCCGGTCGTCCTGGGCGCGCATCGCGCGGATCTCCTTGGACACCGCGTCGCCGACGCGCCGCACCAGGTCCGGGTTCCAGGTGGCGCCGAGACCGACCGCCTGCGGGAACACCGTCGCCGGGCCCATCCACGCCACGCCGTGCAGGGCCTCCTGGCCGGTGCGGAAGGCGGCGAGGCCGAGCCGCTCGACGGCGGGGGCGAACTGGTGCAGGAAGGACGTCTTCTCGTCGAGGGTGAGCCGCCCCAGCAGATCGTCGACGCGCTTCGCGAACGGCAGCTGCGGATCGCGGAACGGTTCGGTGGGCGGCGGGTGTGCGGTCACGTGGGGGTCCCCCCTGCGATGGATCGGCGAGGCGCTTTCGAAGCGCTTCGATGCTGGGTCGACGACGGGGTGGGTGTCAAGAGCAGGCGCCGTCACTTCAAGTCGGGCATGAGGAACGGTCCCTTCCCGCGCCTGCGAGGAAGTTTGGGGACGACCCTTGTGCGCCCTGGGGTGTTCACTTAACCTCACAGCAACATCGAAGCGCTTCGACTGATGAAGCCCCTCTGGTCGAAGTGTCGCTTCTGCTCAGCCAGTTCCACTCGAGACACCGCAGCCGACGGCCTTCCGCCGGGTGTCCTGGTGCGCCATGAAGGGTTGACGCAATGACGCCGAACGCCGCCTCCGCCTCCTCCGGACCGAGCCGGAGAAGTTTCCTCGCCTCCACGGCAGTGGCCACCGCGGCCGTGGCGGGCGGGATGCCGCTGCTCGCCGCGTGCGGCGGGTCGGAGGGTGGGTCGAAGGACGGCACGACGTCCGGCAAGAGCGCCAAGAAGCTGCTGCCGGCCTACGTCGCGAGCAACGTGGTCTCGCCGGACATCCCGTCCAAGAACGGCTCGGCCATGGGCTTCACCGCCAAGCTCGACCTGGCCGGCCTCAAGACCTCGGTGCCGAAGAAGCTCGGCAAGGGCAGCCGCATCAAGATCATGTCGCCGTTCTGGGGCACACCGCCGAAGGGCACCAACCCCTACTACACGACGATGAACGACCTGATCGGCGTCGACATCACGTGGCAGAACCAGGACGGCAACACCTACGACGAGAAGCTGGGCGCGGTACTCGCCTCCAGCGACCTGCCGGACGTCGTGGTCATCCCGAGCTGGAACATGGGCGGCAAGATACCCAGCGCCATCATCAGCAAGTTCGCCGACCTGGGCCCGTATCTGTCCGGGGACGCGATCAAGAAGTACCCCAACCTCGCGGCCATCCCTAGCGGCGCCTGGCAGTACTCCATCTTCGGCGGCAAGCTGCGCGGCCTGCCCCAGCCCGCCCCCTCCGTCACCGGCATCGTGCCCTTCTACCGCAAGGACGTCTTCGACAAGGAGGGCTACGAGCTCCCCAAGTCCCCGGACGAGTTCCTCACTCTCGCCAAGGAGATCAGCCGGCCCAAGTCCAAGGTGTGGGCCTGTGACGACATGAAGTGGTCCGCCTTCCAGTTCTTCGGCGTGCTCTCAGGCAGCGAGAAGCCGCTCGGCTGGAACCTGACCGACGGCAAGATGATCTACCGGGTGGAAACCGAGGAGTTCCTGGAGGCCCTGGAGTGGACGCGCAAGCTCTACGCGGCCGGTGTGGTCCACCCGGACGCCAAGGCGGTCCAGGGCACGCCCGGTGACCGGTTCACCGCGGGGCAGGTGCTGATCTACAACGGCAACATCTCGGACTGGTGGGGCAAGATGGCCGAGCAGGCGGGCCGGAACTCCGCATTGCGCATCTCCGGCATGGACATCTTCGGCGCCGACGGCGGCGACCCCCAGCTGTGGGCCGGATCCCCCGCGGGCATCTTCGCCTTCGTCAACAAGAAGGCCTCCAAGGCCGTGGTCGAGGACGTCCTCGCCGCCGCCAACGTCACCGCCGCCCCGTACGGCACCAAGGAGTACATGCTCACCAACTACGGGGTGGAGGGCACGCACTACACCGTCAAGGACGGGGTGCCCACCAAGAACGACAAGGGCAATCAGGAGGTCATCAACGCCTATGTGATGCTCGCCAGCCCCGCCCCGACCATCGCGCACCCGGACCTTCCGGAGATCGCGAAGGAGCAGGTGGAGTGGCAGCAGCGGATGGGCGCCTTCACCAAGAAGTCCACCTTCTGGGGCATGCAGATCACCGAACCGGCCCGCTACACCAACCTCTCGAACGACTTCGAGCAGTTGGAGGACGACATCGTCCGCGGCCGCAAGAAGATCAGCGACATGCAGCAAGCCGTTTCCGACTGGAAGAAGCAGGGCGGCGACAAGCTGCGGGACTGGTACCAGAAGCTGCACGACACCAACGGTTCGGCACAGTGACCCGGCGCTGAGGCAAGGAGGAATCCGTGTCCAACAGCACGGTGCCTCGCAGCAGGGCCGAGGCGGAGACCACCGAGACGGCTTCCCGGGCGGCGGACGCCACCGGGGAGCAGCCGGGCAAGAGGAAACTCTCCGGCAGACTGAGCCTCCGGCTGCGGCTCCGCCGCGACCGCACGCTGATCCTCATGACCCTGCCGGCCGTCGTGCTGGTCCTGGTCTTCAACTACATACCGATCCTGGGCAACGTCGTCGCCTTCCAGGAGTACGACCCGTACGTCAGCGACAACGGCTTCGTCGCCATGCTGGAGAGCCCCTGGGTGGGCGTCGAGCAGTTCCAGCGCATCTTCGCGGACTCGGCGTTCTGGGACGCCGTACGGAACACGCTCGTGCTGTTCGGCCTCCAGCTGGTGCTGTTCTTCCCCATCCCGATCGTGCTCGCGCTGCTCATCAACAGCGTGATCCGGCCCCGGATCCGGGCGGTGTCGCAGGCGATCCTGTACCTGCCGCACTTCTTCTCCTGGGTGCTGGTGATCACCGTCTTCCAGCAGATCTTCGGCGGGGCGGGCATCATCGCGCAGACCCTGCGCCGGCACGGTTACGAGGGCTTCGACCTCATGACCGACCCGGGGATCTTCAAGTTCCTGGTGACGGCGGAGGGAGTCTGGAAGGACGCGGGCTGGGGCATCATCGTCTTCCTCGCCGCGCTGGCCTCCGTGAGCCCCGACCTGTACGAGGCGGCGGCCATGGACGGGGCCGGGCGCTGGCGCCGGATGTGGCACGTCACGCTGCCCGCGCTGCGCCCCGTGATCGCCCTGCTGCTGGTGCTGCGGGTCGGTGACGCGCTCACGGTCGGCTTCGAGCAGATCCTGCTGCAACGCGACGCCGTGGGGCCGGGGGCGGCGGAGGTCCTCGACACCTACGTGTGGTGGAACGGCGTCCGCAACCAGGACTTCAGCTACGCGGCGGCGGCCGGACTCATCAAGGGTCTGGTGAGCGTGGCGCTCGTCCTCGCCGCGAACAAGGTGGCCCACTTCATGGGCGAGCAGGGGGTGTACAAGAAGTGACCGCCGTCATCGACAAGGCCGCCCTCGACGAGGCGGCGCGCGAGCCCCGCTGGTGGGAGGCTCCGCCGAGGCCCGTCTGGGAGGACGAGCCGAGCAAGGCCGGAGTCGCGGGCAAGGGCATCGTCCTGGCCGCCGCCTGCCTCGCCGTCCTCTTCCCGCTGTGGATCGTCATCGTCACCAGCCTGTCCTCGAAGCAGACGATCAACGCGGCCGGCGGGCTGGTGGTCATCCCGAAGGACATCACCTTCGTCGCCTACCAGGAACTGCTGAGCGGCGGGCAGGTGACCCGGGCCGCCATCGTCAGCGTGTGCGTCACACTGGCCGGCACGGCGTTCTCCATGGCGGTGTCGGTGCTGGCCGCCTACGGTCTGTCCCGCAGCGGGTCGCTGGGGCACCGCTGGCTGCTGATGACGCTGCTCGCCACGATGTTCTTCGGGGCCGGGCTCATCCCGACCTATCTGCTGGTGCAGTCCCTCGGCCTGACCGACACGTATCTCGCGCTGATCCTGCCGAGTGCCGTGAGTGTCTTCAACATCCTCGTGCTGCGGGCGTTCTTCATGGGCATCTCGCCGGAGCTCATCGACAGTGCGCGTATCGACGGGGCGGGGGACTGGCGGATCCTCTGGCAGATCGTCATGCCGCTCTCACGGGCCGTCATCGCGGTGATCACGCTGTTCTACGCGGTGGGGTACTGGAGTGCCTGGTTCAACGCGTCGATCTACCTCAGCGACCAGAGCATGATGCCGCTCCAGAACGTCATGATCCAGCTGGTGCAGAAGCAGGAAGCACCGGTCGGGGTGAGTCAGGCGATCAAGACCGGGCAGATCTCCGCGCTGGCGATCCAGATGGCCGTGATGGTGATGGCGTTGCTGCCGGTGGCCGTGATCTCCCCGTTCGTCCAGAAGCACTTCAAGAAGGGCATGCTCACGGGGGCCGTCAAGGGCTGAACGCCCTCCGGCCGGAAGGTCACTGCGGCGGCGTCGTGGCCGATCGCGCAGTTCCCCGCGCCCCTGAGGTATGTCTCCCCCACCCCTTCTCGTAGATCGAGGTATGTGTCATGCACGCGTCCCGCCTCAGCAGAAGAGCCGTCCTGGCCGGGACCGCTGCCGCCGCAGCGGCCGTCTCCCTTCCTTTGGCACAAGGGGTGGCGCAGGCTGCCCAGGCCCCCGCGCAGAGCGGCTACCGCTGGCGCAACGCCGTCCAGGGCGGCACGGGCTTCATCACCGGGGTGCTGTTCCACCCCTCCGTCAAGGGGCTCGCCTACCTCCGCACCGACATCGGCGGCGCCTACCGCTGGGACGATCGCAGGGACCGCTGGATCCCGCTGACCGACCACATCGGCTGGGACGACTGGAACCTGCTCGGCGTGGAGGCCATGGCCGTCGACCCGGCGCATCCGGACCGGGTCTACCTCGCCCTCGGCACGTACGCGCAGTCCTGGGCCGGCAACGGGGCCGTGCTGCGCTCGGAGGACCGCGGCGCGACCTGGAAGCGCACCGATCTCACCGTGCAGCTCGGGGCCAACGAGGACGGGCGCGGCTGCGGCGAGCGGCTGCTGGTCGATCCCCGGGACAGCGACACCCTGTGGTTGGGCACCCGGCACGACGGACTGCTCAAGTCGACCGACCGGGGCGCCAGTTGGAAGGCCGTGAGCTTTCCGGCCGTCCCGAGCGCCACCGGCCAGGGGGTAACGCTCCTGGTCGCCGTGGGCCGCAGCGTCTACGCCGGCTGGGGCGACTCCGACGGCACCTCCGCGAACCTCTACCGCACGTCCGACGGCGCCACCTGGGAGGCCGTCCCGGGGCAGCCGACCGGCACCGCCGCCAAGGTCCCGATCCGGGCCGCCTACGACCGGCTCACCCGCGAGCTGTACGTCACCTACGCCAACGCCCCGGGCCCGAACGGGCAGTCCGACGGCAGCGTGCACAAACTGCGTGTCAGCGGCGGGAAGTGGAGTGACGTCACCCCGGTGAAGCCCGGGGGCACGACGGCCGACGGCTCCGCCGACTCCTTCGGCTACGGCGGTGTCGCCGTCGACGCCCGCCGGCCCGGCACGCTCGTCGTCTCCACCAACAACCGCTGGGCCGACATCGACACCGTCTTCCGCTCCACCGACGGCGGCCGCACCTGGACGTCCCTGAAGGACAGGGCCGTCCTCGACGTGTCCGAGACGCCGTACCTCAAGTGGGGCGCGGACAAGCCGAAGTTCGGCTGGTGGATCCAGGCCGTCGGACTGGACCCGTTCGACTCCCGGCACGTGGTCTACGGCACCGGCGCCACCCTCTACGGCACCCGCGACCTCAAGCGCTGGGCCCCGCAGATCCGTGGTGTGGAGGAGGCGTCCGTCCGCCAGCTGATCTCGCCCCCCACCGGGCAGGCCCACCTGCTCAGCGGTTCCGGCGACATCGGCGTGATGTACCACGAGCGGCTCACGGCCTCACCCTCGCGCGGCATGGCGTCGAACCCCGTCTTCGGCACCAGCACCGGCCTGTCCCTCGCCACCGCCAAGCCCTCCTACGTGGTCCGGGCCGGCTGGGGGGACCACGGCAACGGCGCCTGGTCGAACGACGGCGGAAAGACCTGGACCCCCTTCAAGACCCAGCCGGACCCCGCCAGGAGTGCACCCGGCCCGATCGCCACCAACGCCGACGGCAGCGCGCTCCTGTGGTCCTTCGGCACCGCCAACCCCGCCCACCGCTCGACCGACAACGGCGCCACCTGGACCGAGATCCCCACCTTCCCCAAGGGAGCGGCACCCGTCGCCGACCCCCTCGACCCCACCCGCTGCTACGCCTTCGACACCACCACCGGCACACTCTTCGCCAGCACCGACAGCGGACAGACCTTCACCGCGCGGGCCACCGGCCTCAGCTCGGGCGACACCGAGTACCAGCTGGTCGCGGCACCCGGCCGCACCGGCGACCTGTGGCTCAGCCTCAAGGGCAACGGGCTCTACCGCTCCACCGACGGCGGCGCGACCGTCACCAAGGTCGGCAGCTGCCACGCCTCACACACCCTGGGCTTCGGCAAGGCGGCCAGGGGCGCCTCCTACCCGGCGCTCTACATGGTCGGCGCCACGCACACCGTCACCGCCGTGTACCGCTCCGACGACGAGGCGAAGACCTGGACCCGGATCAACGACGACCGCCACCAGTGGGGCTGGACAGGAGCCGCCGTCACCGGCGACCCCCGCGTGTACGGACGGGTCTACGTCGCCACCAACGGACGCGGCGTGCAGTACGGAGAGCCCGTCTGATGCCCGACCTGAGTGAGGTGACCGGGGGCCGGTTGCTGTTCGGCGGGGATTACAACCCCGAGCAGTGGCCCGAGGAGACCTGGCACGAGGACGTGCGGCTGATGAAGGCCGCCCGCGTCAACTCGGTCACCCTCGGTGTCTTCTCCTGGTCGACACTCGAACCAGAGCCGGGAGCCAGGGAGTTCGGCCGGCTCGACACCCTGATGGACCTGATGCACGAGAACGGCATCGGGGTCGTCCTCGCCACCCCGACCTCCTCGCCGCCGCCCTGGATGGGCCGGCTGCACCCCGACACCCTGCCCGTCACCGAGGACGGCCGCACCGAGTGGTGGGGCGGCCGGCAGCATTTCTCGCACTCCAGCGCCACCTACCGGCGCTACGCCGCCGCCATCACAGAGGACCTGGCCGCCCGCTACGGCGGCCACCCGGCCCTCACCATGTGGCACATCAACAACGAGTACTGCACCTACGACTACGGCGACGAGGCCGCAGCCGCCTTCCGGCGGTGGCTGCGCGCGAAGTACGGCACGCTCGACGCCCTCAACGAGGCCTGGGGAACCGCCTTCTGGAGCCAGGGCTACGACACCTGGGACGGCATCCTGCCGCCCCGCCTGCCGCACTACCTGCGCAACCCCGGCCAGGTCCTGGACTTCCGCCGCTTCACCTCCGACATGCTCCTGGAGTGCTGCACCGCCGAGCGGGACATCGTCCGGCGGCACACCCCGCACCTGCCGGTCACCAGCAACTTCATGCCGCTGTGGTTCGGGCAGGACGCCTGGCGCTGGGCCGAGGAGGAGGACGTCGTCTCCGTCGACCTCTACCCGGACCCGCGCGACCCGCTCGGCGCCCAGCACGGCGCCCTGGTCCAGGACATGACCCGCTCCCAGGCGCGCGGCCCGTGGATGCTCATGGAACAGGCGGCCGGGCCGGTCAACTGGCGGGGCGTGAACCACCCCAAGCCCCGCGGCCTCAACCGGCTGTGGTCCCTCCAGGCCGTGGCCCGCGGCGCCGACGCCGTCTGCTACTTCCAGTGGCGCCAGTCCCGGCAGGGCGCGGAGAAGTTCCACTCCGGCATGGTCAGCCACGCGGGGGAGGAGGGGCGGACGTACCAGGAGGTCAAGCGGCTCGGCGCCGACCTGGAGCGGATCGCGCCCGAGGTGACCGGCCGGAACCTCGCCGCGCACGTCGCCGTCCTGCACGACTGGCACGCCTGGTGGGCCGGCGCCCAGGACGGCCGCCTGTCCAGCCGGGTGGAGTACCCGGACGTCCTGCGCGCCTGGCACCGGGCCCTGTGGCAGGCGCACCTCACCACCGACTTCGCCCATCCCGAGCACGACCTGACGCCGTACTCGCTGGTCGTCGCGCCGCAGCTGTACGCCCTCACCGACACCGCGACCGACAACCTCCTCGCCTACGTACGGCAGGGCGGCACCCTCGTCTGCGGGTTCCAGACCGGTGTCGCCGACGAGGACGACCGGGTCCGCCCCGGCGGCATGGACGCCCGGCTGCGCGCACTGTTCGGCATCCGCACGCTGCACGAATGGTGGCCCCTGGACGAGGGGGAGACCGTCGCCTGCGAGGGCTTCGGCGGCACGCTGTGGTCCGAGGAACTGGAGGGGGACGGCACCGCCGAGGAGACCATCCCCTACCAGGGCGGTGAACTCGACGGGCTGCCCGCCGTCCTGCGCAAGGGCCGGGCCTGGTACGTCTCCACGCTCCCCGAGCCCGGGGCGCTGCGCGGCCTGCTGGCCGCGATCGCCGACGGCGTGGGCGTCCGGCCGGTGCTCGACGGTCTCCCCGAGCAGGTCGAGGCCGTACGCCGGGGCGAGGTGCTGTTCGTGCTCAATCACGGCCGCGAGCCGGTGACCGTCGATGTGCCCGGCACCCACCGCGACCTGCTGACCGGTACCGACGTCACCGACCGGGTCACCCTCGGCCGCTACGAGGCGGCGGTGCTCCGGCCATGACCGCCTCCGCTCCCGTCCACGGCACCCGGGAACCGCAGCCGGCCGCCCGCTGGGAGGGCGCCTTCCCCACCGGCGACGGCCGGCACGGCGCCCTGGTCTGCGGCGATCCGCACGCCGAGCGGGCCGTCGTCACCCGCCGCGTCGAACTCCGCGCTCCCTCCGGCACAGAATCCCTCCACCTGGTCGCCGGAGAGGGCCACGTCCTCACCCTGAGGACGTGGTAGTTCCCCCCACCCCCCCCACCCATGGAAGGGACACCATGGCATCAAGCACGCTGCGCCGGGTCACCAAGGCCCTGCTGGCCCCCACCCTGGCACTCGGCGCCACGATCGGCCTCGCCTCCGCCCCCGCCTCCGCCGCCGTCTGGAACTCCTGCGATCAGTGGGGCAACACGAACCTGAACGGCTACACGCTCTACAACAACATCTGGGGCTCCGGCGCAGGCAGCCAGTGCATCTGGGCCAACTCCGGCACCAACTGGGGTGTCTGGGCCAACCACCCCAACACCGGCGGCATCAAGTCGTACCCCAACCAGACGAAGGCGATCAACAAGTCGATCACCTCGCTGGGCTCGCTCTCCAGCAGCTACAACGTCAGCGTCCCGTCGTCCGGCGCGTACAACACGTCGTACGACATCTGGGACACGGACCACGACTACGAGATCATGCTCTGGGTCAACAAGACCGGACCCGTCGGCCCGCTCGGCAGCTCGCAGGGCACCGTCAGCCTGGGCGGCCACTCCTGGAACGTCTTCAAGGGCACCAACGGAGCCAACGAGGTGTTCTCGTTCATCCGCACCTCCAACTCCAGCTCCGGCACCGTGAACATCCTGCCGATCCTGAAGTGGATCAAGGACACCAAGAAGTGGATGGGCAACGAGACGATCGGTGACGTGCAGTTCGGCTACGAGGTCACCTCGTCGTCCGGCGGGCTGAACTTCACCACCAACAACCTGACGGTCAGCAGCAGCTGATCCGTCCCGGGGGCCGGGGCCGGGTCGTGCCGTCAGGTGCGCTCGACCCCGGCCCGCAGCGCGTCGTACTCCGCGAAGGCCGACTCGACCTCGCCGCGGGTCAGACCGTAACGGGACAGGTCGTAGGTGTGCTTGCGGGTGCCCTTCGGACGGGCGACGGCCGCGGCGAGCCGGGACGCTTCGGCCTCGGTCCACCGGGCGCCGACGGCGGCGTACAGCTTCGGCGCGCCGGACGCCGGGTCGGAACCGAGCCAGGAGTAAGGGACGTCCACCAACTGCTGCGGGGGGATGGCGGCCCGGGCCGCGAGACCGCGGGTCATGGCCCGGCTCAGCAGCTCCAGCCAGGTGGCTCCGATGCCGGCCGGGTCGACGGGGCGGGTGCTGACGGCCATGCCGTGCTCGATCAGGGAGCAGAAGGACGCCACGGCGGTCACCGGATCGCGGTGGCACCACACGATCGTGGCATCGGGGAACACCGTCAGCAGCGCGTCCAGATTCTCCAGGTGCATGGGGGACTTGAGCATCCAGCGCCGCCGCGGACGGCCGTACTGGAGCACCTGGTAGACCTGCTTGAGGTACCGGTAGTCGGCGGTGAAGTCCCGCGCGCAGTGCCAGGCCTGGTACTCGGGGATGCGCGCCTGGGAGAACGGCATCAGGGCGTGCGGCAGCGCGAAGGTGCACTCCTCCGGGCCCTCGGCCGCCATCGCGTGGATGTCGCGGAAGCGCGGCGCGAACAGGTCCGTGCCCCGGACCATCCGCCGCCCGGCCGCGATCGCCCTGCGCCGCTCACGGGGCGGCAACTCCAGGTCCGGCGCGAGCAGTTCCCACAGCAGAGGGCTGCGGTGCTCCGCGGAGACCGACAGCACCGAGTGGGTGACGGTGGTCGCGGTGCGGGGCAGCCCGACGACGAACACCGGCTTCTCGACGGGTTCCCGTTCGATCTCCGGGTGCTCGGCGATCAGCCGCCGCACCCGCGCCCGGTTGGCGAGGTGCCGCCGGACGTGCCCCTGCGCGGCCTGCCAGCCGACCGGGGTGAGGTGCTCCGCCTTCGCCCACCAGCCCAGCAGGTCCCGGAAGCCGTCGACGAACTCCCGGTCTCCCGGGGCCTCGCCGGCCTCCACCACGATGCGGTCGAAGATCCGGCCGGGATCACGACGGGACCCGAAGGCCGGCCGCAGCAGCAGACCGGCCACGGTGAGGGCAAGCGGTGAAGAGGACACGACAAGACCCTATCGACCGAACTGCCCCATGTCGCACGCATGCCGAGGGACGGCCGGAATCCGACCGGCACGTCACGCACCGGCCGCCCCACGGCCACGGCTACTCCGCCACAGGCAGCCGTGCCCCGTCCCGCAGGAACAGCGGGATGCGGTCCAGCGGGGCGTCGACCGTCACGGACCGGCCGCCCTCGTACGCCTCACCCGTCCACGCGTCCGTCCAGGACGCCCCGGCCGGCAGGTACGCCGTACGGGCGGTGGCGCCGGCCGTCAGCACCGGGGCGACCAGCAGGTCGGGGCCGAACAGGTAGGAGTCGTCGACCGACCAGGCCGCCCGGTCGTCGGGGAACTCCAGGAACAGCGGCCGCATCACCGGCAGGCCCTCCTCGTGGGCCGCCCGCATCACGTCCAGCACGTACGGCTTCAGCCGCTCGCGCAGCCGCAGGTACCGCTCCAGGATCGCCCCGGCCTCCTCGCCGTACGACCACACCTCGTTCGGGCCGCCCGTCATCTCCGGGCCCAGCGGCATGCCCGGGTCGCGGAAGCCGTGCAGCCGCATCAGCGGGGACAGCGCGCCGAACTGGAACCAGCGGACCATCACCTCCCGGTACGCCGGGTCGTCCGGGTCGCCGCCGTGGAAGCCGCCGATGTCGGTGTTCCACCACGGGATGCCCGACAGGGCCGTGTTGAGGCCCGCCGCGATCTGGCGGCGCAGGGTCGGGAAGTCCGTGCCGATGTCACCGGACCACAGGGCGGCGCCGTAGCGCTGACTGCCCGCCCAGGCCGAGCGGTTGAGGGTGACGATCTCCTCCTCGCCGGTGGCGAGCAGACCCTCGTAGAACGTGCGGGCGTTCTCCGCGGGGTAGGCGTTGCCGACCTCCAGGCCCGGGCCCGCCCAATAGCGCAGGTTCTCCTGGAAGCCGGGCTTGAGCTCCGGCTCGCAGGCGTCCAGCCAGAACGCCGTGATGCCGTACGGGTCGAGGTAGTTCTCCTTCACCTTCGACCACACGAACTCCCGGGCCTCGGGGTTCGTGGCGTCGTAGAAGGCCACCTGGACCGTGGAGGCGACCTCCTTGTCGGGCCAGTCGGCGTGCGCCATCGGGCCGTACTGGGTGCCGATGAACCAGCCGCGCTGCTCCAGGACCGGATGGTTCTCGCTCAGGGGCGACACCGACGGCCAGACGCTCACCACCAGCTTGATGCCGAGCTCCTCCAGCTCCCGCACCATCGCCGCCGGGTCCGGCCACTCCTTCGGGTCGAACTTCCAGTCGCCGAGGTGCGTCCAGTGGAAGAAGTCGCAGACGATCGCCGAGATCGGCAGTCCCCGCCGCTTGTACTCCCGGGCCACCGCCATCAGCTCGTCCTGGGTGCGGTAGCGCAGCTTGCACTGCCAGAAGCCCGCCGCCCACTCCGGCAGCATCGGGGGCCGGCCGGTCACCGCACTGTAGCGGCGCTGTCCGTCGGCCGGGTCGCCCGCCGTGATCCAGTAGTCGATCTGCCGGGCCGAGTCGGCGACCCAGCGGGTGCCGTTGTGTGCCAGCTCCACGCGGCCGATCGCCGGGTTGTTCCACAGCAGGGTGTAGCCCCGGCTGGAGCTGAGCACCGGGATGCCGACCTCGGCGTTGCGCTGGACCAGGTCCAGCACCAGGCCCTTCTGGTCCAGGCGCCCGTGCTGGTGCTGGCCGAGGCCGTACAGCTTCTCGTCGTCGTAGGCGGCGAAGCGCTGCTCCAGGCGGTGGTGGCCGTTGCCGACGGCCGTGTAGAGGCGGGAGCCGGGCCACCAGAAGTGGGCGCGGTCCTCGGCGAGGATCTCGGTTGAGTCGTCCGTGCGCAGGAAGCGGATCAGGCCCTCGGCGCTCACCTCGACGGTGAGCGCGCCGACGGTCAGCAGTCCCCGGCCGTCCTCGGTCTTCACCGTGGACGGTGTCGCGGGAGCCTCGTCGAGCAGGGCGCCCGGCAGCCCTTCGAGGACGGGGCCGCCGAGCCGGGCACGGACCCGGACCGCGTCCGGACCCCATGGCTCGATCCGTACGGTCTCCTGGCGGCCGCTCCACTCCAGCGCGCCGTCCCGCTCGCGGAACGTGCCGACGGTCGGGGAGGACTGCGCCAGGCTCACCTGGGGCTGGGTTTCAGCAGGCTGATTCACGGGGTGGGCTCCTGTGCGGAAGCAGACATGGGGGTGCCCCGGAAGGGGCGCTGTTCAATGCCGGGAGTGACGGAGACTCAATGACGGGGAGTGACTACGACCGGCTCGGCGCCGGTCCCGTGCTCCCCCGTGCCGTCAGCTCGGGCGCGATCAGCACGACCTCGTCGCTGCCGCGCCCGTCGAGCTTGGCCACCAGGTGGTCCACGGCGTGCCGCCCCATCTCCTGCGCGGGGATGGCGACCGACGTGAGCCGCACGGAGGCCTGCATCGCGACCTGGTCCGGGCAGATCGCGACCACCGACACGTCCTCCGGCACGGCCCGGCCCTGCTGTCGCAGCAGCGCGAGCAGCGGCTCGACCGCCGACTCGTTCTGCACGATGAGCCCCGAGGTGTCCGGGCGCTCGTCGAGGATCCGGGCGAGGGTCACCGCCATCGCGTCGTAGCCGCCCTCGCACGGCCGGTGCAGCAGCCGGACCCCCAGCTCCCGGGAACGGGACCTGAGTCCGTCCAGGGTGCGTTCGGCGAAGCCGGTGTGCCGCTCGTAGACGGCCGGAGCCTCCCCGATGACGGCGATGTCCTGGTGGCCCTGCTTGGCCAGGTGCTCCACGCACAGGGCGCCCGTCGCCCGGAAGTCCAGATCGACGCAGGTCAGGCCCGAGGTGTCGGCGGGCAGTCCGATCAGCACGGACGGCTGGTCCGTCTCCCGCAGCAACGGCAGCCGCTCGTCTTCGAGTTCGACGTCCATCAGGATCATCCCGTCGGCGATGCCGCTGCCCGCCACGCGGCGCACCGCGTCGGGGCCCTCCTCGCCGGTGAGCAGCAGCACGTCGTACCCGTGGGCGCGGGCGGAGGTCGCCACGGCGATGGCGATCTCCATCATCACGGGCACGTACATGTCCGTGCGCAGCGGGACCATCAGCGCGATGATGTTCGACTTGCTGCTGGCCAGGGCACGGGCCCCGGCGTTCGGGTGGTAGCCGAGCTCGCGGATGCTCCGCTCGACCCGCTGCCGGGTGTTCGCGGAGATGGACCGCTTGCCGCTGAGGACATAGCTCACCGTGCTCGCCGAGACTCCGGCGTGCTGGGCGACCTCGGCAAGGGTGACCATCCAGCTCTCCAAGCTCTTGTGAAGCGCTTCGACAGTGCGCGTAGCTGATAACGGTGGGTGGGGGTGGTTCGACAGTAGCCCCAGCAGGAGTGGGTGTCCATAGGTTATCGAAGCGCTTCGACGCGTATTTCCCGGAGCGCTCTCAGAGCCCGGAGCGGCCGCCGGGACGGCACCTCGATGCAACACCGTCGTCGGACGCGCGACAAGTGCCGGGGCCGCCCCGCCCCCCTTCGGCTGAACGGACGCGCGAGGACTGGTGGGAGCGTCCGGATTCGGGTACCAACGATCCAGTAGCACTGGTCGGTAACGAAACGGTCCTCCATCTTCTAGTTGCGGCGAGGTGCCCCTCATGTCCGCTTCCACCACCCCTTCTTCCCGTCCCGCCGTCACCGAGCGGGAGGCCCGTGAGGTGGCGGAGGCCGCCCGGGAACAGCACTGGCGCAAGCCCAGCTTCGCCAAGGAGCTGTTCCTCGGCCGCTTCCGGCTCGACCTCATCCATCCCCACCCCCTCCCGGACGACGAGGCGTCCCAGCGCGGCGAGGAGTTCCTCGCCAAGCTCCGCGACTTCGTCGAGACCAAGGTCGACGGTGCCCTCATCGAGCGCGAGGCCCGGATCCCCGACGACGTGATCGACGGGCTGAAGGAACTCGGCGCCTTCGGCATGAAGATCGACACCAAGTACGGCGGGCTCGGCCTCGGGCAGGTCTACTACAACAAGGCGCTCACCCTGGCCGGCTCCGCCAGTCCCGCGATCGGCGTGCTGCTCTCCGCGCACCAGTCGATCGGCGTGCCCCAGCCGCTCAAGCTGTTCGGCACCCAGGAGCAGCGCGAGCGCTTCCTGCCGCGCTGCGCCCGCACGGACATCAGCGCCTTCCTGCTCACCGAGCCCGACGTCGGCTCCGACCCGGCCCGCCTCGCCACCACCGCGATCCCCGACGGCGACGAGTACGTCCTCGACGGCGTGAAGCTGTGGACCACCAACGGCGTGGTCGCCGACCTGCTGGTCGTGATGGCCCGGGTGCCGAAGAGCGAGGGCCACCGCGGCGGCATCACGGCCTTCGTCGTGGAGACGAACGCGCCGGGCGTCACCGTCGAGAACCGCAACGCCTTCATGGGCCTGCGCGGCATCGAGAACGGCGTCACGCGCTTCCACCAGGTCCGCGTCCCCGCCGCCAACCGCGTCGGCGAGGAGGGTCAGGGCCTCAAGATCGCCCTGACCACGCTCAACACCGGACGGCTCTCCCTGCCCGCGTCCTGCGTCGCGGCCGGCAAGTGGTGCCTGAAGATCGCCCGGGAGTGGTCGGCGGCACGCGAGCAGTGGGGCAAGCCCGTCGCGCACCACGAGGCGGTCGGCTCCAAGATCTCCTTCATCGCGGCGACCACCTTCGCCCTGGAGGCCGTGACGGACCTGGCCTCGCAGATGGCCGACGAGGACCGCAACGACATCCGCATCGAAGGCGCCCTCGCCAAGCTCTACGCCTCCGAGATGGCCTGGACGATGGCCGACGAACTCGTCCAGATCCGCGGCGGCCGCGGCTTCGAGACGGCCGAGTCGCTGAGGGCCCGCGGTGAGCGCGGCGTCCCCGCCGAGCAGCTCCTGCGGGACCTGCGGATCAACCGCATCTTCGAGGGCTCCACCGAGATCATGCACCTGCTGATCGCGCGCGAGGCCGTCGACGCCCACCTGTCGGTCGCCGGCGACCTCATCGACCCCGAGAAGACCCTCGGAGACAAGGCCAGGGCCGGCGCCAACGCGGGCGTGTTCTACGCCAAGTGGCTGCCGAAACTGGTCGCGGGACCCGGCCAGCTGCCGGCCTCCTACGGTGAGTTCAAGCACGAGGTGGACCTCTCCGGGCACCTGCGCTACGTCGAGCGCACCGCCCGCAAGCTCGCCCGCTCCACCTTCTACGCCATGTCCCGCTGGCAGGGCCGCATGGAGTCCAAGCAGGGCTTCCTCGGCCGGATCGTCGACATCGGCGCCGAGCTGTTCGCCATGAGCGCGTCCTGCGTCCGGGCCGAACTCCTGCGCGGCCAGGGCGACCACGGCCGCGAGGCCTACCAGCTCGCCGACGTCTTCTGCCGCCAGTCCAGGATCCGCGTCGAGGAGCTCTTCACCCGTCTGTGGACCAACACCGACGACCTCGACCGCAAGGTCGTCAAGGGCGTCCTGTCCGGCACGTACACATGGCTGGAGCAGGGCATCGTCGACCCGTCGGGCGACGGCCCCTGGATCGCGGACGCGACACCGGGCCCGAGCCGGAAGGAGAACGTCCACCGGCCGATCCGGTAGCCCCGGCCTCCCGGGGGCGCGCAAGGAGGTGGCGCGCGCCCCCGGGAAGGGGATGCGCTGTCCTCACACACCGGCCTTACGGCAACAATGGAGCAATGAGCGACAGTCCAGCCCCCCTCGCCGACCCGCACCTCGTCTACGACCCCGTAGCGGGCGACGGCCCCAAGGACGTGGTGATCCTCGGCTCCACCGGGTCCATCGGCACCCAGGCCATCGACCTCGTGCTGCGCAACCCCGGCCGGTTCCGGGTCACCGGCCTCTCGGCCAACGGCGGGCGGGTCGCCCTCCTCGCCGAGCAGGCGTACCGGCTGCGGGTGCGGACGGTCGCCGTGGCCCGCGAGGACGTCGTACCGGCCCTGCGCGCGGCGCTCACCGCGCAGTACGGCACGGGCGAGCCGCTCCCCGAGATCCTCGCCGGCCCGGACGCGGCGTCCCAGGTCGCAGCCTCCGACTGCCACACGGTCCTGAACGGCATCACCGGCTCCATCGGACTCGCCCCGACCCTGGCCGCCCTGGAGGCGGGGCGCACCCTCGCGCTCGCCAACAAGGAGTCGCTCATCGTGGGCGGCCCGCTGGTCAAGGCCCTCGCCAAGCCCGGGCAGATCATCCCGGTCGACTCCGAGCACGCCGCCCTCTTCCAGGCCCTGGCCGCCGGCACCCGCGCCGACGTCCGCAAGCTGGTCGTCACCGCCTCCGGCGGCCCCTTCCGCGGCCGCACGAAGGCCGAGCTGGCGGACGTCACCGTCGAGGACGCCCTCGCCCACCCCACCTGGGCCATGGGCCCGGTCATCACGATCAACTCCGCGACCCTCGTCAACAAGGGCCTGGAGGTCATCGAGGCACACCTCCTCTACGACATTCCCTTCGACCGCATTGAGGTCGTCGTGCATCCCCAGTCGTATGTCCACTCGATGGTTGAGTTCACGGATGGATCGACACTGGCCCAGGCGACCCCGCCCGACATGCGCGGGCCCATCGCTATCGGCCTCGGCTGGCCCGAGCGCGTCCCCGACGCGGCGCCCACCTTCGACTGGAGCAAGGCCTCGACCTGGGAGTTCTTCCCGCTCGACAACGAGGCCTTCCCTTCGGTGAACCTCGCCCGGCACGTCGGTGAGCTCGCGGGCACCGCCCCGGCGGTGTTCAATGCGGCCAACGAGGAGTGCGTGGAGGCGTTCCGTCAGGGCGCGCTGCCCTTCGACGGGATCATGGACACCGTCACCCGGGTCGTCGAGGAGCACGGCACCCCGGGTACGGGAACCTCACTCACGGTGTCGGACGTCCTCGAAGCGGAGACCTGGGCGCGGACCCGGGCCCGGCAACTGGCGGCACAGACGGCGGAGGCCCGTGCATGACGACCCTGATGTTCATCCTCGGCATACTCCTCTTCGCGGTCGGCCTGCTGTTCTCGATCGCGTGGCACGAGCTGGGGCACCTGTCCACCGCCAAGCTCTTCGGCATCCGCGTGCCGCAGTACATGGTCGGTTTCGGCCCCACCCTCTTCTCGCGCAACAGGGGCGAGACGGAGTACGGCATCAAGGCCATCCCGTTCGGCGGCTACATCCGCATGATCGGCATGTTCCCGCCGGGCCCCGACGGCCGGATGGAAGCCCGCTCCACCTCCCCCTGGCGCGGCATGATCGAGGACGCCCGCACCGCCGCCTACGAGGAGCTCAAGCCGGGCGACGAGAACCGCATGTTCTACACGCGCGCCCCCTGGAAGCGCGTGATCGTGATGTTCGCGGGCCCCTTCATGAACCTGGTCCTCGCGGTGGCGCTGTTCCTCACCGTCCTGATGGGCTTCGGCATCACCCAGCAGACCACCACGGTCAGCTCGGTCTCCCAGTGCGTCATCGCGCAGAACGAGAACCGCGACAAGTGCGAGAAGGGCGACCCGGCCGCCCCGGCCGCCGCCGCCGGCCTCAAGGCGGGCGACAAGATCGTCTCCTTCAACGGTGTGAAGACCGACGACTGGAACAAGCTGTCCGACCTCATCCGCGCCACCCCCGGCAAGGAGGTGCCGATCGTCGTCGAGCGGAGCGGCCAGGACGTCACCCTGCACGCGAAGATCGCCACGAACCAGGTCGCCAAGAAGGACGCCTCCGGCCAGATCGTCGAGGGCCAGTACGTCCAGGCCGGCTTCCTCGGCTTCAGCGCCGCCACCGGCGTGGTCAAGCAGGACTTCGGCGACTCGGTGACCTGGATGGGCGACCGCATCGGTGAGGCCGTCGACTCCCTCGCCGCCCTCCCGGGCAAGGTGCCGGCGCTGTGGAACGCGGCCTTCGACGGCGCCGAGCGCGAGGCCGACTCCCCGATGGGCGTGGTCGGCGCGGCCCGCGTCGGCGGCGAGATCTTCACCCTCGACATCCCGCCCACCCAGCAGCTGGCCATGGCCCTCATGCTGGTCGCCGGCTTCAACCTCTCCCTGTTCCTGTTCAACATGCTCCCGCTGCTGCCGCTCGACGGCGGTCACATCGCGGGCGCCCTGTGGGAGTCGCTGCGCCGCAACACGGCCAAGGTGCTGCGCCGGCCGGACCCGGGCCCCTTCGACGTGGCGAAGCTCATGCCCGTCGCCTACGTGGTCGCCGGGATCTTCATCTGCTTCACCATCCTGGTCCTGATCGCCGACGTGGTTAACCCGGTGAGAATCTCCTAGTCATACGGCGTTCGTGGCGGCCCGGCATGCTTTTCGCCGGGCCGCCTCCCATTGGGTGGCACGGTGGGTGGGATGTGCCCGCCCCGAGGCATGTGCCGTAATCTCGGAGCTCGGAGCCCGCTGCTCACGGGACCGGACCTTGATCCACGACTTGGGGTTGCACAGCAGATGACTGCGATTTCTCTCGGCATGCCGTCCGTTCCGACCAAGCTCGCCGAGCGCCGGAAGAGCCGCAAGATCCAGGTCGGATCCGTGGCCGTCGGCGGAGACGCCCCCGTCTCGGTGCAGTCGATGACCACGACCCGCACCTCCGACATCGGCGCGACGCTCCAGCAGATCGCCGAACTGACGGCCTCCGGCTGCCAGATCGTCCGGGTCGCCTGTCCCACGCAGGACGACGCCGACGCCCTGGCGACCATCGCGCGCAAGTCGCAGATCCCGGTGATCGCGGACATCCACTTCCAGCCGAAGTACGTCTTCGCCGCCATCGAGGCCGGCTGCGCGGCGGTCCGCGTCAACCCCGGCAACATCAAGCAGTTCGACGACAAGGTCAAGGAGATCGCCAAGGCGGCCCGGGACCACGGCACCCCGATCCGCATCGGCGTCAACGCGGGCTCCCTCGACCGCCGCCTCCTCCAGAAGTACGGCAAGGCGACCCCCGAGGCCCTCGTCGAGTCGGCCCTGTGGGAGGCGTCCCTCTTCGAGGAGCACGACTTCCGGGACATCAAGATCTCCGTCAAGCACAACGACCCGGTCGTCATGATCGAGGCGTACAAGCAGCTCGCCGCCCAGTGCGACTACCCGCTGCACCTCGGCGTCACCGAGGCGGGCCCGGCCTTCCAGGGCACCATCAAGTCGGCGGTGGCCTTCGGCGCGCTGCTGAGCCAGGGCATCGGCGACACGATCCGGGTGTCCTTGAGCGCGCCGCCGGCCGAGGAGGTCAAGGTCGGCATCCAGATCCTGGAGTCGCTGAACCTCAAGGAGCGCGGCCTGGAGATCGTCTCCTGCCCGTCCTGCGGCCGCGCCCAGGTCGACGTCTACAAGCTGGCCGAAGAGGTCACCGCCGGCCTCACCGGCATGGAGGTCCCGCTCCGCGTCGCCGTCATGGGCTGCGTGGTGAACGGCCCCGGCGAGGCCCGCGAGGCCGACCTCGGCGTCGCCTCCGGCAACGGCAAGGGTCAGATCTTCGTCAAGGGCGAGGTCATCAAGACCGTCCCCGAGTCCAAGATCGTGGAGACCCTCATCGAAGAGGCCATGAAGCTGGCCGAGCAGATGGAGAAGGACGGCGTGATCTCGGGCGAGCCGTCGGTGGCGGTCGCGGGCTGAGCCCCTTCGATCGGCGGTTCCCCGGTGCCCCGTCTTTCAGGGGCGCGGGGAACCGCGCGCCCAGCCACATCGGACCCGCACACGCCGCCGAACCGTTCCCCGCGGGCTCCCAGGCGCCCCACCCAAGCAGCGCAGCTATAGTGCGGAGACCAGCAACCCCAGTTCGTGAGGCCCGCACGTGTTGACGCAGACCACCTCACGGGTCCTCGAACCGAGCGACCTGGACGCGGCGCTCGCCGTCCTCGACCGCGAGCCGGTCGCGAACGCCTTCGTGACGTCCCGCGTACAGGTCGCCGGACTCGACCCGTGGCGGCTCGGCGGCGAGATGTGGGGCTGGTACGAGGACGGCATACTCACCTCCCTGTGCTACGCGGGCGCCAACCTGGTCCCGATCTGCGCAGGCCCGCGCGCCGTCCGCGCCTTCGCCGACCGTGCCCGCCGGGCCGGCCGCCGCTGCTCCTCCATCGTCGGCCCCTCCGGCGCCACCTCCGACCTGTGGCGGTTGCTGGAACCCCAGTGGGGCCCGGCCCGCGAGGTCCGCCGGCACCAGCCCCTCATGGTCACCGACCGCCTCCCGGCCGGCATCACCCCGGATCCCTACGTCCGTCGCGTCCGCAAGGACGAGATGGAGACGATCATGCCGGCGTGCGTCGCGATGTTCACCGAGGAGGTCGGCGTCTCCCCGCTGGCCGGCGACGGCGGCCTGCTCTACCAGGCCCGCGTCGCCGAACTCGTCGGCTCCGGCCGCGCCTTCGCCCGCTTCGACGCGGACGGCAAGGTCGTCTTCAAAGCCGAGATCGGCGCCGCGACGGACCGCGCCTGCCAGATCCAGGGCGTGTGGGTGGCCCCCGAGTACCGGGGCACCGGCCTGGCGGCCCCCGGCATGGCGGCCGTGCTGCGCTACGCCCTGGCCGACGTCGCCCCCGTGGTCAGCCTCTACGTCAACGACTTCAACACGGCGGCCAGGAAGGCCTATCAGAGGGTGGGCTTCCAGGAAGTGGGAGCTTTCATGAGCGTCCTGTTCTGAAGTGCCCCTCGGGGCGCGGGGCCTTGTCCATGTGCGGCTCCGCCGCGTGGGCGCGCTCAGCCGAAGACCACCATGACCCGGGTGACAACCGAAAGCCCCCTGTAGGCTCCCCGCATGGACCTGGTGATCGGCCCACTCGACCTCTCCGCCCACGTAGACGAGGCGCTGGCCGTCCAAGCCGTGGCCTTCGGCCTGGGCCCGGACGAGGTGGCCGTCCGACGCCAGATCGTCCTGCGTCACATGACGTACCCGGGGGCCCGCGCCCTCGGCGCCACAGCCGACGGCAGCCTCGTCGGCTTCGTCTACGGCATGCCCAACGACCGCACCCACTGGTGGTCCACCGTCGTCGAGCCCTACCTCCGCGCCCAGGACAACGACCACTGGCTCGACGACAGCTTCGTGATCACCGAACTGCACGTCCACCCCGCGTACCAGAACCGCGGCCTCGGACGCTCCCTGATCACCACGATCACCGACGGCGCCGCCGAACCCCGCTCGATCCTGTCCGCGATCGACACCGAGAGCCCCGCCCGCGCCCTCTACCGCTCCCTCGGCTACCAGGACCTCGCCCGCCAGGTCCTCTTCCCGAGCGCCCCGAAGCCGTACGCGGTGATGGGAGCCCCGCTCCCGCTCCTGCGCCGCTAACCGATTTCCACCGCCCCGCACCCCCCGGCTAACCTCCTGCCATCACCTACACGCAGGAGCAGAGGAACCATGGCGAACGTACCGGTCCAGCGCATGTCCCAGTTGTTGGCGAAGACGTTGCGCGACGACCCGGCGGACGCCGAGGTCCTCAGCCACAAGCTCCTCGTGCGGGCCGGCTACGTGCGCCGCACCGCCGCCGGCATCTGGAGCTGGCTGCCGCTGGGCAAGAAGGTGCTGGCCAACGTCGAGCGGATCGTCCGTGAGGAGATGGACGCCGTCGGCGCCCAGGAGGTCCTGCTCCCCGCGATCCTGCCCCGCGAGCCCTACGAGGCCACCGGCCGCTGGGAGGAGTACGGCCCCGAGCTGTTCCGCCTCCAGGACCGCAAGGGCGGCGACTACCTCCTCGGCCCCACCCACGAGGAGATCTTCACCCTCCTGGTGAAGGACCAGGCGTCCTCCTACAAGGACCTGCCGGTCATCCTCTACCAGATCCAGAACAAGTACCGCGACGAGGCCCGGCCCCGTGCCGGCATCCTGCGCGGCCGCGAGTTCCTGATGAAGGACTCCTACTCCTTCGACACCGAGGACGAGGGCCTCGCGAAGTCCTACGCCCTGCACCGCGAGGCCTACCAGAAGATCTTCGCGCGCCTCGGCCTCGACTACCGCATCTGCGCCGCGACGGCCGGTGCGATGGGCGGTTCCAAGTCCGAGGAGTTCCTGGCCCCGGCCGAGGCCGGCGAGGACACCTTCGCCGACTGCCCCACCTGCGACTTCGCCGCGAACACCGAGGCGATCACGTACGAGTTGAAGTCCGTCGACGGCTCGGACGTGCCGGCCGCCGAGGACATCCCCACCCCCGACACCCCGACCATCGAGACCCTCGCGGCCTCCCTCGGCGTCCCCGCCTCGGCCACGCTGAAGAACCTCCTCGTGAAGGTCGACGGCGAGATCGTCGCCGTGGGCGTCCCCGGGGACCGCGAGGTCGACATGGACAAGGTCGAGGCGCACTTCGCCCCGGCCGCCGTCGAACTGGTCACCGAGACGGACTTCGCGGCCCGCCCCGACCTGGTCCGGGGCTACGTCGGACCGCGGGGCCTGGAGAAGGTCACCTACATCGCCGACCCGCGCGTGGCCCCCGGCACGTCCTGGATCACGGGCGCGAACAAGGCCGGCACGCACACGAAGAACGTGGTCGCGGGCCGCGACTTCGAGGTCGGCGAGTACGTCGACGTCGTCGTCGTGCAGGAGGGCGACCCCTGCCCGAAGTGCGGCACGGGCCTCGTCCTCGACCGCGCCATCGAGATCGGCCACATCTTCCAGCTGGGCCGCAAGTACGCCGACGCCCTCAAGCTCGACGTCCTCGGCCAGAACGGCAAGCCGGTCCGCGTCACCATGGGCTCCTACGGCATCGGCGTCTCCCGCGCGGTCGCCGCCCTGGCCGAGCAGAGCGCCGACGACAAGGGCCTGTGCTGGCCCGCCGAGGTCGCCCCGGCCGACGTCCACGTGGTCGCCGCGGGCAAGGCCCTCCAGACCGAACTGGCCCTGGACATCTCCCAGAAGCTGGCCGCCGCCGGTGTCCGCGTCCTGGTCGACGACCGCCCCGGCGTCTCGCCGGGCGTCAAGTTCACGGACTCCGAGCTGATCGGCGTACCGCAGATCCTGGTGGCCGGCCGGCGCGCGGCCGACGGCGTGGTGGAACTGAAGGACCGCCGCACCGGCGAGCGCGAGGAACTGACGGTCGAGGAAGCCGTCGCCCGCCTCACGGCGTAGCACCGACAGGACCGGGCGGACTGGCCGAAACAGTCCGCCCGGTGCTCGACGACAAAGACCGAGTCGGCGGCCCGAAGCCCTACAGCCAGCTCGCGAACTCCAGCAACAGCTCCGCGTCGCGCGGGCGGCCGACCCGTCCCGCCCGCACGCCCGACTCCACGGCCCTGAACAGCGTCCAGCCCCGCAGCCGCTCCTGGTCCACGTCCAGGGACTCGGCGAGCCGCTTCACCCGGCGCCGGGTCGTGGCCGCGCCGGACGGCTGGGCGATCAGGTCCTCCACCCGGTCCCGGACCAGCCGGGCCAGATCGAAGGCGCACTCGCCCACCACCGGGTCGGGCCCCACGGCCAGCCACGGCATCCGCTCCCCGGCGAGCACCTTGCTCTGCCGGAACGTGCCGTGCAGCAACCGCTGTTCGGGCGGCGCGGCCAGCAGCTCCGCGCGCGCCGCGAGCGCCACGTCGACCAGGGGCGCCACCTCGGGAGCGGCCTGTGCGCGCGCCCGCATCGCCTCCGCCTGCCGCCCGGTCCGCTCGGCCACGGTCTCGAAGGGGACGCCGGCGGGCGGCTCCACCCACAGCCGCCGCAACGTCCCCGCCGCCTCCAGCAGCGCCTTCGCCTCCGGCAGCGACCGCACCGACACGTCCGGATGCAGCCGCTCCAGCAGCAGCACGCCCTCGGTGGAGGACTCCTCGAGCAGCTGCACCGCACCCCGCCCGGCCCAGTGCGCCAGCGCGGCCCGCTCCGCCTCCGGGCGGGCCCGGCCCGGCGCCAGCTTGAGCACGGCCGGCGTCCCGTCCGCCGCCCGCACCAGCACGACCAGGCTGCTGCGCCCGCCGGGCACCTGCACCCGCTCCACGGTCAACTCGCGTAGCGCGACGGCCCGCTGCGCCGCCCCGGGCAGCTTCTCCAGCCAGTCGTCACCGTCCGGTGCCGTCTCACCGAGCGCCCTGACCAGGCGCTTCGGCGGTTCGAAAACCATGAGCGAGTCGTTCCCTTCGTGCCGTCCTCGGTGCGTGCCCCGCGCGGGTCACGCCGTCGGCGCCGCCGAGGGCGGGGCCGTTCCGGCCCGCTCCGCGAGCCCAGGGAAGGCTACGCTCTCGCCGCGCCAGCGCACCGCACGTACCGCCGCCTCCCGCAGCGCCTCCGCGGCCAGGGCCCGCCGCCCCCCGCCCGCCGCGCGCACCAGGTCGGCGTACACCCCGGCCACCCGGTCCTCCAGCTCGGCGGCGAGCCGCACGGCCGCCGCCGAGTCCGGCACCTGGAACGGCAGCGCGTAACCGGCGGACGCGGCCACCGGCCTGCCCCCCAGGTCCTTCACCTCACGCACCAGCGCATCCCGGCGTGCCCGGTGCGCGTCGTACGCCGTGAGTGCCTCGGTGCGGCGGCCGTCAGCGATCCTCCCGCCGACCACGCCGTAGCCGTACACCGCCGCGTGCTCGGCCGCCAGCGCCGTCTGAAGGGCCCGCAGCTCCCGGTCCTTCTCCTCGCTCACGCGGCCTCCTCCGTCAGCAGGTACACGTGCACCGCTCCGGCCGCCGCCACCGACGCCAGCAGTCGCGCCAGCTCACCCGGCACCCCGCCCAGCGCCTTGGCCCGCCGGTCGGCGAGTTCCTTCTCCGCCGCGGCGAGCCCGGCGAGGGCGTCCTTGTCGTTGTCCGGCACGGCCGCGGACGGTGAGGCCGGGGCCGACGAGGACACCGGTGCCGAAGGGGACGCCGAGGGCGATGCTTTCCGGCCACCGCCGAGGGCTCGTGCGTGCCGGACGACCTCCTCGCGCAGCGGCCGCAACCGGCCCGCGAGTCCCGGCCGGGCGGCGATCACCGCGTCGTAGCGCTCCACCAGCGCCTCGCTGTCCCGGGCCGCACGCGCGCGTGCCCGGTCGGCGGCCGGCTGGCCGTCCCCGGCCGGGTCACCGGAATGCCCGCCCGTGCAGCCCGTCAGGGCGAGAGCCGCCGGGGCGACGGCGAGCAGGCTCCTTCTGCGCGGACCCGAGCGGGCACGCGGCGATGGGGGGAACGGCACGTCAGACGTCCTCGGGGCTCGTTTCGAGAAACATTCGAGAAAGAAGGGACTGCGAAGGGCGGCACGCCCGTGATCACGGTACCCGGGCCCCCGCCCCGCATCACTCAGCGGCACCGTTCGTGACCGGGTGGACGGCAACACTCCCCGCGACCGGATACCCTTTGACCAGACACGCGACCCATCCCACAACAGCACACGCGGCCGAGGAGTCACCCGGATGAGCACCACCCAGAGCGAGAGGCTGCGAGAGCTACTGGAACCGCTCGTCAGCTCCCAGGGCCTGGATCTCGAAGAGATCGAGGTGGACTCCGTCGGACGCAAGCGTGTGCTGCGCGTCGTCGTCGACTCGGACACGGGCGCCGACCTGGACCAGATCGCCGATGTGAGCCGCGTGCTCTCGGCGAAGCTCGACGAGACGGACGCGATGGGCGAGGGCGAGTACACCCTCGAAGTGGGCACCCCGGGCGCGGAGCGCCTCCTCACGGAACACCGGCACTACGTCCGCGCCACCGAGCGGCTGGTGAAGTTCCAGCTGGCCGAGGGCGGCGAGCTGGTCGCCAGGATCCTGAAGGTCGATGACGAGGGTGTCGACACCGAGGTGCCGGGGGTGAAGGGCCGCAAGGCCACCGCCCGCAGACTCGCCTTCGACGACATCGTCCGGGCACGTGTCCAGGTCGAATTCAGCCGCAAGGACAACAAGAAGGAAGAGGAGGCGTAGCCGTGGACATCGACATGAGCGCCCTGCGGGGCTTGGTTCGGGAGAAGGAGATCTCCTTTCCCCTGCTGGTCGAGGCGATCGAGTCGGCCCTCCTCATCGCCTACCACCGCACCGAGGGAAGCCGCCGCCACGCGCGCGTGGAGCTCAACCGGGAGACCGGCCATGTGACCGTGTGGGCGAAGGAGGACCCCGACGACCTCGAGGAGGGCCAGGAGCCCCGCGAGTTCGACGACACCCCGTCCGGCTTCGGTCGTATCGCCGCCACCACGGCCAAGCAGGTCATCCTCCAGCGCCTGCGCGACGCCGAGGACGACGCGACGCTCGGCGAGTACGCCGGCCGCGAGGGTGACATCGTCACCGGCGTGGTCCAGCAGGGCCGCGACCCGAAGAACGTGTTGGTCGACATCGGCAAGCTGGAGGCCATCCTGCCCGTGCAGGAGCAGGTTCCGGGGGAGACCTACCCGCACGGCATGCGCCTGCGCAGCTACGTCGTCCGGGTCGCCAAGGGCGTCCGCGGCCCGTCCGTGACGCTGTCGCGCACGCACCCGAACCTGGTGAAGAAGCTCTTCGCCCTGGAGGTGCCGGAGATCGCCGACGGCTCGGTGGAGATCGCCGCGATCGCCCGTGAGGCCGGTCACCGCACGAAGATCGCCGTCCGCTCCACCCGCTCCGGCCTGAACGCCAAGGGCGCCTGCATCGGCCCCATGGGCGGCCGCGTGCGCAACGTCATGGGCGAGCTGAACGGTGAGAAGATCGACATCGTCGACTGGTCGGAGGACCCGGGCGACATGGTGGCGAACGCGCTGTCGCCGGCCCGGGTCTCCAAGGTGGAGATCGTGGACATGGCGACCCGGTCGGCCCGGGTGACCGTGCCCGACTACCAGCTGTCGCTGGCCATCGGCAAGGAAGGGCAGAACGCCCGCCTCGCGGCCCGCCTGACCGGCTGGCGGATCGACATCCGTCCGGACACCGAGCAGGCCGGGAACGGCTCCGAGGAATAGATCCAAGCCGCGCGTCGTTCAGAACGCGACAGGTTCCCGCGCGGCAACTGTTCGATCCCTGCCCCAAAGGGGTGAGGGGCGTACGGGGAGGTAGACTTAACAGTGTCTGGCCGGACGCGCGCCCGCGCATGCCCTGAACGCACCTGTGTGGGGTGTCGGGAGCGAGCGGCCAAGGCCGAACTGCTGCGGATCGTAGCGATCAAGGACGAGTGCGTCCCTGATCCACGCGGTACGCTGCCCGGCCGGGGTGCGTACGTTCACCCCGCACCGGTCTGTCTCGACCAGGCGGTACGCCGCCGGGCGTTCCCGCGGGCACTGCGCGTCCCGGGGCCGCTCGACACAAAGGCGTTGCGTCGATACGTCGAGCAGACAACAGTTGCCGAGCAGGCAACACCGTAAGACGTGCCGTGCGGAACCCCGTACGGCTAGGTACCTCGCGAGTCGAAAGCAGGTCGAGATTGCGATGAGCACTCGATGAGTACGCGATGAGTACGCCCATGAACTAGCGACGGTCCGGACGCAACCCGGACCTCAAAGGAGCGAAGTGGCTAAGGTCCGGGTCTACGAACTCGCCAAGGAGTTCGGCGTCGAGAGCAAGGTCGTCATGGCCAAGCTCCAGGAACTCGGTGAATTCGTCCGTTCGGCGTCTTCGACGATCGAAGCGCCTGTTGTACGCAAGCTGACGGACGCCCTCCAGCAGGGCAGCGGTGGCGGCAAGCCCGCCCCTGCCCGCAAGGCTGCCCCGGCGAAGCCGGGCGCCCCCTCTCCCGCGCAGGCTGCCCGTCCGGCCGCCCCGCGCCCGCCGGCCCCCAAGCCGGCCGCCGCAGAGAAGCCCGCGGCTCCGGCCGCGCCGGCCACTCCCGGCCCCCGTCCCACCCCGGGCCCGAAGCCCGCGCCGCGGCCCGCCCCGGCGTCCCCGGCTCCGACCACGCCCGAGTTCACGGCACCCCCGGCGGCTCCCGCCGCACCGGCCGCCTCGCAGGGCCAGGGTCAGGGCTCCGGCCCGCGTCCGGGCGCCCCGCGTCCGGCCGGCCAGGCGCCGCGTCCGGGTGCTCCGCGCCAGGGCGGTCCCGGCCAGGGAGGCCAGGGCCGTGGTGACCGCGGTGACCGTCCCGGCGCCCCGCGTCCGGGTGGCGGCGCCCCACGCCCCGGTGCCCGTCCGGCGGGTCCCCGCCCGGGCAACAACCCCTTCACCTCTGGTGGCTCCACCGGCATGGCGCGCCCGCAGGCGCCCCGTCCGGGCGGTGCCCCGCGTCCGGGCGGCCCCGGTGCGCCCGGTGGCGCCCCGCGTCCGCAGGGCCAGGGCCAGGGCGGCCCCCGTCCGCAGGGCGCCGGCGGCGGTCCTCGTCCGCAGGCTCCGGGCGGCGCGCGTCCGACCCCGGGCGGCATGCCCCGCCCGCAGGGCGGTGGCCCGCGTCCCGGCGGCGGTCCCGGTGGCCCGCGTCCGAACCCCGGCATGATGCCGCAGCGTCCTGCTGCCGGCCCGCGTCCCGGCGGCGGTGGCCCCGGCGGCCGCGGTCCCGGTGGCGGCGGTCGTCCCGGTGGCGGCGGCGGTCGTCCGGGTGGCGGCGGCTTCGCCGGCCGTCCCGGTGGCGGCGGTGGCGGTTTCGCCGGCCGTCCCGGTGGTCCCGGTGGCGGTGGCGGCGGTTTCGCCGGCCGTCCCGGTGGTCCCGGCGGCGGTGGCCGTCCCGGCTTCGGCGGTCGTCCCGGCGGTCCCGGTGGCCGTGGTGGCACGCAGGGTGCCTTCGGCCGTCCCGGTGGTCCCGCGCGTCGCGGTCGCAAGTCGAAGCGGCAGAGGCGCCAGGAGTACGAGGCCATGCAGGCCCCGTCGGTCGGCGGTGTGATGCTGCCTCGCGGCAACGGCGAGACCGTTCGCCTGTCGCGCGGTGCCTCCCTCACCGACTTCGCGGAGAAGATCAACGCCAACCCGGCGTCGCTCGTCGCGGTCATGATGAACCTCGGCGAGATGGTCACGGCCACGCAGTCCGTCTCCGACGAGACGCTCCAGCTCCTCGCCGACGAGATGAACTACACGGTTCAGATCGTCAGCCCCGAGGAGGAGGACCGCGAGCTCCTGGAGTCCTTCGACATCGAGTTCGGCGAGGACGAGGGCGACGAGGAGGACCTGATGGTCCGCCCGCCCGTCGTCACCGTCATGGGTCACGTCGACCACGGTAAGACCCGGCTCCTCGACGCCATCCGCAAGACGAACGTCATCGCGGGCGAGGCCGGCGGCATCACCCAGCACATCGGTGCCTACCAGGTCGCGACCGAGGTCAACGAGGAAGAGCGCAAGATCACCTTCATCGACACCCCGGGTCACGAGGCGTTCACCGCCATGCGTGCCCGTGGTGCCCGGTCGACGGACATCGCGATCCTCGTCGTCGCGGCCAACGACGGCGTCATGCCGCAGACGGTCGAGGCGCTCAACCACGCCAAGGCGGCCGAGGTCCCGATCGTCGTCGCGGTCAACAAGATCGACGTCGAGGGCGCCGACCCGACCAAGGTGCGCGGTCAGCTGACCGAGTACGGCCTGGTGGCCGAGGAGTACGGCGGCGACACCATGTTCGTCGACATCTCCGCCAAGCAGGGTCTGCACATCGACTCCCTGCTGGAGGCCGTGATCCTCACGGCCGACGCCTCGCTCGACCTGCGGGCCAACCCGCACCAGGACGCGCAGGGCATCTCGATCGAGTCCCGCCTCGACCGCGGCCGCGGTGCCGTGTCGACGGTCCTCGTCCAGCGCGGCACCCTGCGGGTCGGCGACACCATGGTGGTCGGCGACGCGTACGGCCGCGTCCGGGCGATGCACGACGACAACGGCAACAGCGTCGCCGAGGCCGGTCCCTCGACGCCGGTTCAGGTCCTGGGCCTGACCAACGTCCCGGGTGCGGGCGACAACTTCCTGGTGGTCGACGAGGACCGTACGGCCCGTCAGATCGCCGAGAAGCGCGCCGCCCGTGAGCGCAACGCCGCGTTCGCCAAGCGCACGCGCCGCGTGTCGCTGGAGGACCTGGACAAGGTGCTCAAGGCCGGCGAGGTCCAGCAGCTGAACCTGATCATCAAGGGTGACGCTTCCGGATCGGTCGAGGCCCTGGAGTCCTCGCTGCTCCAGCTGGACGTCGGCGAAGAGGTCGACATCCGCGTCCTGCACCGCGGCGTCGGTGCGGTCACGGAGTCCGACATCGACCTGGCCATGGGCTCCGACGCCATCGTCATCGGCTTCAACGTGCGCGCCGCCGGGCGTGCGCAGCAGATGGCCGAGCGCGAGGGTGTCGACGTCCGGTACTACTCGGTCATCTACCAGGCGATCGAGGAGATCGAGGCGGCCCTCAAGGGCATGCTCAAGCCGGAGTACGAAGAGGTCGAGCTCGGCACGGCGGAGATCCGCGAGGTCTTCAAGTCGTCCAAGCTGGGCAACATCGCGGGTGTTCTCATCCGCTCCGGCGAGGTCAAGCGCAACACCAAGGCGCGCCTCATCCGCGACGGCAAGGTGGTCGCGGAGAACCTCAACATCGAGGGCCTGCGTCGCTTCAAGGACGACGTCACCGAGATCCGCGAAGGGTTCGAGGGCGGTATCAACCTCGGCAACTTCAACGACATCAAGGTCGACGACGTCATCGCGACGTACGAGATGCGCGAGAAGCCGCGCGTCTGACCTGAGTCACGATCGGGGCCGATCGGCGGGACTTATTCCGTCGATCGGCCCCGGCCGTTGCGTGTACGGTTCCCGTATCGGCGTCGAAGCGTGGCGCCCGTACCCCGAACCGGCGGGACATCCGGATCACACATGTACGTGGGGACTCTGTCCTTCGATCTGCTCCTCGGCGACGTCCACTCGCTCAAGGAGAAACGCTCTCTGGTCCGCCCGATCGTCGCCGAGCTCCAGCGCAAGTACGGGGTGAGCGCGGCCGAGACGGGGAACCAGGACCTCCATCGCAGGGCCGAGATCGGGCTCGCGGTGGTCTCGGGGGAGACGGGACACCTCACCGACGTCCTGGACCGCTGTGAGCGGCTCGTCGCGGGGCGGCCCGAAGTCGAACTGCTCTCGGTTCGACGCAGGCTCCACAGCGACGAAGACTGAAGCAACAAGTAAGCACTTAAGGAGACGGACCAGTGGCCGACAACGCGCGTGCCAAGAGGCTGGCGGACCTCATCCGAGAGGTGGTGGCCCAGAAGCTGCAGCGTGGGATCAAGGACCCGCGGCTCGGCTCGCACGTCACCATCACGGACACCCGGGTCACGGGCGACCTCAGGGAAGCGACCGTCTTCTACACGGTGTACGGGGACGACGAGGAGCGCGCGGCGGCCGCCGCCGGCCTGGAGAGCGCCAAGGGCATCCTGCGCTCCGAGGTGGGCCGGGCCGCCGGTGTGAAGTTCACGCCGACCCTGGCCTTCGTCATGGACGCCCTCCCGGACAACGCCCGCACCATCGAGGACCTCCTCGACAAGGCGCGCCAGTCCGACGAGAAGGTGCGCGAGGCGTCCGCGGGCGCGAAGTACGCCGGCGACGCCGACCCGTACCGCAAGCCCGACGAGGACGACGAGACGGACACCGGCGCAGAATGACCCAGAAGCACACCACGCCCGACGGCCTTGTCATCGTCGACAAGCCGTCGGGCTTCACTTCGCACGACGTCGTCGCCAAGATGCGCGGCATCACCAGAACGCGACGCGTCGGGCACGCGGGCACCCTCGACCCGATGGCCACGGGCGTCCTCGTCCTCGGCGTCGAGAAGGCCACCAAGCTCCTCGGCCACCTCGCGCTGACCGAGAAGGAGTACCTGGGCACCATCCGGCTCGGGCAGAACACCCTCACGGACGACGCCGAGGGGGAGATCACCTCCTCCACGGACGCCTCGAAGGTCACCCGCGACGCCATCGACGCCGGCATCGCCGCGCTGACCGGCGACATCATGCAGGTGCCGTCCAAGGTCAGCGCCATCAAGATCAACGGCGTGCGGTCGTACAAGCGGGCCCGGGAAGGCGAGGAGTTCGAGATCCCGGCCCGGCCCGTGACGGTCTCCTCCTTCGGCGTGTACGACGTCCGGGACGCCGTCGCCGACGACGGCACGGCCGTCCTCGACCTGGTCGTCTCGGTCGTCTGCTCCTCGGGCACCTACATCCGCGCCCTGGCCCGGGACCTGGGCACCGGCCTGGGCGTCGGCGGTCACCTCACCGCCCTGCGCCGCACCCGTGTCGGCCCCTACAAGCTGGACGCGGCCCGCACCCTCGACCAGCTCCAGCAGGAGCTGACCGTGATGCCGATCGCCGAGGCCGCCACGGCCGCGTTCCCCCGCTGGGACGTCGACGCCCGGCGGGCCAAGCTGCTCACCAACGGCGTGCGGCTGGACATGCCCGAGACGTACGCGGGCTCCGGCCCGGTCGCCGTCTTCGACCCGGAGGGCCGCTTCCTCGCGCTCGTGGAGGAGCACCGGGGCAAGGCCAAGAGCCTGGCCGTCTTCGCCTGACGGAGGAACCAGGGGGCCCGGTGTCCGCCCGTGGAGCGGCAGCCACGGGGTACCTCCACTGCCACCGCTCCACGGTCCCCCTCGGTTCCCCCACCCCTAGGGTGTATCCAGCCGCCCCCGATCCTTCACCCGTCCGTGCGGGCGCTCGGAGTGAACCGGGGGAGCGGAAGGGGGCGCTTTCGCAGAGCGATCTGTCCCGCTGATCATCCCGCCCCTACTGTCGAACACAAGGGCACGGGTGTACGGCGGGGAGGCTCGACGATGGCGTCGCGGAACCGGTCCCGGGAGACGGACGACAGCCCACAAGGCTCCCCGGACCTCCCCGGACCAGCACGGCACGAGGACGGGGCGGTCCCGGGCGACGCCCTCGTCCGCATCCACGACCTGGCCGGCCGCCCCCGCGGCACCGGCTTCCTGGCCGACCACCGCGGCACACTGATCACCAGCCACGAGGCCGTCGACGGTCTGCCCCGGCTCGTCCTGTACGGCGCCGGGGGCCGCCGCCGGGTCGTGTCCGCCGAGGCGGTCACCCCGCTGCCCGCGCTGGACCTGGCCCTCGTACGGACCGAGGGGCTCGGTGTGCCGCCGCTGCCCGTCACCGTGCGGGAGGGGGCCAGGACCGGCACCTACGTGCGGATCGCCGCCGGCGTCTGGCGCGAGGCACGGCTGCTGGGCTCGGCCTCCGTGACGTACGCGGCCACGGACCGCCTCCACCGCCTCGACGACGCGCTGGAACTGGCGGTCGGCACGGCAGGGCGGGACGCGCTGCGGCTGGGCGGCGGGGCAGCCGGCGGCCCGGTCCTCGACGCCGGGACCGGCGCCGTGGTGGGGGTGCTGGGCACCGCCCTCAGCTCCGATCACCGCGATGTCGGGTTCGCCGTACCGCTGCGTTCCCGGCTCGCCTGTGCCGCGCAGCCGCTGGCCGACGTGCTCGCGGAGAACGCGGCGACGGTTCCCGCGTACGGCGCGGACCTCAATCTGGCCGGGGTGCTGGACCTGACCGCCGCCTCGGTGGCCCTGGAGGACCCGCCCGGCGGCCCCGGTCTCCCGCAACCGGTCGAACGGGCGGCCGTGGCGGCCGAGATCAACGCGTTCACCGGCGGCCCGGCGGCCGTACTCGGCCTCGTCGGCCCCCCGGGCAGCGGTCGTACGACGGAACTCGCGGCGCTCGCCGCGCGGCGCCGGCGGGACGGGCAGCCCACGCTCTGGCTGCGCGGCAGCGAACTGCGGGACGGCGACGCGTCGGTGGCGGACGCGGCACACCGGGCGCTGAACCGGGCCGCCTCCGTCGTGACCACCTCCGCCCCGGCCGGCCCGGGTGACATCACGCCCGAGCGCCTGGCCCACCTCGCCCGGTCCGAGGGCCGCCCGCTGCTCCTCCTGCTCGACGGCCCCGAGGAGATGCCCCCGGCCCTGGCCCGCCGTCCGAAGGACTGGGCGGACGGGACCACGCGGTGGCTGTGGGAGACGGGAGCCCGGCTGGTGGTGGCCTGCCGGGCGGAGTACTGGGAGACCGCGCCCTTCCCCGCGGAGCCGCGCGTGGTTCTCGGCGACCTCACCGACGACGAGGCGCGGGAGGCGTACCGGCGCCACGGCCTCGCCGGTCACGCCCTCGCCCCGGCCGACGCCCGGCACCCCCTCACCCTCGGTTTGCTCGCCGAGGTCCGGGCGGCCCTCACCGACCCCCCCGAGGCGACCGAGATCGACCGGAACGACGTCTTCGCGGCCTACCTCGACCTGATGTCCCTGCGGATCGCCCAGCGCCTGGCCGCCGGCGACGGCCTGCACGGCACGGCCGTACGCCGCCTGGCCGCGAAGGTCGCCGGGCAGGTGCACGAGGCCGCCCGGCGCAGCCTCGGGCCGGGGCCGGGAGACCTGGACCCGGAGGTCTTCGCGGACGTGTTCGCGTGGGGGACCGCCCCGGAGCGGCTCGGCGGCGGCAGCGGCTGGGCGTCGGCCGTGCTCGCCGAGGGCCTGCTCGTACCCGCCGGACCCGGCTACCGCTTCGCACACGAAGGGCTCGCCGACTGGCTCCAGGGCATGCACCTCGACCTCGACGAAGCCCTGCACGCCCTCGTCCACCGCGCCGAGGACGCCCCGTCCGAGCCCGTGCCGCACCACCGCATCGGGCCGGTCGTCCAGGCCCTGCTGTACCTCGGCCGCCAGCACGGCCCTTGTCGGCTGGCCTCCCGCCTGGCCGACCTGGTCCACGCCCTGGACGCGGATCCGCGCTCCTGGTGGGCCCCCCGCCTGCTCGCCGGGACGCTGTCGGCCCTCCCCGACGCGGCGCCGTACACGGAGGTGCTGCGGCTGCTCGCCGACCGGATCGTGGCCTGGCGGCGGCAGGGACGGCCCGTCCCCGGGGAGCTCGGGCCCGCCTTCTGGACCGGCGTCAGGCTCCCGGAGGAGGTCCGCTGCGCCCTGCTGCGGCGGCTGGTCCACGCCGACGGGCCGCCGTGCGAGGCCGGACCCCGCTTCCTCGACGCCGTCGCCGCACTCCTCGCCGCCGGCCCCGCCGCCGTGCAGCCACAGCTCGCCCGCTGGTTCGACGACGAGGAGCCACTGCCCGCGACCCCGCACGCGACCGTGGCCACGGCCGCCCAGGCGCTGCTGCACACCCACCGCCACGGCGCCCTGGACGGGCTGACGGACGTGCTCGTCGACTGTGCGCACCGGCGGGCCGACGAACTGCTCGCCGTGCTGGCCGAGGAGGAGCCGTCGGGGGTGTGCCGGGCCGTCGACCGCTGGGCGCGCGACGAGCGGCCCGCGCGCCGGAACGCCGCGGTCGCGCACGGACTGCGCGTCGCGCCGCACGTGAGCACCGGAGGCGACCGCGCCCTCCTGCGCTACGCGGCCCTCACCCTGCTCGCCCGTCCCGCCGACCGGGCCCTGCACGGCGGCGCCCTCGCCCTGCTCGTCCAGGACCCCCACACCCGCGCCCGCTACCTCCCGCGGGCGCTGGAACACTTCGCCGCGGGCGACCCGCGATTCTCACCGGACGCGCTGGCCGGAGCCCTCCTGACCGACCCCGAGCCGGTTCTCACGGCCTTCGCAGCCCGGCTGGAGCGACCCGACGCGGAGGAGGCCCTGCGCGCACTCGCCGACGCCGCCCCGCCCGGCCTGGCCCGGCGGGTCGCCGCCGTGCTGTGCCGGGCGGCACGGCAGCGGCCGGAGCTCGCCGGGCCCACGGCCGCATACGCCGACCAGCGGCTCGACCGGGGCCCCGCCGCCCGGCCCGTGCTCCTGCCGCTGGTCACGGCCCTGCTGGAGGACGGCCCGGTGCGGCTGCGCTGTGCCCTGGCCGCCGTCCTCACCCCGCCCGGCATCCCCGCCTCACGTCCGCTGCGCCGTGAACTGCGCGACGCGCTCCTCGCCCGCGAGCACGACACCGACGTCCTGGACGCGCTGCTGCACGCCGCCGCCCGCAACGGCGGGGACGACCTGCGCGACCTCGTCCACCGCATCGCACTGCTCCTCGTGCGCACCCCGGAGGGCGCGACCCGCTTCGACCGCGCCCTGGTCGACCTGGGCCGGCACGTGCCCGGCTTCGCCGCCCGCGCGGCCGCCTGGCTGGCCGAGGCGCCCGAGGAGTGGGCGGCGCTGGTCGGGCCGAGCTCCCACCGGATGATCGAGAACCTCGCCGGCGAGGGCGTCCCCGTGTGACCGGCCGCAGGGCGCCGGGCCGCAGTACGGTGCCGTGCGCCCTGTCACACCCCCATGCCGATGCGGGCAGGAGGCACCCGGCATGGCACCCTTAGACCTGCGCACGAGGCAATCACGGACAACCGACCGGACACGGGTTCGACGAGCTTTCGACAAGGAGCAGGCACAGTGCAGCGCTGGCGTGGCTTGGAGGACATCCCCCAGGACTGGGGGCGCAGCGTCGTCACCATCGGCTCCTACGACGGAGTGCACCGCGGGCACCAGCTGATCATCCGGCATGCCGTGGACCGCGCCCGGGAACTGGGCGTGCCCGCCGTCGTCGTCACCTTCGACCCGCACCCCAGCGAGGTCGTCCGCCCCGGCAGCCACCCGCCGCTGCTCGCCCCGCACCACCGCCGCGCCGAACTCATGGCCGACCTGGGCGTGGACGCGGTGCTCATCCTCCCCTTCACGACCGACTTCTCGAAGCTGTCCCCGGCCGACTTCGTCGTCAAGGTCCTGGTCGACAAGCTGCACGCCAAGGCGGTCGTCGAGGGCCCCAACTTCCGCTTCGGCCACAAGGCCGCCGGGAACGTGGAGTTCCTCGCCACGCAGGGCAAGACCTACGACTTCGAGGTCGAGGTCGTCGACCTGTACGTGACCGGTGCGGCGGGCGGCGGCGAGCCGTTCTCCTCCACGCTGACGCGGCGGCTGGTCGCCGAGGGCGACGTCGAGGGTGCGGCGGAGATCCTCGGCCGGCCGCACCGGGTGGAGGGCGTCGTCGTCCGGGGTGCCCAGCGCGGGCGCGAACTGGGCTTCCCTACGGCCAACGTCGAGACGCTGCCGCACACGGCCATCCCGGCCGACGGTGTGTACGCGGGCTGGCTGCACGCCCAGGGCGAGGCGATGCCGGCCGCGATCTCCGTGGGCACGAATCCGCAGTTCGAGGGGACCGAGCGGACGGTGGAGGCGTATGCCATCGACCGGGTGGGGCTCGATCTGTACGGGTTGCATGTCGCGGTCGACTTCCTGGCGTTCGTGCGGGGGCAGGCGAAGTTCGACACGTTGGACGCGCTGCTGGTTCAGATGGGGCAGGACGTCGAGAAGTGCACGGCGTTGGTGGCGGCGGCAGAGCGGTCTGCCTAGTCTCCTTGTGGGCCGTCTGCGGGTGGGTTGTGGCTGGTCGCGCAGTTCCCCGCGCCCCTGAGGGGCGCCTGCGGAGCTGCCCAGTGGCAGGCCACCTGTGATTGACCGCCCCCGCTCAGCACCGGCACGTCCTGGCCCCTGCACGTGTCCGCCACTCCCGCTGCCTCCGCCTCACCACTGGCGAGGATCTGGCAGCGGGCGTGGAAGCGGCAGCCGCTCGGGACGCGGGACGGGTCCGGGGGCTCGCCGGTGAGGACCACCGGGGTGCCCGGGGCCTCCGGGAGCACGGACAGCAGCGCCTGCGTGTAGGGATGCCGTGGGGCCGTCAGGACCTGTTCCACCGGGCCCGTTTCCACGATCCGGCCCAGGTACATCACGGCGACCCGGTCCGCGATGTTCCACGCCAGGCCCAGGTCGTGCGTGACGACCAGGGCGGACAGGCCCAGCTCGGCGCGCAGCCGGAGCAGCAGGGCGAGGATCTCGCCGCGTACCGAGGCGTCGAGGGAAGCCACCGGCTCGTCGGCGACGAGGAGTTCGGGTTCCAGGACGAGCGCCCCGGCGATCACGACACGCTGGCGCTGCCCGCCGGACAGTTCGTGCGGGTAGCGCAGGAAGAAGCGCTCCGGGGGGCGCAGTCCGGCCCGGGACAGCGCCTCGGCGACCGCTGTGCGTTCGTCGCCGCCGCAGCCGTGGATGCGCAGGCCCTCGGCGACCGCGTCGTACACCGTGTGCCTGGGGTTGAGCGAGCCGCTCGGGTCCTGGAGGACCAGCTGGACGCGTTTGCGGTAGGCCTTCAGGGACCGGCCGGAGTAGTCCAGGGGGCGGCCGTCGAACGTGACCCGGCCCGCCGTCGGCTCGACCAGCCCGAGCAGGCTGCGGGCCAGGGTCGTCTTGCCGCAGCCGGACTCGCCGACCAGCGCGACGATCTCGCCGGGGCGGATGTCGAGGTCGACGCCGTCCACCGCGCGGGCCCGGGGGCCGCCGTGCCGTCCGGGGAAGGTGACGTAGAGGCCCTGGGCGCTCAGCAGGGGGGCCGTGGTGACCTCGGGGGCCGTGGGCGATGTGGTCATGGTGTGCCGGGCCTCGCTTCCTCCAGGGGCTCTGGTTCCTCTCGGGCGCCGAGGGGCGTATCCACCGGTGGTCCTGCCAGCACGCACGCCGCCCGGCGTTCGGGTCCCGCGGTCCGCAGCAGCGGGTCCTGCTCGGGGCACGACTCCAGCGCCACCGGGCAGCGCGGATGGAAGGTGCATCCGGACGGGAGCGCGGCAGGGTCCGGCGGGTCGCCCGCCAGGCCCTGCGGCGCGAACCGGGACGCCGGGTCGCCGATGCGCGGGAACGCGGCCGACAGGGCCCGGGCGTAGGGGTGCCGGGCGTCCTCGTACACCTGGGCGGCCGGGCCTTCCTCGACCACCCGGCCCGCGTACATCACCGCGAGCCGGTCGCAGGTGTCGGCGAGGACCGCCAGGTCATGGCTGATCATGATCAGGCCGAGGTCCTGGTCCGCGACGAGCTGCTCGATGAGCCGGAGGATCTGGGCCTGGATCATCACATCGAGCGCGGTCGTCGGCTCGTCGGCGATGATCAGCCGGGGATCGCAGGCCAGGGCCATCGCGATCATGACGCGCTGGCGCTGGCCGCCGGACAGCTCGTGCGGATAGGCGTCGGCGCGGGCCGCCGGGAGACCGACCTGCTCCAGCAGTTCACCCGTCTTCCTCTTCGCCCCGGCCGCGGTGGCCTTCTTGTGCAGCAGGATCGGCTCGGCGATCTGGTCGCCGATGCGGTGCACCGCGTTGAGGGAGTGCATCGCGCCCTGGAAGACGACGGAGGCCCCGGCCCAGCGGACCGCCCGGACCCGGCCCCACTTCATGGCCAGCACGTCCTCGCCGTCGAGGAGCACCTCCCCGGTGATCCGGGCGCCCGCCGGCAGCAGCCGCAGCAGCGCCAGCGCCAGCGTGGACTTGCCGCAACCGGACTCCCCGGCGAGGCCGAGCTTGTGGCCCGCCTCCAGGCGCAGATCGACCCCGCGCACGGCGGCCGCCCCGCCCGCGTACGTCACGGTCAGGTTCCTGACGTCGAGCAGGCTCAACGCGACACCCCCAGCCTGGGGTTGAGGACGGACTCCACGGCCCGCCCGCACAGCGTGAACGCCAGCGCCACCACGGCGATGGCGATGCCCGGCGGCACCAGGTACCACCAGTCCCCGGCACTGACCGCGCCCGCCTCCCGCGCGTCCTGGAGCAGCCCGCCCCACGACACGACCGTCGGGTCGCCGAGGCCCAGGAAGGCGAGGGTCGCCTCCGCGAGGATGGCCGAGGAGATGATCAGGGTGGTCTGGGCCAGCACCAGCGGCATCACGTTGGGCAGCACGTGCCGGGACATGATGTGCCAGTGCCCGCCGCCCAGCGCCTGCGCCCGCTCGATGTACGGCCGGGTCTCCACGGCGAGGGTCTGGGCGCGCACCAGCCGGGCCGTGGTCGGCCAGGTGGTGACGCCGATCGCGACGACGGTCGTGGTCAGGGAACGGGACATCACGGTCGCCAGGGCGATCGCCAGCACCAGCGTCGGCATCACCAGGAACCAGTCGGTGACCCGCATCATCACCGTCGCGTACCAGCCCTTGAAGTGCCCCGCCGTCACCCCGATCAGGGTTCCGATCGCGACCGACAGCACGGCGGCGAGCAGCCCGACCAGCAGCGACACCCGCGAGCCCCAGATCACCAGGCCCAGCAGGTCCCGCCCGAACTGGTCGGTGCCGAGCGGGAACTCTGCGCTCGGGCTCTGCATCGGACGTCCTGGCGCGTCGGTCACGCTGCTCACGTCGGAGCCGACGAACAGCGGGGCGAACAGGGCCAGCAGCGCGCACAGCGACAGCGCGGTCAGCCCGTACAGCCCCGCCCGTTCCGAGCGGTACTGGCGCCAGAAGCGGGCGACGGAGGCCCGGCGCCGCTGCCGGGCGAGGGCGCGCGGGCTCGGGGCCGGTTCGGTCGTCGTCGTCATCGGGCCACCCGGGGGTCCAGCAGCGGATAGACCAGGTCGGCGAGGGTGTTCATCAGGATCACCGCGGCGGCGAACACGAAGAACAGCCCTTGCACGAGCGGCAGATCGGGCACGCTCAGCGCCTGGTAGAACAGCCCGCCCAGCCCCGGCCAGGAGAACACCGTCTCCACCAGGATCACGCCCGCCACCGTCCGGCCGAGGTTGATGAAGATCAGCGTCACGGTGGGCAGCATGGCGTTCGGCACGGCGTGGCGGCGGCGTACGAGGTCGTCGCGCAGCCCCTTGGCCCGCGCGGTCGTCAGATAGTCGCTGCCCATCTCGTCCAGCAGCGCCGAACGCGTGACCAGCAGCGTCTGCCCGTACTCCACCGCCACCAGCGTCACCACCGGCAGCACCAGATGGTGCGCCACGTCGAGCACGTACGCGAAGCCCTGCTCGCCGCCCGATTCCATGCCGCCGGTCGGGAACATGCCGGGCAGTGGGCCGATGCCCACGGACAGCACGATGATCAGCAGCAGTCCGAGCCAGAAGGACGGGATGGAGTACAGCGTCAGCGCGAGGCCCGTGTTGAGGCGGTCGCCCAGCCTGCCGTGCCGCCACGCCGAGCGCGTGCCGAGGAAGATGCCCAGCGCCGTGTAGAGGACGAAGGCGGTACCGGTGAGCAGCAGGGTGTTGGGCAGCGCCTCGGTGATCTTGTCCACGACCGGGGCACGGAACTGGTACGACGTCCCGAAGTCACCGGTGAGGGCCTTGCCGCAGTAATCGGTGAACTGCCGCCACAACGGCAGGTCGAGCCCGAACTCCTCGCGGTAGGCGGCCAGCTGCTCCGCCGACACCTGACGGCCGCCCGTCATGGTCTTCACCGGGTCGCCGGGGATCAGCCGGAAGAGGAAGAAGCTGGTTACGAGGACGGCCAGCAGCGACACGGCGGCACCGGCCACCTTGCCCGCCAGGTACCGCGGGTACGCGGAACTCCCGCGTACCCGCGGCCCAGCCGCCGCCGGCTGCTTGTCCTCGACCAGCGCGGGGGTCGCGTCAGCGGTCATGAGTACCCGCTCGCCGCTTCACTCGCGTTCCTCGGCGGTGGCCCGCCGCCGCATCGCCGCGAAGGCCGCGAGCCCGCCGAGGATCACGACACCCGCGACGATCCCGACCACGACCCCCGTCGACGAGGCGTTGTCGGAGGAGCCGTCGGAGTCCGCGGGGACCGCCGACCACCAGCTCCAGTAGCCGTCCTGGCCGTAGATGTTGCCCGCCTTGGCCGGCATGGTCGTGATCGACTTGATCTGGTCCGTCCGGAAGGCCTCGACCGCGTTCGGATACGCCATGACGTTCATGTACCCGAGGTCGTACAGCCGCGACTCCATCTGCTGGACGATGTCCGCCCGTTTGGCGGGGTCGTACTCGGTGAGCTGGCGGGCGTAGAGCTCGTCGTACTTCTTGTCGCAGATGAAGTTGTCCGTCGCGCCCGTCTCCTCGGGGGTTGCCGGAAGAGCCCCGCAGGTGTGGATGGACAGTACGAAGTCGGGGTCGGGGTTGACCGACCAACCGTCGAACGCCAGGTCGTACTTGCCTGCCAGCCACGGGTCGGTCACGTTGTCGAGGCAGTTGAGCCGGACGCCGATGCCGAGCTCGCCCCACCACTCCTGGAGGTACTTGCCGACGGCCTTGTCGTTCGGGTCGGTGGCGTGGCACAGCACGCGGTAGGTGATCGGCTTGCCGTCCTTGCCGACGCGCTTGCCGTCGCCGTTCTTCTTGTACCCCGCCTCGTCGAGCAGCCGGGCCGCCTCGGCCGGGTCGTAGGACAGCTTCTGGCTCGCGGACGGCTTCCAGAAGTAGTCCTGGAAGCGCGGCGGGATGTAGCCCTCGCCTTCGACGGCGTGGCCCCGGAACACCTTGTCGATGATGGCCTCGCGGTCCACGGCCCGGAACAGCGCGTTGCGCACCCGCTGGTCCAGCAGGGAGGGGTGGCCGTCGCCGAACTTCTCGCCGTTCTTGGCCCTGGCCCCCGGGTTGGTGGCGAGGGCGTAGAAGCGGCGGCCCGGGGCGTCGTTGACCTGGATGTTGTCGGCGCCCTTCAACGACTCCGCCTGAGCGGGCGTCAGGGACGGGGACCCGGCGACGAAGGAGACCTCGCCCTTGCGCAGCGCGGAGACGGCCGCGTCCTGGTCCTTGTAGTAGCGGAAGACCAGCTCGTCGAACTTCGGCGACCCGCGCCAGAAGTCCTTGTTGGCCTTGAGCCGGACGTAGCGGTCGGCCTTGTAGCCGCTCAGCACGAACGGGCCGTTCCCCACGACGGGGAAGCTCTTGTCGTTGTTGAACTCGGAGAAGTCCGAGACCTTCTCCCACACGTGCTTCGGCACGATCGGCACGTCCAGCGCGGCCATCGTGGCCTGCGGCTTCTTCAGCTCGATGACCAGCTTGGTGGGGCTCGGGGCCGTCACCTTCTTGAAGTTCCCGACGTAGCTGCCGTTCGCCGTGGCCGCGCCGGAGTCGGTCATCATCTTGTTGAAGGTCCACGCCGCGTCCTCGGCGGTGGCCTGCTCGCCGTCCGACCACTTCGAGTTGTCGCGGATCGTGTACGTCCACGTCAGCTTGTCCGCCGACGGCTCCCACTTGGTGGCCAGGCCCGCGATGGCGTGGTTGTCCTTGGGGTCGTAGTTCGTCAGGTACTCGTACATCAGCCGGTGGACGCTCGTGCTGAGCAGCCGGACCGCCAGGAACGGGCTGAGCGAGTCCACGCTCTGCGCCACGGCGACGGTCAGCACCTTCTTGCCGTCGTCGGCCGCCCGGGCCTGCTGGGGTGCCGGGTCGAGCGGGGTCGCGAGACCGGCGGTGAGGGTGAGCGCGGCGACCCCGGCCAGGGCGACGAGGCGGAGGCCGTGCGGGAGGCTGCGTTTCTGATCGTTCGTGCCCATGGTCGGACCTCGCGTCATCGCTCGGACGGGAAGGACGGGTTGATCAGGTGTCAGATGCGTGATGTGTGTGTACCAGCGGCCGTCTCCGCCCGTCAACGGCGTGTTCACCCCTTGTGGCCTGCGGAAATAACGAATTGGCGAGCTTTTCGCACTCATTGGTCGAGACCACTGAAGCGCTCCTGGCCAGGGCCTGGCAACGGAATCGGCCCCTGAACGCGCCGAGGCCCGCGCCGAGTCGGAACGGCGCGGGCCGGGCGGGACCAGCCTCTGAGAAGGGGCCGATCGGGTGAGGCGATTACTGCGTCGGAGGCGGGGGCGGCGGGGTCTGCCCGTCGGGCTGCGGGTAGCCGTAGCCGGGCTGCGGGGGAGCGGCGGGGGGCTGCTGCCCCGGCTGCGGGTACGGCTGGCCGGGGTGGGCCGCCGGTTGCCCGGGCCCGGGCTGCCCCGGTTGGCCAGGCTGGCCCGGCTGGGGGTAGGGCGGCTGACCCGCGGCCTGCTGGTACGGCTGCTGCTGCGGCTGCTCCGGCTGGGCGTAGGGCTGACCGGGCTGGGCGTACGGCTGGCCGGGCTGCGGCTGCTGCGGGTACGGGGCCGGCTGCCCGGCTTGCGGCTGCTGCGGGTACGGGCCCGGCTGACCGGGAGCCGGCTGCTGCTGTCCGGGGTACGGCGGCTGCCCCGGCTGGGCGTAGGGCTGACCGGGCACGGGCTGACCCGGCACGGCCTGGCCGGGCAGCGGCGGGGCCGCGACCGGCGGCGGGTTGCCGTCGGACGTCCACAGGCCGTGCGCCTGCTGGTGGCGGATGAAGTCCTCGGCGACCATCGCCGTGAGGTTGAAGTACGCCTCCCGCACCTTCGGCCGCATCATGTCGAGGTCGACCTCGGCGCCGGCGGCCAGGTGCTCGTCGAAGGGCACGACGACGACGCCACGGCAGCGCGTCTCGAAGTGCGACACGATGTCCTCGACCTTGATCATCTTGCCGGTCTCGCGCACCCCGGAGATGACGGTGATGGACCGCGAGACGAGGTCGGCGTACCCGTGCGCGGACAGCCAGTCCAGCGTCGTGCTCGCACTGCTCGCCCCGTCCACGGACGGCGTCGAGATGATGATGAGCTGGTCGGCGAGGTCCAGCACACCGCGCATGGCGCTGTACAGCAGGCCGGTACCGGAGTCGGTGAGGATCACCGGGTACTGCTTGCCCAGCACGTCGATCGCGCGCCGGTAGTCCTCGTCGTTGAACGTCGTGGACACGGCCGGGTCGACGTCGTTGGCGATGATCTCCAGACCGGAGGGCGCCTGCGACGTGAACCGCCGGATGTCCATGTACGAGTTGAGGTACGGGATCGCCTGGACCAGGTCACGGATGGTCGCCCCGGTCTCGCGCCGCACGCGGCGCCCGAGGGTGCCCGCGTCCGGGTTGGCGTCGATCGCGAGGATCTTGTCCTGCCGCTCGGTGGCGAGCGTGGAGCCCAGCGCGGTGGTGGTGGTCGTCTTGCCGACACCGCCCTTGAGGCTGATCACGGCGATCCGGTAGCAGGACAGCACGGGCGTGCGGATCAGGTCCAGCTTCCGCTGCCGCTCGGCCTCCTCCTTCTTCCCGCCGATCTTGAAACGGCCGCCACCGGCCGCCGGACGGCTGCTCTTCGCCTTCTGCTTCTTGCTGTTGAGCAGCCGGTCGGACGACAGCTCCACGGCAGCGGTGTAACCGAGCGGCGCCGCCCCGGGGTTGGTCGGCTGCCGCTGGTCGTGCTGCATGGGCTGCGGCCAGGCGGCACCGGTACGGGGATCCACGGGCTGCTGCGGGGGCTGCTGCCCCGGGTGCGGCTGTCCCGACGGGGCGGGCTGCCCGGCGTGCGGGGGCCGGGCCTCGGGCTGCGGCTGGACCTGCGGGGGTACACCGGGCTGCGCCTGGGGCTGCGGCTGCTGCACCGGCGGCTGGGGGAAGCCGTACCCGCCCTGGGCGTCGGGGACGCCGGGCTGCGGGAAGCCGTAACCGTCCTGGGGGGCGGACGCGGCCGGGGCGGGGGCGCCCGGCTGCGGGAAGCCGTAGCCGTCCTGCGGGGTCGGTGCGGGAACGGGCGGAGCGGCGGGGTGCTGGGCCGGGGGCTGCTGGGCGGCCGGGGCGGGGGCACCGGGGTGCGGGAAGCCGTAGCCGTCCTGCGCGTGGGGCGCGTGCGGGCCGCCCGGCTGCTGGGCCGGGGGCTGTGCGGCCGGGGCGGGGGCACCGGGGTGCGGGAAGCCGTAGCCGTCCTGCGCGTTCGGCGCGGCCGGGGCTCCCGGGTGCGGGAAACCGTAGCCCCCGGGCTGCGGTGCGGGCTGGGCGGGCGGCGTCGGTGCGGGCTGCTGGTTCCACGCGGCAGGCGCGGGCTGCGGCGCCTGAGGCTGGAACGGCGGCTGCTGGGCCGGCACGTAGGGCTGCGGCGGCACCGGAGGCTGTCCCTGGGCGGCCGTCGGCTGCGGCTGGGCGGGCGGGTTCGCGTCCGAGGGCTGCGCCGGGGGCTGCTGCGGCGGCGGGGCGGGCCACTCGCTCGCGGGAGCCGGAGCGGCCGGCTGGTACGACGGCGGCAGCGGCGGCACGCCCGGCGGGGGCGGGGGAGTGGAGTCGGACGGCGTGCTCTGCCGGGCATCGGGCGAGACCGGTACGGCCGGTACGGCGCCCTCCGGCTCGTCCTGCGCGGGCGTGCCGCCGGAGGGGGGCGCGTCGGCCGGCCCGGCAGCAGGCGCCACCGAGTCCTCGGGCTCCTGGTCGGCTCCGGCCTGCACCGCGTCCGCGGGCTCGTCGGCTTCGGGCAGCGCGTTCTCGGACTGGGCGTCCTCGGGCTGTGCCTGCTCGGTCTCGGCGTCGGCGTCGTCGGCGTCGTCGGCCTCGACGTCCTTGGACTCGGGGTCTTCCGGGCCGGCGTCCTGGATCTCGGTGTCCTCGGGCTGGGTGTCCTGAGCCCCGGTGTCCTGGGCCCCGGTGTCCTCGGCCGCTGCGGCCTGCGGCTCAAGCGCCTCGGGTGCCGCGTCCTCGGATTCCGCCCGGGTGTCCTCCGGCTCGGCCTTCTCGGCCGGCGGCAGATCGGTGAAGGCGTCCGCGTCCAGCGCGTACTCCGAAACCGTGGCGGAGTCGTCGCCCTCCACACCGGGGTCTTCGTCCTCCGGCAGGGCATCGGCACGGGCAGCGCCGTCCCCGTCCGTGTCCTCCGTCCCGGTGGCTTCGGGCCCCTCGGGCGCGGAAGCCGCCTCCGCGGCGCGCTCCTCGATCTCCCGCTTCAGGGCGACGGCGGAGAAGCGCATGGTGGCACCGCTCTCCAGATCGCCGTTCTCCGGCTCCGCGGCATCGACGGGAGCCGCGACGGCCGGAGCCTCCGGAGTGGCCGGAGCCTCCGGAGCGGCGGGCGGAGTCGCCGGAGCCTCGGGAACGGGCGGTGCCTCCGGCGGAGCCGGCGGTGTCCACGACTGGTAGCCGCCGACGGGGATGTTCGGGACGGCCCCGGGAGAGGCCGCGTCAGCCGAGGGCGTCTCGGTCTGCCCCTGAGGCCGGCCCTCCGGCTGCGAGCCCTGCGGTTCGAACCCGCTCCCCATCGGAAGCCTGGGCACGGCCGAGGGACCCCCGGAAGACGACGCGGGCGGCGCCGGCGGCGTGAAGGGCGTCCCGGGCGCGGGAGCGGGAGGCGTGAACGGAGCGCCCGGCGCGGGCGCCGGCGCGGGCGGGCTGAAGGGCGCCCCGGGGGCCGGAGCGGGAGCGGAGGCCTGTCCCGGCAGCGACGTCGGCAGGGACGACGGCCCACCGGAAGGGTTGGCGTGCGGCGGCGGAGTCAGGCCCGGCAGCGGCGGCACCGGCCCCTTCGGCCTGCCGGGGCCCCCGGGCGGGCCGGCAGCCCCCGGAGTCCCGGAACTCGAGTTGACCCCGGAAGCCCCGGGCGTACCCGAGGAGGCACTGGAATCCTGGGACGCACCGGCCCCGGCCCCCGCCGCCCCCTGCCCCGAGGACGAGCTCCCCGAGGCGTTCTGCGTGTACCAGGCGGGCGGGGCGTAGTCGATGGTGAACTCGCCCGTCATCTCCGCTGCGGACTCCGCGTCGGGCTGGTCATCGCCGGGTGTCGCCCAGCCCCCGCGGTTCCCGTCCCGATCGCTGCTCACAGTGTTCCTCCTGGTGTGGTCGAGCACCCTCATGCCGTGCTGGGGCGACCCTTGCTTGTCGTCCGACGTCGTGCGAAGTCGTTTGAGGCGTACAGGGGTCGTCCGAGGTCGTCCGCTCCACAGGCTCCCCCGCTTCCCCCTGGGACGCCGACGCCTACTCCACGGGGTCTGACGTCGAGCCCTGTCCCAGCCTAATCACCACACGCCCCGACCCGGCAGGCCCGTCTGCCCCTCCACTGCAACGCTGGACCTCGAAAACCAGGCAAAAGTGATGTAATTTCCGGCGCAACAGTCGCCAAACCGGGTGCTACGAGCGGTTTTGGCCGCGAGGACCGTCAGTCCATCCGACGTGGCGTACCCAACAACCCGGTCTCCGCATCCGTGGGCTGCGCCATCACGTACTGCCGATCGCGGTCGGTACACCACAGGGTGAGGCCGTCGGAGAGCCCCGGCAGGGAGTCCACTTCGGCCCGGGTGAGCGCCATCGTGCGGCCCAGTTCCGTGGCCTCGTCCGGTGATACCCGCTGGATCCCGACCAGCCGCGCCTGCCGCACGAGCCGCGGAGCGACCGGGCTGACGTAAGGCAACAGGGTCAACACCGACTGCCAGGGCCCGGAGACCACGCGACCGCGAGGCGGCCGCATCCCGCAGTCCCGTACCACCAGTACGGGTGTACCGGCCGAGGCGCCCAGCGGCGGCACCCGCCCGACGTCGTACACGGCCATCCCGTTCTGACCGCCCCCCATGGCGTGCACCATCGGCATCCAGGCCTGAGCCCGCCCCGTCTCCACCGCGACCCGTGTCCCCGTCGCCGCCGCCCTGAGCGCGATGACCTGCACGGTCCACAGACCGCCGATGAGTACGACGTCGTACGGCAGCGGCCGATTGAGCCCGAGTACCGCGGGCCGGTTCTCCGCGTCCACGCCGATGACGACGCCGTCGTCGGCCACGGGAAGGGCGAGGGAGTCCAGTTGGTCGACGGTCACGGAGTGCCGCGGGTGTCTCGGGCCGATCAGTCCGAAGCCGCGGCGCAGTAGTTCACGCGCCCGCTCGGGGGCGGAGGTCTGCGGCTCCCCCCGCCCGGAGGCCGCCGCCTGTCCTACGCGCGGGGACATCGCCGTCATCGGACACCTCCGAGCGGCAGAGTGGCGAGCATGCCCGGTACCTGTTCCCGGTCGAGGCGGGCCAGGGCCATGCCCGTGTGCCGGGCCGCGGCCTGCACCGCGCGCCGGGCGGCGACGAGTTCGTCGTCGCTGCGCCCCGTCACCCGAAGGTGCCCGCAGACGGACACCTCCTTGCGCTCCCCCCGTCTGAGCGTGAGGCTGAAGGTGGTGGCGAGGGTGGGGACGGCCGTGACCAGAGCGACGAGCTGCGGCAGTGACGGCGCCCTCTCCCCACCCAGGGCGGGCCACCGACGGATCCAGTACGTGGTGTGTCTGCGGTTGTCGCAGCGCCAGTTCCGGCCTGACTCCTCGGTCCGGCGCTCCCGCGTGTCCGTCCGCCCGGCCTCCGCCGTCACCAGCGGGTTGGCACAGGCCGACGTGGCGATGGCGGAGGTCAGCTGCTCCTCGTCGAGGAGGGTCGCCCGGAATCCGGATCCGCTGAGTCGGCTCGCGAGGTGATCTGCGGCGCGCACGACGCACTTCTGCGCCCCGACCAGACCGCCCCCGCGTGCGGCCACCGCTTCCGCGCACAGTTCCGGATCGAGCTTCAACGCGATCCACGTGATGCGTACGGCCGGCGCACCCGTCTGCTCCTGCAAGGGCGCGTAGTTGGCGACCGCCACGGACTGCCGGGGCAGATGGATCGCCGGCGCGGGCTGCGTGTGGAGCACGACTTGCGCCGACTCCAGCCGGATACCGTCCACCTCCAGGGCGTCGTACACCAAGGAGAGCGGCAACGGCTGTTGGTTCCGCTCGGCCCGCAGCGCGGTGGCGTCGGCCTCGACCAGCAGGACGGCGGTGACGAACGTACCGTCCCCGACGATTCCGACGGGTCGGCGGTCACGGCCGGTGTACGTGTACGTCCGCAGACTCGGGTCGCACTCCACGGCCGGCGCCAGCCCTGGCTCCGTGCCCTCCGGTATCGGCGTACTCGCGGCCCGCCGCTGCCGTGCACGCAACGCCTGAGCCGTGGCCAGCCACTCGGGCAGGGAACGCCCGCGGCGACGGAGGAAGGAGAGCAGCACCAGACAGCCCGCGAGGACAGCCGCGGGCACCACGGCCACGGGATCGATCATCCACCCGACGAGCAGGATGGCCGCCGCGACCTCGATCAGGACCAGGCGTTGCAACCGGAATGCCCCGGCATGACCCGAACGCACCTTGGAGTGGAGTGTGCCCCGCGAAGCCGATCGCTGCGCCTGCCCCTGCCGGGACGCCGACGCGCCCCGTGCCCGCGATCGGTCACGAGACCGGACGCGCGTTCCGGAAGCCATCACTCCATCCCCCCGTTCTGCTGACAACTCGCCGGTGTTTCAGCACCGCACCCTGGCCGTGAAGGCCTGGGCACCCTACCCGCTCCACAACTCCCCACGGATACCAGGCATAGTAGGGGGCCGCTCTGACACCGGGGGCGGGCGGCCATGTCACACCAGGCGAGCGCGGCACATGTGAACACGGGGAGAGACAAGCAGAGATGGCATCTCGGCGCGACCAGCTCAATGCCTACACCTTCGCGAAGCGCCGCATGCTCGCGGCCTTCCTGCAGTCGTCGCCCGACGGTTCGGAGGAGGGGGCACCTCGTCCACTGCGCGCGGTCGTCCCCGGCGTCATCGTGGGTGTGATCGTCATGGCCGTGTTCGGGGCCTGGGGCATGTTCAAGCCCACCGCGCCCAAGGGCTGGGACGAGCCCAACGCCAAAGTGATCGTCGCCAGCGACTCGACCACGCGCTACGTCGTCCTGAAGACCGGCAAACAGGTCCAGCTGCACCCGGTCCTCAACATGGCGTCCGCGAAGCTGCTCCTCAACGAGGGCCAGGGCGATGTGGTGACCGTCGCCGAGTCCGTCCTCGACAACGGCAAGATCCCCCACGGGGCCACCATCGGCATCCCGTACGCGCCCGACCGTCTCCCCTCGGCGTCCGAGGCGGGCGGCGAGAAGCGCTGGGCGGTCTGCGAACGCCCCAGCGCGGGCGGCGAGTCCATCCAGAAGGCGGCCCTGGTCCTGGCCTCCCGCGACCTGAAAGCGACCGAGGGCAACGGCGAGAAACTGACGGGCGGGCAACTGCTCTACGTCGTGGCCCCGGACGGGAAGCACCACGTGGTGGACGCGAGGGGACGCTCCTACCTCGTCGACAAGAGCAACGAACTGCTGCTGCGCGCCGTCGTCGGCTCCGGACGCAAGCCCCAGAAAGTCTCCGACGAGTGGCTGGAGACCCTGCACACCGGCGACCCGATCTCCTTCCCGAAGATCCCCGCCCAGATCGGTGCCGCGGCCGACGCCCCCGGTCAACTGGACGACAAGACCGACAGGGTCGGCATGGTCCTCAAGGCGTCCGACCTCAACAGCGACCAGTACTACGTGGTGTTGCCCGGCCGGGTCGCCCCCGTCTCGGCCTTCGTCGCCCAACTCCTGCTGTTCAGCGAGGACCTGGCCGCCCTCGGCCAGGCCGGCCAAGCCAAGGGCATGAGCCCCGGTGCGATCGTCCCCGGCAAGCCGTTCGGCACCGAGTACCGCTGGCCGACCGAGGACCCCCAGCCCGTCAACGATGCCTCCGGAACCGCAGGAAGCCGCGGCACCGTCTGCAACGTCCTGCGCGGCGTCGACGCCGGCTCGGGGGCCACGACCCTGAGCACCTGGGCCGGCACGGACTTCCCGGCCAAGCTCCCCACCGGCTCCTCCAGCGCCTACGTCACGCCCGGCTCCGGCCAGCTCTACCGCCAGTTCCAGGGCAGGGAGACGAAGGCCGGCCCCGTCTTCCTCGTCACCGACACCGGCCTGCGCTACGTCCTGCAGTCCAACGCCGACAGCGGCGCGGACGACGCCGGCATCGGTACGACGGCCGAGGCCCGCCGGCAGGCCGAGCAGGAGGCCCGGCAAGCCCAGACCCGGCTCGGCTACAAGGACGTGGACCCGGCGCCGATCCCCGTCGCCTGGTCGCAGTTCCTGCCCACCGGCCCACGCCTGTCGACGACGGCGGCACGCCAGCCGCAGGGTTCCTGAGGAGGCCGGACGTGCCACACATGCCCACCTTCGTCCGCAGGGCGACCGCGGTGGCGGCGGCGGCCCTGCTCACGACCGCCCCCGTCGCCCTCGCACCCCCCGCGTCTGCGGCCGACCTCCCGTACTCGGACCAGTGCGCGTTCCCCAACGGCAAGTACCCGGGCCGCCCCTGGTCCCTCCAGCGCGTCCTCCTGGACGAGCTGTGGAGCCAGTCCACGGGCAAGGGCATGCGGGTGGCGGTCATCGACACCGGCGTCGACGTGACGAACCCTCAACTCACCGACGCCGTGGACGTGAAGAGCGGCCGCAACTTCCTGCCCGAGAACCTCAAGGACGATGACGGCAACCCGATCGAGCGGGGCAAGGAGAACGGCACCACGGACACGGTCGGCCACGGCACCAAGGTCGCCGGCATCATCGCCGCCCGGCCCGCCAAGGGCACCGGCTTCGTGGGCCTGGCCCCTGATGCGACGATCATCCCGATCCAGCAGAACGACGCGGAGGGCAACGGCGACGTCGGCACCCTGACCAAGGCGATCCGCTACGCCGTCCAGGCCCGGGCCGACGTCATCAACATCTCCCAGGACACCACGAGGCCGATGACGTCGACGTCCGATCTCAAACTGGCGATCGACCAGGCTCTGAACGAGGGGATCGTCGTCGTGGCCTCGGCGGGCAACGACGGCCTCGGCGGCAACGTCAAGGAGACCTACCCGGCTTCCTACGAGGGCGTCCTCGCCGTCGCAGCCTCGGACCGCAACAACGAGCGTGCCGCCTTCTCCCAGTCCGGCGAGTTCGTCGGCGTCGCGGCCCCCGGTGTCGACATGATCTCCACCGTCCCCAAGGGCGGCCACTGCTCCGACAACGGTACGAGCTTCTCGGCACCGTACGTCGCCGGTCTCGCGGCGCTGATCAAGGCGAAACACCGCGACTGGACGGCCCGGCAGATCGTCGCCCAGATCGAACAGACCGCGGAGCGCACCACCGCGGGCCACGACCGCCTGGTCGGCTGGGGAGTGGTCGACCCGGTACGCGCCCTGACCGATGACGAGCACCCCATCGAGTCCCCCAGCCCCCAAGCGGGCCTCGGCAAACCGGAAGCCCCCACTCCGGCCAAGTTCCAGATCGGCGAAACCGCCGAGGAACGCAACGCCCGCCTGGCCACGTACGTGGCCGTGGGCGCGGTGGTCCTCGTCGCGGGGATGGGCGGCACGGCAGTGGCGCTCCGGGACGCGCGGCGCGGGCATGGGCGACGGGGGGACGGCGGATCATGGACGCGCTGACCGAACTGAATGTCATCGGCCTCATCCTGTCCGCCGTGCTGCTGGCGATGGCCTGCGTCAAGGCGGACCGCGTCCGGGCCTGGCGCGCCGGCATCAACCCGTCGGCCGAAGAACTGCCCGACGCCGCCTTCGTAGCCGCCCGCGTCGTGTTCGTCGCTCTCGCCGGCGTCGGCATCTACCTGTGTGTGCAGGGCTTCCAGGTCTCCGATGACACGACGTGGGACGACGCCGAGTTCACGACTGCCGTGCAGGGCGCCACGGACGCCTTGGACGGCAGTTCCGGTTTCGGCGACATCTACGCCGAGGACGACGACACCCGCTGGATCGACGAATACGCGACAAAAATCGAGCAGAAGGTCGTCCAGTACGGCGGCGGCGATGCCCCGCAGTACGGCGTGACCGCGAGGCCCGCCGACTCGAACACGCCCTCCGAGGCGCGTTACACGGTCACCGGCGGCGACTCGGCCTTCTGCATGCAGGTCACCCGCACCCGGTCGAAGGACGGGGACTATGAGCCCCCGGGAATCGGCGGAGGTGAGGGGACGGTGACAGTCCCCGCGTACGACTTCGCGGTGACGACGCGTGAGGGCGGGTGCTGACTCCACGGCTCGGCCTGATCTTGTCCGCCTCGCAACTCGCATACCACGAGAATCAGTTGGTGGTGTCTGACCCATTGATTACAGTGGTCATCGAGTGTGCCGATCGGGTCATCACCTGTACACCGCTCAACGACTTCACCAACGGGGAACGGGGAGGAAAGGCATGCTGCCTGCGGAGGGTTTCAAAGTCGGCTTGGAGGCGCTGGGAACCTTCAAGAAGCGTGTCGACGCCGTGCTCTCCACATTCGAGGGTTCACCCGGCAGCCCTCAGAAAATCGCGGCGCACGCCCTCTCCGAGGCCTCTTTCAGCGGCTCGGGCGGCTTCGCCGAGGCCAAGGGCCTCCACAGCCAGTACGAGCGCGTCCACGAACGTCTGACCGCACTCTCCAAGAACCTCGGCCTTCAGATCGAGGCGATGCAGATCGCCGTCATGGGCGCGGGCGGAAACTTCAGCAACATCGACGAGGAGGAGCGGCGGCGGTTCTGGGAGATCACGACTGACATCGGCCGTCAGCACGAGGAAGCGGAGCGGGAGCGGGCAGCGGCGGAGGCCGCGAAGCGGGGCGAGGCCGCGCCGAAGAGCAACGACGAGCGGACGGTCACCTACTAGTGAGCGACAAGCAGAATCCCCAGGAACCGCACCAGGCGGAGAAAGATCAGGCCGCGGCGCAGGTCAACGTCATCGACATTGTGAGTGGCGCGACAGGGGTGGCCCAGCTCCTCCCCTTCGGCTGGAAGGTCCCCCGTGTCTTCGGCAAGACGAATTTCGAGGGCCACGCCCTGAACGCCATGATCGACATGGTCGAGTCCGCAAAGCCGGAGGACCTGGAACTCGCGGGCACTGCCCTGCTGAACGCCCAGACCGCCATCGAAGAGGCCGCCGAGGAACTCGAAGGCCACATCACCCGGGTCGACTGGGAAGGCGAGTCCGGCGAGGCCTTCCGCAAGTGGGGCGCCAATCTCGTCCTCCACGCCCGCAAGCTCGCAGCCTTCGCCGACGCAGCGGGCACCCAGATCACGGCAGCGGCCACGGGCCTCGCCTCCGTCCGCAGCGCCATGCCGCCCCGCGACACCCGAGAGGACCCCAAGGCGGTCGCGGACATTCCGACGCCCAAGCAGATCGAGAGCAACGCGGAGTACGCGGCTGCGGTCAAGGCCGAGAAGGACCGCCAAGAGGCGATCAACCAGATGAACCGGTTGGCGTCCTTCTACGCGGTGTCGGAAGAGATCATGGCGGCGCAGGAGCCGCCTACGTTCGAGCCTATGCCGGATGTGGGGGTGCCTAAGCCAGCGCCGGGTTACGCAGCCCCCGTCATCACGGGCGATGAAGTGCAAGGTAATGGGGGGCTCGGGGCTGCTCGAGAGTCAGTGGCGGCCGGACAGGAGTCGTCGAGCACGACGTCAAGCCATTCACGTTCAGGGGGCATTGCCCCACCGCTCAAGCAGGTGGATGACTTGCCCATCGCTTCAGAGGGGAACGTCGGTACTAAGATCGACAGCGTTGGCACTCTGTCGCCCCAGGAAGTCGCAAGGCCGACGACCAGTGCGGCGCCGACGATGACTGGCCCCGCTGGCGGAGGCGGAGGGACAGTACCTCCCTTTCCCGCCGGCACGGTTCCACCTGCCCATAGCGGATTGGCCGGCCGCACCTCGGGTTTCGGCGGAGCGAACGGCAACAGGGCCCCCATCTCGGCTCAAGGACGTACAGGCACTCCGAGCGGCACCGCCGGCGGTCGCGGTACCACTGGTCCGATGGGGCACGCCACCACCACGGGGCAGTCAGGTGCTCGAGGTGGCAGCGCTTCCCCCATGGGCCGAGGCGTCTCCGGCGGAATGCCACGCGCTGTCGGAGGGCCGACGGGCGATCGCGCCAGCGGTGCGAGTGCCTCAGGTGCGGCGCGCGGTAATGGAGTTGTCGGAGGAAGGCCCGTTACAGGCCCTCAAGGGACGACCGGTTCCAAGGTCCCGCGCGGTACGGTCGTCGGCGCTGGCGGCAACACTGGCTCCCATGCGCCCGTCGGCCAAGTTGGGCAGCGTGGAGTGATCGGAGCGCCGAACTCCACCCCTGGCGCTCGACCGGTCCAGACTGCGCGTCCCGCCGCGGGCAATGCCGACGGCGTCGTCGGTACACCCAAGGGGCGAACCCCAGCAGCGAGAAGCGGTGGGCCGACCGGAGGCGGCGCAGGCGCGCCGCACGGGCGCACGGGAAGCCGACGAAACACGAACCGCAGGGATCGTGAGGGTGAGTCCCAACCGGAGACCCCGCGACGCAACACGCCACCAGTGACTGACTGATCAGAGCGAGGATCTACAGCGGCATGACAGGGACCAGCCCACGTGGCGGATTGAGAGCGTTCTTCGCTGGACGTGCCGGAAGACGGGTGTCCACCGTGTGCGCGGCACTCGGTGTTTTCGCAATCATGTCTTCGGGCCTGGCTCCGAGCGCGATCGCCGTCGACGTCCAGTCGAAGCAGTGGTATTTGGACGCAATGAACGCTGACGCGATGTGGAAGATCAGCACTGGCAAGGGCGTCAAGGTTGCTGTGCTGGACACTGGCGTAAATCCACACACGTCTTCCCTCAAGGGCCAGGTACTCGGACGCGCGGTGCCTAAGGCGGTCTCGTATAACGCCACCACGGACTACAACGGCCACGGAACCAGCATGGCGGAGTTGATTGCCGGGACCGGCGCAGGCGGCGGCTTGCGGGGCCTAGCACCCAGCGCGAAAATTGTCCCTTATAGGGTGCTTGTCAAGGGTGTCAAGAACGCCACCGACAAAAGGAAGACGCCTTCGGTCGAGGATGCGATCAGAGCTGCTGCCGATAGCGATGCCCAGATTATCAGCATGTCATTCTCCGGAGATATCATCGACCCGGACGAGGAGAAGGCCATCAAGTACGCCCACTCCAAGGGCAAGTTGCTGTTTGCCGGCACCGGCAACGACGCTGAATCCAAAAACTATATCGGCTATCCGGCCGCCTATCCTTATGTCGTCGGGGTGGCTGCCGCAGATGAAGAAGGGGAAGTCGGGAAGTTTTCGGAACACGGAAACTATGTCGACCTGGGGGCTCCAGGCCTCAACGTGCCCTATTGGTGCGACGCGACTTTCCGCTCGTATTGCGACGGCGGCGATGGAACAAGTGTGGCAACGGCCATCGCCTCCGCCTCAGCCGCCCTCATCTGGTCCGCACACCCCGACTGGACGGCCAACCAAGTCCTGCGCACCATGATCGATACAGCTGGTCGCACATGGGCGAAGGGCGAGCGGAGCAACTACCTCGGCTACGGCGCCGTCCGCCCCCGCAAGGTGCTGGAGAACAGCGACATCAACCCGGGGTCGGCCGCCACCGACCCCCTCAGCTTCGAGAACGGAACCGGCGTCACGGGCGTCACCGCTTCACCTTCCGGTCCCGCATCAACCTCGTCACAGGCCCCCAAAAACCCTTCTGGCGGCCAGACTTCGGCGTCAGGATCGACCTCGGAATCGTCCGACAACACCACGACGTGGGTCGCGCTCGGAGCCGCAGGGGCGGTCCTGGTGATCGGGGGCGGTGCCTTCGCGGTGATCCGCTCGCGGCGAAAAGCATGACGACTCACGCACATCAACCGGTCACACGGGACCTCTCCGGCGCGACGACGCGCTCGGAAACGAACCACAGCTCTTACGAAGGGAAGTGCCGAAATGGTCGACCGCAAGCTTAATGAAAGCGACGTACAGAGGCTTCAGACCGAGGTCGTCGATCGATACGACAACATCAGGGGATCGCTCGCGAAGCTGCAGGGCACGATCGACATGATCGAGAAGGCCTGGAGGGGCCAGGGCGCCCAGGCGTTCAACACCAAGCAGACGGAAATCAACCAGCACATGGTCGCGATCGGCAAGATGCTCGATGACTTCCTCGAGGGCATCAACCTGAACAAGACCGACAAGCGCAACCTCGAAGACCAGATCGAGGCGGACCTCAAGCAGATCGCGGTGGACGATCTCGGTGGAAAGACTTCGGCGCTCAACAGTTACTGAGCCTACTGACGATCCGCACCGCTGTCCGGGCTGCGCAGTCCGGCTGACTTGTGCACAGAAACGAGGGAAACATGTCCGGAGCCCACTACGACGAACTTGCCGTCACCTACGGCACGATGGATGCGCTCGCCACGGAACTCGGCAACCAGGCAAAGAAGCTCGAGGAGGACCTCGAGGCCCTGAAGCAGGCCGTGCTCAACGTGTCCGCGGGCTGGGGCGGCGAGGCGTACGAGGAGTTCCAGAAGAAGACCAAGCAGTGGGACACGCACGCGCGCGGCATCCACCAGGCGCTGGTCAACATCTCGCAGCGAGTCCGCACCGCCGGCGGTGACTACCGAGGCGGTGACCTGAAGGGCGCCAGCTACTTCCAGTAGGAACGCAGAGTCTGCGAAACCAGGGTGGGCACGCACGGGAGGTGCCCACCCTGTGCTGTGTGCTTCCTGGCTTTTCTTGTCATGACCTCAAGATCGGAGTTCTCCCATGGCCACAACGCGGTCGTCCGCAGCGATCTCGATCCTCCCGGCCTTAGCCGCCAGCGTGCTGCTTGTCGGCTGCTCAGCTTCGGTCAATATCGGGTCGACGGCAAAAATGTCTTCGGACAAGCTGGCCACCATAGTCGCCGAAAGGCTCGCCGCCACAACGGGCCGGCCGAAGCCGCACATCACCTGTCCCGAGGACCTCGCCGCCAAGGTCGGGACCACCACCCGGTGCAAGCTCACAGCGGCCGACGGCAGCACCTTGGGCGTAACGGTCAAGGTGTCTTCCGTCGAGGGGGACCAGATCAACTTCGACTTCAAGGCCGATGACACGGCTTCCCCGGCTGCGCATTGACCCCTGCGTCTCTACACACTGGCGTCTCGCCGCGTGATACAGCGGCGATGGCATACGGCTTTGCTCAGGACGGCTCTCGACTACGTACCGCCCGCCGAGTACGAACGCGACTGGTGGCGCCAACAGGAAGCCCCCCAGTCCGCCTGAAACAAGATCACCGGACTTCACGAATCTCGGGGCAGCTCACCCTCCGTGGCCCCGGCATTGAAAGTGATCCAGAACCAACCTTCAGCCGTCGTCGAGACGTCAGCCCCGCCGAACGGCGCAGGCGAGTGCCCGAGCTCCTGCCCACTGGGGCCGGCGTCTGGACGTCGTTACGACAAAGAGTCAGGGTCGACGGAAGGCGGAGGTGGTGGCGGAGGCGGATAGGGAGGCCGCGCCGGGATCCGAGCCCTTGGGGGCATCGGCGGCGGAGGCGGTTTGGGGTCCAATGACTGCCGGGGGCGTGATGGCAACTTTTGAGGCGTGGGTGGTGGGACCGATGGCGGCGGAGGTGGGGGCGGCTCTAGCGCTGGCAGTACTGGGCCGCCCGCACGCAGTCGTTCGATGGTTTGCTCTGCGCGGCGGCGGGCGTCGGGAGCGTCGTCGCGTTCGTAGAAGCGGGGAAAATCTCGGCGGCCGAGCGCGTCGGTGAACAGCGGCTTGTAGCCGAGCGCGTGGGCAATCGCCGCCATGCGGCGACATCGTTCAGCACTCGTGGTGTAGGGAAACTGCAGTTGTACGCGGCCTCGTCCGTCGAAGTGTCTGATGATCTCCTCGTCTGTCATGTGTGGTCCTCGTAGCGGGGTAGTTTCTCAGGAAGAGTGCGCGAATTCTGGCATTCAGCCATCTGGTAAGTGTGCTTGGTAAGCTGATAGGCGAAGTCGGTTACCGCTTGGCGAAGTGTTGCTCCAGAAGCCCTTCCGTGCCCGATCACGCCGGATTCGGCGATGATCGCGTAGGTTTCGTTCGCGTCCTCGGCCCGGACTCCGCGAGGGATGCAAGGGATATAGACGGAGGAGCTGCCACTGCTCGAGTCGAGCTCGGCCGATGCCTCGACGCCACCGACGGAAACGCGTATGGCACCGCCATCCGCACTCGACCCGTAGTGGTTGAGCCACTGCTGCAGTGAGGCGTCTTCGACGCGCGCCATGCCGGAGAGAATTGAGCCCGCGCTGGTGTGTATGTGGCAGGAGAACATGAGATCCTCCCTCTCGTGCCGCTGGTTGGATCCCTCCTCCGCCGTTCGCGTGGACGGGAGTGTCCTGATCACAACTTGGCGATCGACGGCCCCATCGCACACCTTGGGCGGCAGGCGCTCAAGTCCTTTGGTGAAGATATGCACGTATCCGAACCAGGCAGCAGCGCCTACGAGACAGAGCACCGTCAGGGAGATGACAAATCCCTTGGCGGTGTACTCAGAGGTGGCAGACCGTTCCTTGTTTTTAGTGCCCCTATCCACTCTGACGCTCCTTGGATCGGTTCAGGAATTCACTGGCGTCGTCCCAGCCCTGATTGACAGCGACGCGGACGGTGTCGCTGGTCCCGTCCTTGGGGAGATTTACGTGATGCTCCTCGAGAGCGTCCTCGGTCGACCATTGTGTCTGCTGACTGACCGAATCCCGCATGTCGTAGAGGTCTTTGGCGCTCGTATACAGGGCCTCATCCCGAGCGCCTTTCAGCTCTTGCCCCTCGACGAAGCGATCAACGGCCAAGCCGACGACCCCGCCAGCAAAGCCTCCGACTGCAGCGCCGGCCGCCGCGTGACTACCAGGAAATAGGGAGACGGATCCATAGCCCAAGCCGGTCGCGATCCACGTCTTGATGAAATCTCCCTTCTTCTTCAGAGCGTCATTGTAGTCGGTCTCCCCATCAATGGCGGCTTGAACACTTTTATCCGCCACGGAATGCCCGACGATTCCCTCGATGATGCCTGCATTTCTGCCGATGTTTTCGAAGACTTGATTGCGCGGGCCGTCGAAAAGAGACGGATCAGATAGGTGCGCGTCCAAGAGCCCGCTGGTGTATACGCTTTCACCGATGATGATCCCGGCTCTTCCTGCAGGGTCCAGAGAGACCGCAGAAAGGAATCGCGTCACGTCTGCCGTGTTCAGCTCCTCCGGAAGTTCGCTGTTTGTGAGGAACACTTCCGAATTGGGGCCCCCGAAAGCCCGGCTGATCTCCGGCATATAGGAAGCCGCCATGTTCCCAAGGCTTTCACCCAGTCCGTTGCCCACCAGGTCCGAGCCTCCCCCGGGCTGTGCCACCGCGTTCATGATGTTGGCCATGATCTGGACCTGCGCGGTGCTGTGAGGCGGGGCCGCTGATGTGTAATCACCGGCGGCGACCCCTGTTACTGCGGTTTCCAGAGCCCGCCCAAGAGCCTCACCGCGGTCGGTGTACCTGGTCGTGCCCAGCATGTGATCAAGGTCCGTCTGGGATTCGAACGCGTGCACCGCCGCCTCGGGATTGTGGGAAAGGCCCTCGAAAAGCCCTTCCAAAGGATCCCGCCCATTGCCATCACCGAAAACGAGGTCGAGTGAGTCGTACCCCTTAACCCAAAGGTCGTCGGTGCCGGCGTCCCCCGCTCCCTTGTCCGCCTTGAACAGCTTCTCCCGGTAGCTGTCGAGGAATTCCGTGTCGTACACGCCCTTACGCATGAGGCTGCTAATGACCTGGGAACCGAGGGCGCCGACAGGGCTGGGTGAGTTTGCGGCGACAAAGTTCGTGTTGCGCTCGGCAACGAGGTCCTTTTTCCAGTGCTGCATGGCGTCCGAATCCGAGAAGGACGCCGTGGCCAGGGTCAGGCCGAGGTTTTGCTGCAGGCTCTTCATAGTCTCGAGTTCCGAGCCCGTGGCGCCGGCATGGGCGGAAGTCATCTCGGTCCAGAACTGGAGCGTCCCCTTGGCCCCAAGGCCCTTCGCGAACTGTTCCGCGAACAAAGGGTCGGCCTTGTACTTCTCCATCGTGCGATCGAAGCTGGCGATGTCACTGAGGCTCATGTCGGATGGCTTCTTGGCCATCTTTGCCAGCTTTTCTGCCGCCGCGACAGCCTCGGCTGCGGAGTCTCTGTCCGAGTAGGAGGCGTCGCTGAATCCGTACTTCGCTTGGTCGACGATAAGCCTCAGGGCCTTCGCGGCACTGTTGTCGCTTTGCGTCGCCTTGGCCAGGATGCCTTCGATCTCCTCGCGGAGGGCGTTCACTGCCTTCTGATCCGCCGCTCCGGTTTTTCCGCTGGGGTCGGATGCCCAGTCGGGCCGGGTGTTCCCCGTAACGGTGAATGTGCCCTCGCCAGTGTCGATCACGGTCATGTTCTGCTGGGTGCCGCGCGCGATCGCCTCGGTCAGCTGGGTGCGGTATCCGATGAGCTCACCACGGGTGTCGCTGAGGATCTTGGCGATGGAGCTGGCCTGCGTGTGAGCGTCGGCGAACTCGGCGGCAGTCCTGGTGATGAACTCGCGGCTGACGGACGCGTTGACTCCCACCCAATTTGCCTTGTCAGCCTTGGACTTCAGGTTGCTCTCGGCGTCCTTCTGCAGGTCCGACAACTTCTTCGTCATCTGTTCCCAGTCGGTGATCGCTTCACCGAGCTTCGCGAAGTTCCCGTGGCGCAGTGCGTCGAGGTCCATCGGCGTCAGTGGCCCTTCCGGTCGTCGAAACCCTCGTCGAGCAAGGCGATGCTGCTGACCGTGCCGGCAATGTAGGACTCGTCGGCAGCATGCTGGTTCTTGGTGAACCGCAGGTGGTTGGAGATGTGGGCACAGGCGTCCAGCAGGGTCCTGGTCTGCTGACTCCAGCGCTCCGTCACATGCTCCAGCGCGCCTCCCAGGGCGAATCCCTCCCGTCTGAGTCCGCCGGCGGCCGCTTCAGAGGCCACGCGGGCGTGGCTGCTGTAGGCCGTGAAGTCCGTGAACAAATCATGGGCCGCCTTACCGACCGCCGCGAGGTCCTTCTGACTTGCTACGAGGTCACCCTGGGTGTTGCTTCCCCCTTGGTCGGCCGGGTACTGGTTCAGCTGCATCTTCGTTCTCGACTGCTGCTCCGCCGCCTCGGACTTCAGCTGTTCCCACTCATCCCACGCCATCGGTGTGTCCTTCCCCCCGGTTTAATGTCGTCCGAGTCGCTACTCGACCTGCACAAGCCCTTGTGACTGGCCCGCTCGTCTCAGCCCTCAAGCCCATCAGGCTCGATGAATCAAGGCTGGTGAACCACCACACGGTTATGACGATCATCACCGTCGCGAGTGACAGCAGGAGGATTCGTCGCGCTCTGTACCTCGCTTCTGATGGTCCGTTCGCCTCAGCGTCACTGAAGCGGCGTGCTTGAGAGCGCCACCACAGCACCCTCTGCTCGACCAGCACCACCCCGCCGAGCCAGCGGGCAAGCAGAAGCATGAAGACTCTTACCCCGCCATCAGAACTCCCCTTCCGGACTCAACCCCACCTGCACCAACGGCCTCCCCCTCCGCCGAGACACAAAGACCCCCCGCCCCGCAGGCATGGGCCGCGGCCGCACCCCACCGAGCAGATCCCCCTCACCCGGATCGCCGGCCAGCACAACCCCCTGCGCCCCAAGCTCCTTCACCCGCTGCATGAACGCCTCGTACGACGCCCGCCCTGCACCCGCCGTAGACCGCGCGATGATGAACCGAACGCCCACATCCCGTGCGAACGGCAACAGCTCCGTCAACCCAGCCAGCGGATTTCCACTCGACGTGGCCACGAGGTCGTAGTCGTCGATGACGACGTACACCGTGGGTCCGCGCCACCAGCTCCGCTCCCGCAGCTGCTGGGCCGTGACGTCGGCTGTCGGTGTGCGGCGCTTCATCAGGTCGGCCAGGGCGGCCATGTGGTGGTCCATGGAGTTGGACATGGGGATGTACTCGGCGAGGTGGGACGACGGCGTCACGTCCAGCAGGGAGCGCCGGTTGTCGATGACGAACAGCTTGGCCTCGTCGCCCGAGTAGCGCTGCGTCAGCTGGTGGATCAGCAGCCGCAGCAGGTTCGACTTGCCCGACTCGCTCTCGCCGAACACGAGGAAGAACGGGTCCTGCTCGAAGTCCACGAAGACCGGTTCGAGGTTGTCCTCGTCGAGGGCGAAGGCGACGCCGCGGCGTGGGAAGCGATCGCCCGGAGGGAGCTGATCGGCTGGGAACTCGCGCGGCAGCAGACGGACTTGGGGGGCGCCCGGGGCCTGCCAGTGGCGGGATACCTCGGTCGCGAGGGCGGCCGTGGCGTCCGCCAGGTCCGTACCCGAGGTGAGCCCGTCCATGCGCGGTACCGCCGCCATGAAATGCAGCTTCTGCGGCGCCTGCCCGCGGCCGGGAACTCCCGCCGGGACGTTGGCGGCGACCTTGCGGTCCAGCTCGGAGTCCATCGTGTCGCCGAGCCGCAGCTCCAGGCGGTTCATCAGGTGGTCCTTGAGGTTGGCCCTGACCTCCATCGAGCGTGACGCCGTCAGGATCAGGTGGATGCCGTAACCGAGACCGCGCGCCGCGATGTCGTGGATCACCTGGTCCATCGCCTCGTAGTCCGCGCGGAAGTTGCCCCAGCCGTCGATGACCAGGAACACATCACCCCAGGGCTGATCCGTGACCGCGATCTCGCCCCGGGCCCGCCTGGCCCGGAAGTCCGCGATCGAGGCGATGCCGGCGGAGCGAAAGTACTCCTCGCGACGGTTCAGCACGCCGTACACCTCGGCCACCGTGCGCCGCACCCGCTCCGGATCCAGGCGTGAGGCGACCCCGCCCACGTGCGGCAGTCCGGCCACCGCGGCCATGCCGCCCCCACCGAAATCAAGGCCGTAGAACTGCACTTCGTACGGCGTGTGCGTGAGCGCGAACGCCGAGATCAGAGTGCGTAGCAGTGTCGACTTGCCGGACTGCGGGCCGCCGATGATCTGCATGTGGCCGGCCGCGCCGGAGAAGTCGACCCAGAGCGGGTCGCGGCGCTGCTCGTAGGGCTTGTCCACCAGGCCCGCGGGTACGACCAGGCGGCCGGCGCCCTCGTAGCCCGGCTGTGTGAGGCCGCGGCCCGGTACGGCTGTGAGGCCGGGCAGGAGTTCGTCGAGCGGCGGCGGACTGTCCAGCGGCGGCAGCCATACCTGGTGTGCCGCCGGACCCTGGGCCTCCAGCCGGCGCACGATCACGTCGAGCACCGTGTCGGCGAGCGCGTCGTCGACCTCCGGGCCGTCCGAAGCCGACGGGTGCTGCTGGGGCACAGCCAGGTACCGCACCGGCACCTCGGCCGCCGTGAACAGCACCGGCCGCCGGTCCATCGGCAGCGGGCCGCCGCTCAGCGCGGTGCGCTGGGTGCCCGAGCGGTACACGCCGGAGACGTACGCCGCTTTGAAGCGCACCATTTCGTCCGTACCGAATTTGAGGAGGCCGGAGCCGGGGACGTTCGGCAGCTCATAGGCGTCCGGTACGCCGATCGCCGCGCGGGACTCCGCGGCGGAGAAGGTCCGCAGACCGACGCGGTACGACAGGTACGTCTCCAGACCGCGCAGGCGGCCTTCCTCCAGGCGCTGGGACGCCAGCAGCAGATGCACACCGAGCGACCGGCCGATGCGGCCGATCTGCACGAACATCTCGATGAAGTCGGGCTTCGCCGTCAGCAGCTCGCTGAACTCGTCGATGACCAGCACCAGCGACGGAATGGGCTGCAGGGCGGCACCGGCCGCGCGGGCCTTCTCGTAGTCGTGGATGTTGGCGTAGTTGCCCGCGTCGCGCAGCATCTCCTGGCGGCGGTTGAGTTCGCCGCGGATGGAGTCGCCCATGCGGTCGACCAGGGTGAGGTCGTCCGCGAGATTGGTGATGACGGCCGCCACGTGGGGCATCTGCGCCATACCGGCGAAGGTCGCGCCGCCCTTGAAGTCCGCGAGGACGAAGTTCAGCGTCTCCGACGAATGGGTGACCGCGAGGCCCAGTACCAGCGTGCGCAGCAGCTCCGACTTGCCCGAGCCGGTCGCCCCGACGCACAGGCCGTGCGGGCCCATGCCTTCCTGCGCGGCCTCCTTGAGGTCCAGCATCACGGGGCGTCCGTCCTCGCCGACACCGATCGGCACCCGGAGCCGCTCCGCGAGCGACCGCGGCCGCCAGGTGCGCTGGGTGTCGACGGACGCGGCGTCACCGAGGTTCAGCAGATCGGTGAACTCCAGGTTGGCGAGCAGTGGTTCGTCGTCGTCGCCACCCGAGGCCATTCGCAGCGGGGCCAGCTGCCGGGCGAGGGCTTCGGCGGACTCGTAGGAGAGGACGTCCGGAGTTCCCTCGTAGACGACACCGTGCCCCGACTCCAGGTGCAGCGTTTCGGGCCGTACGACGATGGAGAGTTCGCCGCCGCCCGTGCTCAGATCGCCGGGGACGACCTCGAGGACGGTGACGCCCTGGAGACCTTCGGGATTGGCCAGGACCGAGTCCGGCGGCAGGGAGAGGCCGTCGAGTACGACGACGATGTGGGGCTCCTCCGGAAGGGGCGCCGCGTTCGGGTGGAAGCGCGGGCGGCCTGTCAGCCGGGTGGCGAGCAGGGTCTCCAGCTCGTGGCTGTCGCTGCCGATCAGCCTGCGGCTGCCCGCTCCGTCCACGGCCCCGGGGGCCTGGACGTGCGGCAGCCACTTGATCCACTCCCAGTGGGGCAGTTCCTCGCGGCCCGCCGCCACCACGATGAGCAGATCCTCCGGGGAGTGCAGCGCGGCTAGCGAGCCGGCCATGGCCCGGGCGGAGGACCGTACGGACTGCGGATCACCACTGAGCGTGACGTGGTAGAACGCACGCAACGAGACCGCCATCGGCAGGTCGTCCAGGGTGCTGTGGACGGCGAGGAAGCGCTGCATCGCACCCGCGGTCAGCGGCTCCAGCTGCGCGACAGGAGCGGTCTCGGGGGCGATGAGGGCCCTGGCGAGGGCCTGCGAGCCGAGACCGATGCGGACCTGGGCGAAGTCCTCGTCGCCGGGGCGCCGTTCCCACACCCGGCTGCCCTCGGCGACCAGGGCCCACAGCTGTTCGGGGGAGGGATGCAGGAAGTACTGCGCGTCACGCTGTGCCTTCGCCGTGTCGACGGCCGTGAGGCGGGTCTGTCCCAGGTAGTTCAGGTAGTCCCGGCGCATGTCCGCCAACTCCCCCTGGGAACCCCGGCGGAAGCGGATCACCATCGCCACGGACATGGCGATCGTCGACGCGATCATGATCATGCCCATGATCCTCATGAACGGCTGCCCGCTCGTGAAGAAGAAGACCACCGAGCCACCCATGCCGAGCGTCGGCAGGAGTTGCATCAGCACGCTCTCCCGGTGTCCCCGCGGCAGTTCGGGCGGAGGCTGCAGCACGATCTCCTGCGTGGGCACTTCGGACGGCAGCACCCGAGGCGGGCGCTTCACGACGATGTGGCTCACTGGCATCCATTCCCTCGACTAGCCCGAGAGTCCGTCCGCCGCCCCGTGTCAGGCGGACGCAGGCCGCCGCGCGATCCTACTGACTGCAAGGGGGGCAAGGGGCGATAGGGTGCCGGAAGTTCGCGTGGGCACACGCGAGTTGAGCCGGAGCAAACGGGGCATTCCGTGAGATCCGGCGGGCTGCGGAACCCTGGCTGCGGCACGCGGGGCCGTTCCCACGACCTCGCCGGACGGCCGGTCACAGGGGACGAGGGGCAACCGCGCAGGATTCCGTACCCACCGTGGGTAGAAAATCATCACTGAGGGGGAGCAGCAGGTGAGTATGACGGCCTCCGCGGCAGCCACCGGAAGGGGACCCGGTACGGGAACTCCCGCCGGGGCGGGCACGGGTCTCGGTTTCTGCCGCGTCACCATCGTCGCGCCCGACAGCCGGATCGACGTGGCGCTGCCCGACGACATCCCGGTCGCCGACCTCTATCCGGAGATCCTGACCCTCACCCGGCAAAGTCCCGCCGAAGGCGCGCCCGTCGGCTACCACCTGGTCCGCCGGGACGGCACCGTCCTCGACAGTGCCCGTTCCTTCGCCGCCCAGCGCATCCTCGACGGCGAACTCCTCGCGCTGCGCCCGTTCTCCGAGTCGCTGCCGCCCGCTGTCTTCGACGACGTCTCCGAGGCCGTCGCCTCCGCCGTGACCAGCGAGCGCACCTTGTGGAGCGGCGACCTGACGCGCGCGGCAGGTCTCGTCGGGGGAGGCGTACTGCCGGTCCTGCTCGCCTTCGTGGCCTGGATGGGCGACCCGCTGCACGACATGCACGGCCTGCCCGGCATCCTCGCCGGCGTCGCCGGTGTCCTCCTGGTCGTGCTGGCCTGCGTGCGCGCCCGGGTCTACCACGACCGGGCGTCGGCCATCGCCCTGGGGCTCGGCGCCCTCCCCAACGTCGGCGTGGCCGGCTCGGGGCTCCTGCCGCTCGCCGACGGACAGGGCATCGGCCGGCTCCAGTTCCTCCTCGCCTGCGCGGCGGTGCTGCTGGCCTCGGTCCTGCTCACCCTGTGCTCACCGAGCGGGGACGGCCCCTTCGTCGGCTTCGTCGTCGCCTCCGCCATCGGCCTGATCGCCGTGTTCGCGGCGATCCTCGCCGACTGGACGCCTTCCGAGATCGCCGCCCTGTGCGCCCCGGTCGCCGTCGGAGGCCTGGCCTTCCTGCCGGGACTGTCGATGCGCTTCGCCCGGCTCCCGATCGGCTTCGACACCCCGGACACGACCCCGCGCAGCGCGTACGACACGGATCCCGCCCCCCAGGAGCCGGTCGACGCCGAGCGGGTCGCCGCCCAGGCGCGGCGTGGACACGAACTCCTGGTGGGCCTGGTGGGCGGCTGCGCGCTGCTCGCCGTCGGTTCCTCGGCGGTCCTCGGGTTCTCCGAGAACGTCTGGGCCCAGCTCCTGGCCCTGGCGACCGGCCTGGCCATGCTGATGCGCGCCCATCTCTTCCGGTACACCGGCCAGGTGGCCCCCGTCCTGGCCGCCGGTCTCGCCTCTCTCGTACTGCTCGGTCTGGGGCTGGCACTCAATCCGCCGCACTCGATCGTCCGCGAGGCCCTCACGGGCGACCGCAGCGCCCTCGACCTCCGGACTATCTGGCTCGTCGCTGCGATCGCCGCGGCGGCCGCGCTCGTCACGGCGATCGGATTGATCGTCTCGCGCGGCGGCCTCACCCCGTTCTGGGGACGCTTCCTGGAGATCGCCGAGGGCTTCGTGCTGCTGACGCTGGTGCCGCTGACCCTGGCGGTGTTCGACGTGTACTCGGCAGTCCGCTCGATGACCAGCTGACCCCCGCCCAGCCGACCTGCGTGTTCACCCCGTCCGTCCGGGCGGCGGGATCCACCACACCCACGGGAGGCGTCCAACGACGCAGCGGGGCGTCGGTCCGCCGCTCAACGAAGCAGCGGCGGACGCAAGGCCACCGCCGGACCCGCTGCCCCACTCGGACGGGGCGCGACCGCCACGACGCAGTGCCGCACGGGGGCTCGCCGGCTCGGTCCCCGGGTCACCGAGCCGCACAGGGGGCTCGCCCTCGCCGGCTCGGTCACCGGGGAGCGCCCGATGACCCGGTGAGCGCTCCGGTGCCCACCGTCACTCCGCGCCAGGCCCCCCCTGGCCGGGCGGGGACTCAAGATCGAACTCCCCGTCCCGCGCCCCCAGCACGAACGCCCGCCACTCCGCCTCCGTGTAGCGCAGCACCGTGTCCGGGTCGAGCGACGACCGCATCGCCACGGCCCCCTCGGGCAGGTAGGCGATCTCGACCCGCTCCTCGTGCCCCTCGGTGCCCGGCGCGCTGTGCCACTCGACACCGGAGATGTCCAGGGCGTAGAGCTCGTCCCGCTCCCGCTCCTTGCGCGCCTTGATCTCCTCAGCCGTCTCCGCCATGCCGCAGCGACCCCTTCCCGACGTACGAACGATCCGAATCTGCTCACCCTAGTGGCCCCCTCCGCTCCGGCCGGGGGGTTCGGACGACCAGGGCAAAGAGGACCCCGGCCGCCTGGTACCCTGGTCGACGGCCGTTTGTGTACGCACCCCCGGAGCCCACGGCTCTGGAGGCCGCGCTCAGCGGATCCCCGCCTTCCGAGTCATGGAAGCTCCCCCGAGACACAGACCGGGGGCACTCGGTGGCCATCACAGACTACGAGGAGTACGCGTGCCGCTCGACGCCGCTACGAAGAAGCAGATCATCACCGAGTTCGGCCAGAAGGAGGGCGACACCGGCTCCCCCGAGGTCCAGGTCGCCATGCTCTCGCGCCGCATCTCGGACCTGACCGAGCACCTCAAGACCCACAAGCACGACCACCACTCCCGCCGTGGTCTGCTGATCCTCGTGGGTCAGCGTCGCCGCCTTCTCCAGTACCTGGCGAAGAAGGACATCCAGCGCTTCCGCGCGCTGGTCGACCGCCTCGGCATCCGCCGTGGTGCGGCGGGCGCCAAGTAAGACGCCGTGAGGGGAGCGGTTCCCGGAGAGTGGGGGCCGCTCCCTTTGCTGTACGTGCGGAGTGCCGCCACTGCTTTGTAGTGTGGTAGCACAACGCAATACGGACGACACAGCACGACAAGAAGAGGAGAGGCGCACCCAGCCGCCGCCGGTCCTCGGTAGTGGCCCCCGGGAGAGCGAACCCCGGGTGCTTCGATCGAAGACCGGCCCGCACAGCACGGCGCGCTTCTCCGCAACCGTCCTTCTGCCACACGGGCAGGGGGACGAGGACGAGGAGAAAACGCTAGTGGAGAACGAGACCCACTACGCCGAGGCCGTCATCGACAACGGCGCCTTCGGCACCCGCACCATCCGCTTCGAGACGGGCCGCCTGGCCAAGCAGGCCGCCGGCTCCGCCGTGGCGTACCTGGACGACGACACCATGGTGCTGTCGGCCACCACCGCCTCCAAGAACCCCAAGGACCAGCTCGACTTCTTCCCCCTCACGGTGGACGTCGAGGAGCGGATGTACGCCGCCGGCAAGATCCCCGGCAGCTTCTTCCGCCGCGAGGGCCGTCCCTCCGAGGACGCGATCCTCACCTGCCGCCTGATCGACCGCCCGCTGCGCCCGTCCTTCAGGAAGGGCCTGCGCAACGAGATCCAGGTCGTCGCCACGATCATGGCGCTCAACCCCGACCACCTGTACGACGTCGTCGCGATCAACGCCGCGTCCGCGTCCACGCAGCTGGCCGGCCTGCCCTTCTCCGGCCCGATCGGCGGCGTCCGCGTCGCGCTGATCCGCGGCCAGTGGGTGGCCTTCCCGACGCACACCGAGCTTGAGGACGCCGCGTTCGACATGGTCGTCGCGGGCCGCGTCCTGGAGGACGGCGACGTCGCGATCATGATGGTCGAGGCCGAGGCCACCGAGAAGACCATCAAGCTGGTCGAGGGCGGCGCCGAGGCGCCCACCGAGGAGGTCGTCGCCGCCGGTCTGGAGGCCGCGAAGCCCTTCATCAAGGTGCTCTGCAAGGCCCAGTCGGACCTCGCCTCCAAGGCCGCCAAGCCGACCGGCGAGTTCCCGATCTTCCTCGACTACCAGGACGACGTCCTGGAGGCGCTCACCGCCGCCGTCAAGCCGGAGCTCGCCTCCGCGCTGACCATCGCCGGCAAGCAGGAGCGCGAGTCCGAGCTGGACCGCGTCAAGGCGCTCGCCGCCGAGAAGCTCCTGCCGGAGTTCGAGGGCCGCGAGAAGGAGATCTCCGCCGCGTACCGCTCGCTGACCAAGACCCTGGTCCGTGAGCGCGTCATCAAGGAGAAGAAGCGCATCGACGGCCGCGGTGTCACCGACATCCGCACCCTGGCCGCCGAGGTCGAGGCCATCCCGCGGGTCCACGGTTCCGCCGTGTTCGAGCGTGGCGAGACCCAGATCCTGGGCGTCACCACCCTGAACATGCTCCGCATGGAGCAGCAGCTCGACACGCTGTCGCCGGTGACGCGCAAGCGCTACATGCACAACTACAACTTCCCGCCGTACTCCACCGGTGAGACGGGCCGCGTCGGTTCTCCGAAGCGCCGCGAGATCGGTCACGGTGCCCTCGCCGAGCGCGCCCTGGTGCCGGTCCTGCCGACCCGCGAGGAGTTCCCCTACGCGATCCGCCAGGTCTCCGAGGCGCTGAGCTCCAACGGCTCGACGTCCATGGGCTCGGTCTGCGCCTCCACCATGTCGCTGCTGAACGCCGGTGTGCCGCTGAAGGCCCCCGTCGCCGGTATCGCCATGGGCCTGATCTCCCAGGAGATCGAGGGCGAGACGCACTACGTCACCCTCACCGACATCCTCGGTGCGGAGGACGCCTTCGGCGACATGGACTTCAAGGTCGCCGGCACCAAGGACTTCGTGACCGCCCTCCAGCTCGACACCAAGCTGGACGGCATCCCGGCCTCCGTCCTGGCCGCGGCCCTCAAGCAGGCCCGCGACGCCCGCCTCCACATCCTCGACGTGATGATGGAAGCGATCGACACGCCGGACGAGATGTCCCCGAACGCCCCGCGGATCATCACCGTCAAGATCCCCGTGGACAAGATCGGCGAGGTCATCGGCCCCAAGGGCAAGATGATCAATCAGATCCAGGAGGACACCGGCGCCGACATCACGATCGAGGACGACGGCACGATCTACATCGGCGCCGTCGACGGCCCCTCCGCCGAGGCCGCCCGCACCACGATCAACGGCATCGCCAACCCGACGATGCCCGAGGTCGGCGAGCGCTACCTGGGTACGGTCGTGAAGACCACCACCTTCGGCGCGTTCGTCTCGCTGCTCCCGGGCAAGGACGGTCTGCTGCACATCTCGCAGATCCGCAAGCTCGCCGGCGGCAAGCGCGTGGAGAACGTCGAGGACGTCCTCGGTGTGGGCCACAAGGTCCAGGTCGAGATCGCCGAGATCGACTCCCGCGGCAAGCTCTCCCTGATCCCGGTCATCGAGGGCGAAGACGGCGACGAGCAGAAGGACGACGGCGACAAGTGACGTCCCGCGGCTTCCAGGCGACGGCCCGCACCTCCCGGAGCCTCCGCAGGTCACCTCGGCACCCGAGCGCCACGCCTCCGACAGATGCTTGAGCCCGGCCGCCTCGCACGCGCCCT